>DATHRM010000447.1:0-10354 GCA_035465295.1 Woeseiaceae bacterium | reverse complement strand
CCGTCGTCGATGATTCGGCCTTCGTCCGTGCACCAGACGGAATAAGCCACCCGGTTGATTCCGAGCTTCGCCACGTCCCTGGTGACCATGCGGTTGAGCATCGCCTCGGCGTCTCTGCCCCTGATCTCGTACTTCTGCATCGGGCAGACATCGTACGTGCCGCACTGGTTGCGGATGCAGAAGTACTCGTACTCCGCATCGTAGTAATACTCGGCAAACTTGTAGCCGTTCCAGGCCCCCCAGGCGTCGCGGATGTTGAGTTCTGCCTGCCGCGGGTGGAAAGGTGACAGTTTCAGTCGTTCGCCGGCGAAAGGGTCAGTCGCAGTCATAGCTATTCATCGTAGAAATCGTCGTCGGGTACGCTGTTCGGACGCCTTAGATCGCGCAGGATCTCGCGCGCGGCATTCGCGCCGCACGCCGACGACACACCGCCGCCCGGGTGTGTCGACGAGCCGCACATGTAGAGGTTCCCGAGGGGCATGCGGTACTGGCCGTAGCCCGGGAAAGGCCGGTTGAAGAACAGCTGGTCGATCGTCAGTTCGCCCTGGAAGATGTTGCCCTCAGTCAGCCCGATCTCGTTCTCGATGTCGTGCGGCGTGCGAACTTCCATGTGCACGATCAGGTCGCGGAAGCCCGGGCTGTAGCGCTCGAGCTTGTCAACGACGGTCTCGCCGAACGCGTCGCGTTTTTCGGCCGTCCATGGGCCGTCGGCAAGTTTCGGCGGGCAGTACTGGATGAAATTCGACATCCAGTGTTTGCCCGGGGGCGCGACCGTCGGGTCCCAGGCCGACGGAATCACCGATTCGATAAACGGATCGTCGGACCAGGTGCCGCGCTTCCAGCAGTCGTAGGCACGCTCCATCGTTTCCATGGACCCGGTGAACGCCTGTCCGCCACGGTCCACGTAGCGATTATCCGGCAAGCCCGTGAACTTCGGCAGGCCCGACAGCGCGATGTTGACCTTGCCGGACGAGCCACGGATCTTGAAATTCCTGGCCTTCTCGTAGATACCGTCAGGCAGGTCCTTCCTGTCGATGATCCGGGTAAACGTGCGCCTCGCGTCGAGATTCGACACGACGATACCGGCGTGCAGTTCGTCACCGTTCTCGAGGGCAACGCCCGTGGCCTTGCCGCCCTCGACGATGATACGGCCGACGCCCGCGTTGGTCCGGATCTCGCCGCCGAAACCTTCGAGTGCACTCGCGATCGCCTGCGAGATAGCGCCCATTCCGCCGCGTGCAAGTCCCCACGCACCGATATTGCCGTCGACATCGCCCATGACGTGGTGCAACAGGATGTACGCCGAACCCGGCGATTGCACCCCGAGTGCCGTGCCGATAATGCCCGGACTCGCCATGGCGGCCTTGATCATGTCGTTTTCGAAATAGTCGTCGAGAAAGTCGGCCGCGCTGATCGTAAAGAAACGAATGTATTCGTAGATCTCGCGTTCACCGAGAGACCAGAGTTTCTTCCCCAGGTACAGGAATTCGCGAATGTCGCGAAGCTTGAATGACGTGGGCTCCGGCGGCGTGCGCAGCAGCGTCTTGCGGATGAACTGGGAATAGCGCGTCAGGTCGGCCTGGAAGCGGAACATCGCGTCGGCATCGTGCGGTGAATGCCGTTTCAGCTCGTTGTACGCAGCCTGCTCGTTGTGGTATCCGATCAGCCGCTCGTCGCCGTCGCCGAAATTAACGGTAGCCAGGTACGGCACGAGGATGAGGCCGTGGCGGCTGAGTTCGAGATCGCGATGTATCGCCTGGCGCATCATGCTGCACACGTAGGAGCAGTTCGAGTACGTCCAGCCCTCGTGGAGTTCCCGGGAGACGGCGGCGCCCCCGATGTAATCGTTCTTCTCGACGACGACGACCTTCAGGCCGGCCTTCGCCAGGTAGGCGGCGTTGGTCAGCCCGTTGTGGCCGGCGCCGATGACGATCGCGTCGTAGCGGCTCACCGCAGCAACTCCTTCGCGGCGTTGTGGCCGGCGAACCCGGCCAGGTCCCCGGCCGGGTGACAGCCTGCGCCGCACAGCCAGAGCCCCGGTATCGGCGTGCGGTACTGGGCGGCCTCGTAAGTCGGCCGCATCATGAGCATCTGGTCCATCGCGAATTCGCCGTGATGCCAGTGGCCGCCTGTCACACCGTAGCGCGTTTCGATGTCGGGAGGCGCGAGAAATTCGCTGGCGATGATCTGCTCACGCAGGCCCGGCGCGTATTGCTCCAGCGTGTCGATCGCGCGCCCGGCAATGGCGTCACGTGCCTCGTCGGTCCAGCCGCCCTCGAGCCCGTAGGGCGCAAACATGACGTGCGCGGACACTACGTGCTGGCCAGCCGGCGCGAGCGACGGATCATCGAGGCTCGGAACCATTACCTCGAGGACAGGGTGTTCCGAACACTGGCCGTACTTCGCGTCGTCGAACGCGAATTCGATCGCGTCCATTTCGGGCGCGATCAGCAGCCGGCCTGCCGGTGAGTCCAGCCCGGCGAAGTCCGGTGTCTCGCGGAGCGCAAGGTGCAGCTTGGCGACGAGACCATCGGTGCGAAAGCGTCGGATACGGTTGGTGAAACCGATATCGAGGTAGCGGACACCGACGAGATCGACGAACGTCGTCTTCGGATCGGCCGAGCTGACGACATGTCCTGCGCTGATCTGCTCCCCGTCCTGGAGTTCCACACCTGTTGCCGCCAGGCCGTCGGGTCCCGTATCGATGAGTATGCGTGACACGCCGGCGCCGGTACGGACCGTGGCCCCGGCAGATGTCGCCGCTGCGTGCAGGGCCTCGACGAGCCCCGATGGCCGATAAGCCTGCCGGCCCCGGCGGTACAGCATCATGAGCACCGCCCCGTTCGGGGATCGGGGTGCCATCTTCGAGCCGATGAGCCCGTCCCAGCTCAGCGCGGCTTTGAGCGTCTCGTCGGTGAAGCGCTCGTCCATGAGATCGCGTGCGGGCAGCGCCGCGATACGCAGGAATTCGTGCATGTCCGACTTGCCGAGACGCCGGAGATTCAGGCCGAGATGAGCGAACGTCAGTATTTCGCCCGGGCTGTTGTGACCGATGCGGGGGATGGTCCTGCCCCAGAATGGATCGAGCGCCGCCGCGAAACGCCCCATCATTGCATTGAATTCACGCCAGGCGCTGGCGTCGGCCGCCTCGACACCCGTCACCGCGTCGCCCTCGACGACGACGTGCCGGCCGCCCGAGCCCAGACCGACCAGGCGCGGGGGGGCGGCAAGCGGCTCCGCGCCGTGCCCGGCCAGGTCGAGGTCCCTGGCTATCGATTCCGGGAAGTGCCCGGCAAGGTGGGCCGGGCTCGCCGAGAAACCCGGATGGAACTCGTGTTTCGACGCGAGGCCACCCGGGGCATCGCTCGCTTCGAGTACGAGCACGCTCTGGCCCGCAGCTGCGAGATAAGCCGCGCAAACGAGGCCATTGTGGCCCGCCCCGATAATGATCGAGTCGTAGCGATCCAAGGTCCGACCGGTGCTGTGAGCGTGGGGTCAACGCTAGATCGGCGCACCCGACCACGCATCCGGGCCTACACGCTGAACGGGCTCTGCGGGAACAGGGCGGGCCTGTAGGGCTGGTTGTGGCTGGCGGACATCTCTGCTGATATGTCTTCTGCACGGATAGAGGAGAGATGCATTGAACGCGTTAAAGGCCTGGCTGACGAGGCACCAGGTGGAGTACGTCGAGTGTCTCGTGCCCGACTTCGCCGGTGTGGCACGCGGCAAGATCCAGGCGGCGACCGAGTTCGGCGACAAGCCCGTCAAGCTCCCGATTGCGATCTTCGGGCAGACCGTGACGGGCACCTATCACATGCGCCGCGACAACGTGCGAGATCGGGACATGCGCTGCGTTCCTGATCCCGAATCCGTGCGCCTGGCGCCCTGGGCAACGCAGCCGACCGCCAGCGTGCTGCTCGACTGCTTCGATGCCGACGACACGCCCGTCGACTGTGATCCGCGTGCCGTGCTGAAACGAGTACTGGCACTCTACGAAGAACGGGGGTGGCAGCCCGTTGTCGCGCCGGAAGTCGAGTTCTATCTCCTCGCTGCCGACCTGGCGGACCAGGCGGACGGCGTGCCCGAGTCGGGTACGGTTGCCGAGCCGAGCGACTTTCCCGATCCCTACGGCCTCTACCAGATGCATGAGCTGGCCGGGTTCTTCGATACGGTGAAAGCGTATTGCGAAACCCAGCAGATCGGGATTGGAGCATTTTCGCAAGAGCTCGGGCCGGGTCAGTTCGAGGTCAATTTCCAGCATGGCGATGCGCTTCGTGCCGCCGACAACGTCTTTCATTTCAAGCGAACGCTGAAGCATGGCGCGGCAAACAACAATCTGCGTGCGTACTTTCTCGCCAAGATGTCCGCGGGACAGCCGGGCAGTTCCCTGCACATACACCAGAGCGTCTGCGACGGTGACGGGAACAACGTGTTCTCGCGAGATGATGGCACGGCTTCTGATTTGTTCGACGGATACATCGCGGGCCTGCAGACGCACATGCCCGAAGCGCTGCTCCTCTTCGCACCGTACGCGAACTCCTACCGGCGTTTCCTGAATTACTGGTCGTCGCCGGTCAATCTCGAGTGGGGGATAGACAACCGCACCGTCGGCCTGCGGGTGCCCGACTCGGCCCCGGAGGCCCGGCGTGTCGAGAATCGTCTCGCCGGTAGCGACGTCAATCCGTATCTTGCGATTGCGGGTACGCTCGCGTGCGGTTACCTCGGCATGACCGGGGGGCTCGAGCCGCGGGCGCCCGTCAACGGGTCTGCCTACGACGTGCCGTTCGCGTTGCATCGACACTTCTACGAATCGCTGGACGCATTCCGCAGCAGCGGCCGCATGGCCGAGATTCTCGGCCGGGACTTCGTACGTGTGTATTGCGCCGCGAAGGAACGGGAGTTTCGCGACTTCGAGCAACGAATTCCCGATTGGGAGCGCGAGGAACTCGGGATGTTCGTCTAGGCCCTGATCGTCTTCGTCACGGCGGTTACCTGTGTCAAACTGGCACCCCGAGTTTCCTGAGGGTACGCATGATGAGTGAAACGTTTCCGGGACCCAAGACGCTTGCGGAGCTGAAGCGCGGTATACGGCTTTTCAAGAACGGCGCGCGATTCGATGCCGAGATGGAGCGTGCCGGTCGGCGCGGTTTCCGGGCTGTACGGCAAATCGTCATAGACAGGGCGGTCGGCGACTTCGTCTGGGACATGGACGGCAAGCGCTATATCGATTTCCAGAACGGCTGGGCGACGAACCCGCTGGGCAACTGCCATCCGGAAATCCTCGAGGTTGTCGATGCTGCCAACCGGCGCTACGGCTTTCACTACGACCATCCGCTGCGATACGACCTGGCCGAAAAGCTCGCGGAAATCATGCCGCAAAAAGCACTGCCGCGAACCAATTACGAGGTATCCGGCACAGAGGCGGCCGAAGCCGCGGTGCACCTGGCGCTCACTCACACCAGGCGGCGCTACATCATCACCTTTGCGTCGTCCTACCACGGCATGGGGCTCGCGACGAAGGTGCTGAGCGGGATCGACAGCCGTTACGGAACCTATCTCGAAGGGTGGGGCGGCGGCGTCATCAAGGCGCCGTATCCGTACAGCGAGCGTATTCCCGCCGGAATGAGCGAGGAGCAGTACACCGAATACTGCCTCTGGTATCTCGACAATCACATACCGCGGTGCGTGGCCGCACGGGACAACATCGCCGGCATCCTCGTCGAGCCAGGGCTCGCCGAGGGTGGCAACTGGATTCCATCGACGCGCTTCTTGCAGGGTATCCGCGAGATCTGCGACAGGAACGACTGGCTCATGATCTCGGACGAGGTTCTCACCGGTCTGGGACGCACCGGCCGGATGTGGGGCATCGACCATTACGATGTCGTCCCGGACATTCTCGTGTACGGCAAGAACCTCTCCGGCGGTATCGCGCCCCTGGCCGGAGTCTCGGCCCGCGACGACATCCTCGGCGACAACACCGATTTCATGTCCGGCTCGACGTTCGCGGGAACGCCGGCAGGCTGCGCGGCGGCGATCAGGACACTCGAAATCTACGAGCGCGACGATGTTGTGGCGCATGCGAAGCGGCTCGGCGACATTGCGGCCGGCATCATGGGCGAATGGGAGCGCTACGACATCGTGCGGCAGGCGCGCGGCAACGGCCTGCTGCTCGGCGTCAGCTTCGGAAAACCGAAAGCAGCCGATGACGATGAGCCGGACTGGTGGACCGCACGGGCCGTGCGCGGAAAGATGCTGGAGAACGGCGTCTGGGCTATCTCTGACCGCCAGGACACGATTCGGATGTATCCGGCGCTGAACATGGATGAAGATGTGCTCCGCGAAGGGCTCGCGATCATGGAGGAGGCGATTCAGCACGTCGCGAAACACGGCGACACCGAAGGCGACAGCCCCGCGTACCCGAGCGGCGTAGCCGGCTTCTAGGCCGGGCTTCGCGCACGTAATTCCGTAAAGACTCCGCGTCGGGTCTAGAGCCCGGAGCCGTCGTGAGAATAGATCACCCAGATCTTGGTGTAGCCGTCTGTTTCCCAGGTGCCGGTCCACTCCCTGGGAATCGTTACCGCCTCACCGGCATTGATCACCTGCACGCTGCCGTCCGCGGACGTCAAGGTAACGCTGCCCTCCAGGAAGTACATGAACTCGTCGACACCGTAAGGCTCCGTGATCTCTATGCGCGTCTTCGTCGAGCGATACATCCCGGATGCAAACTTCTCGTCGCTGGACAATAACGACGTCACGTCGAGTGTCTCGTGACCGTCGTCGTGCGTGGTCGCAATCACGCCGGGGCGATCGAAGACGGCGCCCGCGATGTCGTCTTTGCCGAGCTTCGCGGGTTTGGCATTTTCGTGGTGCGCCGCAAACAAGGTGCCGGCAATCAATACCGTTCCGGCGAAGGCGAGTGTCTTTCTCATAGCGTTTCCTCGTCGTTATCCGAGATAGGCCAGGCCGAGATAGCCGATAATGGTTATCCCGGCCGCAATCAGAGCATAGGGAATCTGAGTCAGTGCATGCTGCATCGGCGTGCAACCCGTCGCCTGCGCTGTCAGCACGGTTGCATCCGAGTAAAAACACGCGTGGCTGCCGAACGTGCTCGCCGATAGTGTCGCGCCGATCACCAGCGTCATGTCGGCACCGAGATTGTTCGCCAGCGTCGTGACGATGGGCAGGATGATGACGAACACACCCCAGTTCGAGCCGGTCATGAACGAGACGAGGCCCATCGTCGAGAAGATCATGACGGGCAGGAGCTCCGCCGTCAGCAGCGGCTGCATCGTCGCGACGACATAGTCGGAAAGCTGTAGCTGCGTGTTGATGTCGTTGAGGATGAATGCTGCGACGAGAACGCCCAGCGGTTCGATCATGGTCTTGAAACCGTCGATGACCGTATCGAAGGTGTCGTTCATGTCGAGTATCCCGGCCGCCAGGATCACCGCCACCGTGCCGCCGAGCGTCACGTAGATCCCTTTGAGAAAATCCTTGTCGAACCACAGTGTGAAGAACACCAGTGCGAGCATCGGCAGCACGAACATCATCACCCGCGGTGTGGTTCCTTCCTTCGGCCGGATGGCCTTGTTTGCCTGTTCGATGTGCTTCGCTTCCGGTGGCACCGTGACGCCGGTTTCCTGCGCACGGCGTTCGGCCGCTTTCATCGGACCGAGAGCCGGCACGAATCCGTAAATGACCACCGGCACGAGCAGCACGGCGACCCAGGCATAGAGCATGTAGGGTATGGCACCGATATAGACGTCGAGACCACGGCCTTCCTCCGCGACGCCATTGGCGACCAGCAGGCCGGCGAAGAAGGCGCCCCAGGTAGAGAACGGGATGATGACGCTGATGGGTGCGGCGGTGGAGTCGACCACGTAGGCGAGTTTCTCCCGCGATACCCGGTACTTGTCCGTCAGGTTCCGCATTGCAGCGCCGACGCCGAGCGAATTCAGGTAGTCATCGACGAACATGAAGATGCCGAGACCCCAGGTCGCGAACAGGGCGCTGCGCTGCGAACGAACCCTCGCCGCGAGAATTTCCGTGAATGCGCCGGTGGCGCCGGTGCGCATCAGCAGTCCGATCAGGCTGCCCATGAAGCCGCACACGAGGATCACCCAGGCAACGCTTTCGTCGGTCATGACGCGCAGGGATGCATCGGCGAAGCCGCTGATGAATCCCGTACCGTGAAGGATGATCAGGCCGACGATCGCCCCGCTGACCAGCGACTCGATAGGGCGCCGCGTCCAGATTGCAAGGATGAAAACGATCAGTGTCGGAACGACGGAGATGAAGCCGGGCGTCTCCACGGGAGCAGGTTCAGCTCAACTGTTCGTCGACGGCACGGTCGGCGGCGTCGATCGCGCCGTTCACGTAGGCGTAGGCCTCGGAGTCCGAGTTTGCGATCGATATTCGGCCAATACGCGCGCGGCCGGCGATGTGCGGGCCGCGATAGCGACCGTATTCGGCCGGCACACCGACACCTTCGTATTCGTAGGCGTATCCGTGCGACCAGCGGTTCAATGTGATCGCGGCGATCTCCCTCTCAGCGTCGAAACCGTATGCACCGAGCATGCCGTCGAGGTGTGAGCAGATATCTTGCTCGAAGTCGTCGAAGGGCATTTCCAGCAGTTTGAGTCGACCCGCGCGATACTGGTCCTTTGTCGATAACCCGCGGGTCGTCGGCGAGTACCAGGCGGAGATCACGATCGGTTCGTCCGGCCCCTTCGAATAGTGGTAGTCGCCCATGCTGACCGGGAAATCCAGCTTCATGTTCTTGAAGTACGCGTCGCCGGGAGAGTACACATCGAAATACCCGGCATTCATGAATGCGTGCCAGCTGCGGATCACGATGCTGCCTTTCACGAAAGGTATCTTCGTCGCATAACGAATTGCTTCGGCCTGTTCTTCGGGCATTTCGCCACAGATATGCGGAATGATGCGGTTGTAACAGGCCAGGATCGAGTGGCGCGCGCGCACCCGGTAGCTCTTGCCGTCGTTGATGTACGTGACGTCGACAAACTTGCCGTCCGCTGTGTGCCGGACGTCGACGGCGGTACTGTTCAGGCGGACCTGTACGTCGGCGTCTTCGGTATCCAGCAAGGCGTAATCCGCGCGCGCAGTCACCAGGTCTTCCATGGAAGAGCCGGGTACCGCCTTCGGCACCAGGTCGCGTACGAGGGCGCGCGCGACCCCCGCATTACCGTCCGGGAAATGGTGGATATAGGGTTCCCTGTCTCCGACGGGCGCCTGGACGCCCAGCTCGCGCGTGCCGGGGAACCCCCAATCGGCTGCCGTGAGTGCCGACTCGGCCTCCCAGCCCACGGAGGTCAGCTGCAGGAACGAGTCTCGCATGATCTCGAGAACCGGTTCCGGCATGCCTGCGTACTGCTCGAGGAAATCCAGGTAGCTGATGTTGCGCAGCAGGGTGCGCTTGTCTTCGACGGACCTGCCTTCGAGATAATCGACGCCACCTGCGAGCAAGCGAATGAACGCATCCTGGTCGTCTTTACCGATCGGCATCGCGCGAACGGCCGCGCGCATGTCGTCATCGGCCAACGGCTCGCGGAGAAGAACACCCAGCGGGTTTGCGGTCAGCCTGTCGACGCCGAACGTGGCTTTGTCGAAATAGATACCCTCACCGAGGTTGCGGCTGCTGAAATACTGTCGGTCGTAGTAGTCGTAAAAGCGATCGACGTCGATCGCGATGTCCCTGAGGAGTTGTTGCGCGACCTTCGAGTACTGTCCGGGACTCTCGATGGTCTGGCTGCCGCCGTAGCAAAGCAGCATCCTGCCGTCCACGTGGAACTCGTTGCGCCGTGCGTGGCCGCCGAAATCGTCATGGTTGTCGAGGACGAGGATCCTGCCCGGGCCCTCGGCGCGGTCGCGGAAGAACTTGGCTGCGGCAAGCCCCGAGATGCCGCCGCCGACGACGACGAGGTCGTACAGGGGCCCGGTCTGCTCGCTGGGCGGCGAATACCGGACGCCTTCCCTGGCAACGGCATGCGCGACCTCGAAGGACCCGGGGTGGTTGCCGCGCATGCCGGTCAGTTCGGGGGGGTAATAGTCCGGACCCGGAGACGCCGTCGTGGAAAGTCTCTTTGCAAGCGCCTCGATCGGCGCCAGGCCGAGAGCCGCTGCGCCCAGCGCGACACCGTTGACGAAGTCCCGGCGGGTGATATTACTGCTCATTCCGTATTCCGTGATGCCTGCGCCACATAGCCGGGAGAGACCATCCGCTCGTTCAGCCCAATGCGATATCGAAGCGGTGTAGCGGCAGTCCCGTCTCGGGGTCTTCGGCGGCCGACGTGATCAGCAGGTGGCGGAACTCCTCGGGCGTGCCGCGCATGAC
>DATHRM010000446.1:0-3773 GCA_035465295.1 Woeseiaceae bacterium | reverse complement strand
GTCTACCTGCCGGGGAGGCAGGGCAGCCTGCAGGTCGAGCTTCTCGCTGCCACGCGGACGGAAGGGCGCCTGCCCTATGTAATCGACGGTACTCTCGAGGCGGTCTGGAAAGAGCTGCAGGCCGGCCGCCCGGTGCTGGTCTTGCAGAACCTCGGGGTGGCTGCAATCCCGCGCTGGCACTACGCGGTGGTGGTCGGTATCGACACCCGGCAGGGCGACGTGATCCTCCGCTCCGGTACGGACAAGCGCCGCGTAACGCGCATCGGGACCTTCCTGCGCACCTGGCAGCGCGGCGGCTACTGGGCGATGGTCGCGCTGGTGCCGGACGAGTTACCCGCGGTCGTGGACCGGTCCCGCTATTTCGACGCAATCGCGGCGCTCGAACAGGCTGGCCGTTTCGAAACGGCCGCCGTCGCCTGGCAAGCCGCATTGCGGAAATGGCCCGGCGATCCCGTCGCGTTGTTCGGCCTTGCGAATACCCATCTTGCACGGCAGCAGTATGCAGCGGCCGAGGCGGCCTACCGCGACCTGCTTGAGCGGCAACCGGGGCTGCCTGCGGCCCGCAACAATCTCGCCCTGGCGCTCGCAGGGCAGGAAAAGTATGACGCCGCCCTGCGAGAGATCAGCGTCGCATTGTCGGGGAATGATGATGAAGCGGTGGAGCGGGAACTCAGCGACACGAAGGCGACGATCCGGCGCCGCATGACCGGCGCCGAAGACCGATGACGTTCTAGCCGGCGGCTTGCTCGGCGTCGTGTTTCAGGCGCATGCTGCGGCCGCGGCTGACGTGCAGCAGGTCGCTGATCTTGCGGACGAGCGAATCTTCGTATTTGTCGAGCCGGCCGTCCGCGTAGGCGACCTGCCACAACAGGCCCACGATCCGCGCTTTTTCGCTTTCCTGCAGGTTGTTGTGCAGGAGCTGGGTGAACTCGTGCAATGACACCAGGTCCTCCGCCTTGTCGTCGGCGGCATTGACCAGTTCCGCGGCATCCTCCGGCGACATGCCGAAGTGCTTCTCGACAAGTTCGAGGACGCGCTCGAACTCGCTTTCGTCGAATACGTGATCCGCACGCGCGACGTCCAGCATCAGCACCGCCGTCGCCGAGCGCAGTGCAGCTTCGCGGCTTTCACCGTTCCCGTCGTCCGTCTGCGGCGCCGAAATGGCATCGACGACCTGGTTGATGATTTTCCTGATCATTTACAACACGCTATCCCGGTACCCCGGCCACTTCCAATGATTGAGGGCCTGTGCAGGTTTTTCAACTGCATAGCCTGTCGACAGGAAGGATTCTCGTCAGTTCACGGGGATGCTGCTATGGTAATCGGGATGCGACTCGGTCCCAACACGTACTCTGCGGGCGATTTCTACGACGAACTGATCGATCGGGACGGCAACGCGCGGCCGCATGCGGCCAGGCTCGCCGACTACTTCAGTGCGATGCAGCCCGACGAGCTGGTTGCGCGCCAGCGAGCCGTCGACAAGACCATCGTCGACATGGGCATCAGCTTCACGATCTATTCCGAGGGCGACAATATCGATCGCGCGTGGCCGCTCGACATCATCCCCCGCGCAATGCCCGGCGACGAATGGAACCGCATCGAGGCTGGCCTCGTGCAGCGGGTGCGTGCGCTCAACCTGTTTATCGACGACCTGTACAACGACCGCCGGATCCTCAAAGACAAGGTCGTGCCGGCCGAGATCATCGACAGTTCGAGAAACTACCTGCAGCCGTGCGTGGGCGTCAGTCCGCGGCACGGTGTCTGGGCCAATATCTGCGGTTCGGACCTCGTGCGGGGCGGGGACGGCACCGTCTACGTTCTCGAGGATAACCTGCGCGTGCCCTCCGGCGTCTCCTACATGCTGGAGAACCGCAACGTCATCAAGCGCGTGTTCCCGGGCCTGTTCCAGGACCACCGCGTGCGGCCCGTGAGTGAGTACCCGACTGCGCTCAGCGCGATGCTGCAATCGATCGCGCCGCCGGACGCGTCCGGCGAGAAGCCGGAGATCGTCGTGCTCACGCCCGGCATCTACAACAGCGCCTACTTCGAGCACAGCTACCTGGCGAGGACGATGGGCGTCGAGCTCGTCGAGGGCGGTGACCTCGTTGTCGGCGACGACGACTGCGCGTACATGCGCTCCATCGAGGGCCTGACGCGGGTGGATACGATCTACCGGCGAATCGACGACGTATTCCTGGACCCGGAAGTGTTCCGGCCGGATTCGCTGCTCGGCGTGCCGGGGCTCATGCGTGCGTGGCGCGCGGGCAACGTCTCGCTCGCGAACGCGCCCGGTTCCGGCGTGGCGGACGACAAGGTCGTGTACTCCTACGTGCCCGACATCATCCGCTACTACCTGCAGGAGGACGCCATCATCCCGAACGTGCCGACGTGGCGTTGCTCCGACCCGACACACCTCGATCACGTGCTCGCGAAACTCCCCGAATTCGTCGTCAAGCCCGCGAACGAATCCGGCGGCTACGGCATGCTCGTGGGGCCGCATGCGACGCGCAAAGAACACGAACAGTTCAGGGAGCTGCTGAAGGAGAATCCACGCAACTATATCGCGCAGCCGACGCTCGACCTGTCGACGGCGCCGACGCTTTGCGGCGAGTCACTGGAGCCGCGCCACCTCGACCTGCGGCCATTCATCCTGCAGGGCGACAGTGTCGCGGTAACGGCCGGCGGGCTGACACGCGTCGCGATGCGCAAGGGTTCGCTCGTCGTCAACTCGTCACAGGGAGGCGGCAGCAAGGACACCTGGATCGTCGAGGTGGATCACTGATGCTGTCCCGGGCCGCCGAACGGGTCTACTGGACCGGCCGCTACCTCGAGCGCGCGGAGAATACCGCGCGAATCGTGCAGCAGTATTCGCAGCTCCTGCTCGATCTTCCGGACGAAGTCGGCGTCGGCTGGCTCGAACTCGTCAGGATCGTCGGGGCAATGGATGCGTTCCGCGCGAGCGGCAAGTCCGATACCGAGACGGGCATCCTCGAATTCCTGCTGGCGGATAACGACGGCTCAACGTCGCTGGCGCACTCGTTGCGCATGGCGCGCGAGAATATCCGCAATACGCGCGACCTTCTGCCGCATGAGGCATGGGAAAGCGTCAACGAGCTCTACCAGGAGACCCGCCGCAGTCTCGGGCCTGCCGCAAGCGGCGAAGATCGCTTTGAGGTGCTCGCGGAGTGCGTCGGCGAGTGCCAGAAGATAAACGGCATCCTGACCGGCACGGTCAGCCATCACAGTCCGTATCATTTCCTGACGCTCGGACAGAGTCTCGAGCGCGCCGACATGACGAGCCGCATCATCGAGGTCGCAGCCGCATACATCCAGCACAACGAGCGGCTCGTGCGGCGCTATGGTTCGAGCCTGTGGACCAATGTCCTGAAGTCCGTCAGCGCCTTCCAGATGTACCGGCAGTATTGTCAGCGGCAGGTCCAGGGAATCAGGGTCATCGACTTCCTGTTGTGCGACCGCGCGTTTCCCCGCTCGATCGCGTTCTGCGTGGACAGTGCCCGCTCGAGCTGCGCGGCGTTGCCGCGGGGGGAGACTGCGAGTGCCACGCTGGACGACCTGGACAGCCTGCTGCAGCCGATACCCGCCGACCAGGTCCGGGCCGCTGACGTTACGGATCTGATGGATACCGTGCAGCTGCGGCTCGGGGAGGTGCATGGTGCTGTCGCCGCGACGTGGTTCCTGCACGGGGACGGCGCATGAAGCGTCTCGCTTGCCAATGCGGGCAGACGGTGTACTTCGAAAACCAGAGTTGCGCC
>DATHRM010000445.1:0-2737 GCA_035465295.1 Woeseiaceae bacterium | reverse complement strand
GTCCAATCCGCAGCTCTCGGCGTTGTCGGTCGGCAACGACCAGCTGGAGCCCGAGGAGTCGGATAACGTCACCTTCGGCGTGGTCTACAGCCCGGCCTGGTCGGAAGGGCAGGCGTGGTCGGACGGCATTACGCTGTCCGTCGACTATTACAATGTCGAGATCACCGATGCCGTGCAGGGCCTGAGCCCGGGCGCACTCATCGACGCCTGTGTCGAGACCCTGGATCCTGTGTTCTGTGCCAATACGCCGCGCACCAGCTCCGGTCAGCTCGGTACCGTACAGAACAAGCTGCAGAACCTGGGCGCCATCGACGCATCGGGCTACGACATCGCGTTCAGCTACCTGAGCCCGGAGACGAGCGTCGGGACGTTTACGCTCGACATCGACGCGACGCACCTGGCTGAGTACAAGGAGACCACGAATAATCCGGACGGGACCCAGTCGGTCAACGACCTCACGGGCCAGGCGCCGGACGAGACCTTCTTCCGCGCATTCCCCGAATGGCGGGCGGTCACGTCGGTCGGCTGGACCATGAACCGCTTCACCGGATCGCTGAGGTTCCGCTGGTTCGACGAGATGGAGAACGAGGGTAACAAGCTGGACTCGGCCATGTTCACCGACCTGCGCCTGAGCTGGAATCCGAGCTTTGCGGACGATTCGATGACGTTCACAGTCGGCTTCAACAACGTGCTGGACGAGGATCCGCCGGTTTGCCAGGCTTGCGGAAGCATCGGCTTCAACCCGGTCGTACACGACATTCCGGGCCGAGTCGGCTACGTGCGGGTGTCCTACCAGCCGCAATAAGCAGAACCTCAAACCGCAATAAGCAACGGCCCCATTCGGGGCCGTTCGCTTTTCCGCTACACTGAATTCGGGCTCTGTAACGCCGAGGGACTGACTTTATGACGCGAGCGCTTTTGCCATTGATGTTGTTTTGCCCGGCGCTGCTGCAGGCACAGGAAGCGACCACTGAAATCACCGCATTCGGCGCGTACCGCTTCGGCGGCACGTTCGAGGAGGAGGAGTCAGGGGCGGAATACGAGGTCAACGACTCGCCGAGCTTCGGCCTCATCGTCAATTTTCGCCACCAGGATCCCACACAGTGGGAGATCCTCTATTCGCAGCAACGCACGGAAGCGGAGTTTCAGGGCGCCACGCTCAACGATCCGCAAGTCGACCTCGAGCTGCACGTGCTGCAGCTGGGCGGAACCTACCAGTTTGAGGGGGAAATGGCGCGCCCGTATCTCGCGTTCACGCTGGGCGGTACGCATGTGAGGGCAAGTTCGAACGGCTCGGACAGCGACACGTTTTTCTCGGGGTCGATCGGCATCGGCATGAAGTTCCTGCCGACGTCACGCGTCGGCATTCGTGTCGAGGCGCGTGCGTACGGGACGCTGGTGGATAACAGCACCGATCTCTTTTGCAGCACGGGACCCGATGCCAACCTGTGCGCCAGTCGCCTGGACGGGAGAATGCTGAGCCAGGTCGAAACCTTCGCGGGGATTACCGTCCGGTTCTAGGTCGCGGCATCGCGCGCCGGATCGCGGTTCAGGAACCGCTCCTACGGTTTCATTCGATCTGACCTGTAGGAGCGCGCGTGGGCGCGCGAATCGGGTTCAACCCAATCGCGGTTCCAGGGAACCGCTCCTACAGCAGCGATTCTATTCTTCGGATTTGCCGCCCATCCTGTACCGGAAGCCGAGTCCCACGATGACCTGCTCGTCGTCGTACGGGGTCGCCCCGAGCGACAACAGCAGCGGCAAGGCGCCGGGCGTCACGCCCTGGAGCGCCCAGTCCTCGGTTTCGAACGTCTGGTACAGCGCGTACAGGTTCCACTCGATGCGATCCGACTGCCTGAAGCCCAGCCTGACCCTCAGGTAGTCGAGCGTCGTTTCGAGGTCCGGGAACTGCGCCGGCGCGTCCGATGCCGAGTCGAGGTTGATCGACGATGTTCCCTCGGAGCGCATGTAGTCGAGCTGCAGGTCGAATTTCTCGCCGATCTCGCGGACGTTCAAACCCGCACCGATCGTGGTGAATTCGTCCTCGTTGTCGGCGCGCCAGTCGGGCTGGTCGAAGGATTCGCTGCCGAACTGGGTCGATTCGATGGTCTCGTAGCCGGTGTTGAAGTAGAGCGACGTGTTTTCCGAAACCGACCAGCCGAAGTCGAGCGCCATGCTGAGTTCGTCGGCGTCGGTGAGGCCGAGTTCGGAGCGCGTGTACTCGTCGTCCGCGAACAGGCCGGTTAGCGAGATCGATACCGGTGCGCTGGCCGGTGACCAGCTGACCGTCACATCGCCGAATTCCCGGTAGCGATAGGCGAGGTGGTACTTGCGCATCAGCGGGTTCTGGCCCGTGGCGATCGCAAATGCCTCGTCGTAGTTGTCGACGTCCCGTGTCGAAGCGCCGCCGCGCAGGTCGATGTCGAAGCCCGCGCCGGGACGAATTCGTACCCGGCCCCAGCCGCTGTCCTCGGACTGCGAGGCGACTTCCTGGAAGTCGCGGTCGACGTCCCTGCGATCGTAGCCTGCCGATACCTTCAGCATGTCGAACAGGTCGTAGTCGCCGCTCAGGCTGAGGTGGGAGCGCTCGAAGCTATATGGAATGTTGAGTTCTTCGCCGCCGTCCGGGAACGTGTCCACGATAACGCGGTTCCAGGTGTCCTGCGTGCTCGTGTTATCGCGCTCGTCGTAACGGTAGCTGAACTTGATGCGGCCCTTGTCGAATACCCGCGACGTG
>DATHRM010000444.1:0-5342 GCA_035465295.1 Woeseiaceae bacterium | reverse complement strand
GAGCTCGAAGAAGGCCAGCTGCAGCAGACAGAGGACGACGAAGACATCGTTGCCGACTTCGACGTGGAGTACCCGCCGCACGGAGGTGACGACGGATGGCGGTGACGAAACATTCCGACGCGGTTGCCCCGCTGCGCTCCGCGGGTCCGGTGACCATCTGGCTCGGGCGTCATGGCAGGACGGCGAAGGCGTCTTTGGACCGGCTCTTGCACCAGCCGTTCGCCAGCCTGATGATCATTCTCGTCATCGCGGTAACGCTCGCGATCCCGGCTGCGCTCAACCTCGCGATAAAAAACTTCACCGCCATTAGCGCCGGCTGGGACGACGCGCTCGACTTTTCCGTGTTCCTGGACACGGGCGTCTCGATCAGTGAAGCGGAGGCGCTCGCGCAGTTGATAGCCCAGCGAGCCGACGTGGACGACGTCCGCCTCATCACCGCGGAGGTGGCGCTCGCGGAGTTCAAGGAACAATCCGGCTTCGGCAGCGCCCTCGATCACCTTCCCGACAACCCGCTGCCGCACACGCTCGTGGTGCGGCCCAGCCCCGCCAACACGCCGCAGTCGATGACCCTGTTGCGGGAAGAGCTCGACAGCCTGCCCGAAACCGAGCTCGTGCAGGTCGACACCGAATGGGTGCAGCGATTCCACGCCATCCTCGAAATCGTGCAGCAGGCCATCATGATCGGCGCCGGCCTGCTGGGCGCCGCGATCGTCGTGATCATCGGCAATACGATCCGGCTCGAGATCCAGAACCGCCGCGACGAGATCGAGGTCACCAAGCTCATCGGCGCGAGCAACGCCTTCGTGCGCCGGCCGTTCCTGTGGAGCGGTTTCTGGTTCGGCCTGTTCGGGTCGGTTCTTGCCCTGGGCCTCGTGCAGTACGGCCTGTACCTGCTGCAACCGACGGTTGCCCGGCTGGCCGGCCTCTACCAGAGCGGCGTGACCATGCTCACCCTCGATCCCAGGGACAGCCTCATTATCGTGGCGATCGGCGTGTCCCTGGGCCTCGCCGGGTCCTGGATCGCGGCGGCCCGCCACATGCGCTCGATCGAGCCCCGGTAGCCGTATTTTGCGCTCACGCCGGGCGGCGCGGCGGCCGGGCGCTGGCCCCTGTTTCGTAACGATTTGTAACCCGCTCTTTTACAAAGTATTTTTTATGGCAACGTTGCGGAACGATCGTCGTGGTTAGCACTCTAAAAGGCCGAGTGCTAAAATCGGGACTTCAAAGGGAGAGATATAGAATGACTACAGCTGTAGCGCTTAGAAATCAGGAACTTATGCTGGCCGGCCCGGTCGGCAGCCTCGATGCCTATATCCAGGCGGTCGGTTCCGTGCCCGTGCTCAGCAAAGAAGACGAACAGGCGCTGGCGATTCGTTTCCGCGAGGAGAACGACCTCGATGCGGCGCGCGAGCTCGTGCTGGCGCACCTGCGTTTCGTCGTGCACATCGCAAAAGGCTATACCGGCTATGGCCTGCCGCTCAGTGACCTGATCCAGGAAGGCAACGTCGGACTGATGAAGGCCGTCAAGCGCTTCGACCCCGGTTACGACGTGCGTCTCGTATCGTTTGCGGTTCACTGGATTCGTGCAGAAATCCACGAGTTCGTGCTGCGCAACTGGCGCATCGTCAAGGTTGCAACCACGAAGGCACAGCGCAAACTGTTCTTCAATCTTCGCAAGGCGAAGAAGAACCTCGCATGGCTGACGTTCGACGAGACCCAGGCCGTTGCCGACGACCTCGGCGTCAGTCCCTCGGAAGTTACCGAGATGGAGAAGCGGCTTCACGCGCGCGACGCAATATTCGATCCGGGTCCGGATGCGGACGACGAGCGTTCGTTCACGCCCGCCGCTTACCTGCCCACGCCGGATGCCGATCCCGCGATGCTTGTCGAGACGGCGGACTTCAACGACGATGCGTCCGAACGCATGGCCGCCGCCATCCGCACGCTCGACGATCGCAGCCGCCGCATCATCGAAAGCCGCTGGCTGTCCGACGACAAGCTGACGCTGCACGAACTCGCCGACGAATACGGAATCTCGGCGGAACGTGTTCGCCAGGTCGAAGCCAACGCGATCAAGAAGCTGCGGTCCGAGATGGCGGTCTGACAGCAGGCCGAATCGATCAAAAAAAGCCGCCCCATGGGCGGCTTTTTTGTAGGTGCGGGCCTGCGCCCGCGAACCGGTCGCGCTTCAAGAAACGCTCCTACAGCAAGAGAAGCCTACGCGTAAACCCGGCGCCGGTACCGCACCCAGCCGCCGTCCTCGACGCCCAGGGGATCACGGTGCGTCCAGTGCACCAGCCCGCCCAGGTCGTTCCATTCGTAGATACCCCGAAAATAGATGCGGTCGCCAAGCGACAGTGGGACCCGTTCTGCCACTTCGATATTGTGTGCGATGAGCAGCGTCTGCCGGTTTCGCAACTGGATGACGAAGCGCTGATGACGCGGCCCGTCGTTGTCGTCGAGCAGCAGGCGCCGGACGAAACCGGTGTCCTCGATCCAGCGGCCCGTGTCGGTTTTCGCATAGGCAGGCTGCATGCGCGCCCTTCTTCTTGTTGTTGGCGGGCAAACGAAAGCGGTGCCAGCCGTCCCTGGCTGGCGCGCTCCCCTGTTTCTGTAACGACCGTTTAGCTGGCCGTGATCGGCACCAGCGTGATTTCTACACGCCGGTTGATCTGCCGCCCTTCCGGGGTCGAATTGTCGGCGATCGGGTGGTGCTCGCCCATTCCGACCGAGATGATTCGCTGGTCCATGATGCCCTGCGTGTAGAGGTACTCCCCTACCGTGTTTGCGCGGCGTTGCGACAGCTGCATGTTGTAGGAATCACTGCCGGTGCTGTCGGTATGGCCGGCGACCTCGATGACCGTCTTGTCGTACTCCGTCAGAACCTTGCCTACCGAATTCAGGACGCCGAAGAACTGCGGCCGCAATCCGGCACTGTCCGTGTCGAAGGTCACGTTACCCGGCATGTTCAGCGTGATGTTGTCGCCGATGCGCGTAACGCTGACGCCCGTGCCCTGCAACTCGGCGCGCAACTTGGCCTCCTGCTTATCCATGTAGTTGCCGACGGCTCCGCCCGCCAGGGCGCCAACGCCCGCGCCGATCAACGCGTGCTGGCGGCGCTCCACGGCGTCATCGCCCGACATCAGGCCGGCCACGACGCCGGCCGCCGCGCCAATGAGCGCGCCTTTCGTCGCCTTGCTCGTCTGTGACTCCCCGGTATAGGGGTCCAGCGTCTCGCAACCGGCGAGAACCGCGGCGATGCCCGCGATCACTAATACGGTTTTAGTTGTCTTGATGCCCATAACGAAATCTCCCTGAAATCTTCCGTTGAAGATTAACAGAACGAATTGTAACGCTCTGTGCCTGAACGCACACTTAATCCGGCCGTTTATGGTCAAATACCGCCCATGATGCGGGTGCAGCGATGACCGACAGCGATGGCTGGCTCGAACGCTACGGGGCGGCCCACCAGGATCTCACCTACCCGGTACTTTACTGGGTCGCCGTCCCCATGGTGGTTACCGGGACGGTGGGCCTCCTGTGGTCCCTGCCGGTGCCGGCGCAGTTCCACGAAATTTCGCCGCTTTTGAACTGGGGCAGCGCGTTCCTGATGGCCGCCGCGGTCTACTACTTCATCATTTCCCTGTCGATCGCGATCGGCATGCTGCCCTTTATTCTCGGCGTCGCCGCAATCCAGTTGTGGCTGGAACAGTCGCTGTACTCGCACCCGCACGTGGCGGGCGGGTTCCTGGCCGGCGGCGTTATCGGCCTGTGGCTCGGTCATCGCAACGAGCCCGGCCTGCGTCCCGTGCTCAAAGACCTGCAGCTCATGATGATCGGCCCGGCCTGGTTGCTCTCCGTGCTGTACCGTCGCCTCGGCATACCGTTCTGAGAACCATCCCGTGACCGTGACGGATCTGCCGCGCGACCGCGACGTATGGCGCATCGCCGCGCCGATGATCCTGTCGAATATCTCCGTGCCGCTGCTCGGTATGGTCGATACCGGCGTCGTGGGCCACCTCGAAAGCCCCGTCTACCTGGGCGCCGTCGCCATCGGTGGCACGATTTTCAGCGTCCTGTATACCGGCGTGAATTTCCTCCGCATGGGCACGACGGGCATCGCCGCGCAGCGCTTCGGCGCCGACGATTTCGACGGCTTGCGCGTATCCCTCGGCCAGGCGCTCGTCGTCGCGCAGATCATCGCGCTCACCGTGATCCTGCTGCAGTCGCCGATCGGCCATGTTGCAATGAAGCTGCTGGGGGCCGGCGGCGCGCTCAGGGACTATGCACTCGAGTACTTTTCGATTCGCGTCTGGAGCGCGCCCGGCACGCTCGCCAACTTCGTGATGGTCGGCTGGTTCCTCGGCCTGCAGAACGCCCGCGTACCGCTGTTCATATTCCTGACCATCAATCTCACCAACATCGCGCTCGACCTGCTTTTCGTGCTCGTGCTCGGCATGAAGGTGGATGGCGTGGCGCTGGCATCCGTGTTCGCCGAGTACACCGGGCTGGCGGTCGCGCTGTTTTTCGCTATCCGCGAACTGCGCAGAAACAGCGGCCATTGGCCCATGCACAAGTTCGTGAGGTTGCGCGAATACGCGGCGTTTTTCTCGATCAACGCCAATCTCTTTATTCGAACCATGGCGCTGATGTTCACGATTGCCTTCGTCATGGCGCAGGGCACGCGAATGGGCGGCCTCGTACTCGCCGCGAACGCGATCCTGATGCAGCTGCAAAACCTCACGGCTTTCGGTCTCGACGGACTCGCCCATGCCGCCGAAGCGCTCGTCGGCAAGGCCGTCGGCCAGCGGCGGCGCGACGTGCTCGAGCGCTCCGTGACGCTTTGCCTCAGGTGGTCCCTGATCTTTGCGGCCGGATTCAGCGCCGCCTATTTTCTGCTCGGCCCGCACTTCATCAACGTGCTGACCGATCTGCCCGCCGTCCGCGAGACGACATTACGGTACCTGCCGTGGATGATCGTCTCGCCGCTGGTTTCCGTGTGGTCGTTTCTTTACGACGGCGTGTACGTCGGTGCGACGCGCGCGCGGGAGATGCGCAACATCATGGTCTTTTCGGCGTTCGGCATATTCATTCCGGCCTGGTTCGTGCTGCAGCCGCTCGGCAATGACGGCCTCTGGCTCGCCTTCCTGCTGTTCCTGGCGAGCCGCGGCGTCGGCATGCACATCGGGTATCGCCGCAGCGTCCTGCCCGCACTGTAGGATCGTAGGATCGGGTCGGACCACGATAACTCACTGAATCAAAACAGTATTACCGTAAAAATTCTGCAGAATTTCGCGTTAATCGGCTGTTTTCGGTGGCAAAATCAGCGCTTTAGAGATGCT
>DATHRM010000443.1:0-2640 GCA_035465295.1 Woeseiaceae bacterium | reverse complement strand
GGGCATCGCGTCGCGTGAGAATTCCACGTCAACGACGGCACCGATTACCTGAACAATTGTTCCACCACTCATAATTTTCTGCTCCTAGACGGCGGCGGCGCCGCCGACGATTTCTGAAATTTCCTGCGTGATCGCCGCCTGCCGGGCCTTGTTGAAGACCAGGGTCAGCTCGTCGATCAGCTCGCCGGCGTTGTCGGTCGCATTCTTCATCGCGATCATGCGCGCGGCGTGCTCCGCGGCGAGGTTCTCCAGCACGGCATGGTAGACATCGGCCTCGATGTAGCGCACCAGCACGATGTCCAGCAGCGCTTCGGCGTCCGGCTCGTAGATGTAGTCCCAGATGTCGCGGACTTCCTCGTCCTCGGTCTCCGGCAGCGGCAGCAGCTGTTCCAGCCGCGGGCTCTGCGACATGGTGTTGATGAAGTCGTTGTAGACGATGTAGACGAGGTCCACGCGTTCCTCGCGGTAGGCGTCCAGCATGACCTTGATCGAGCCGATCAGGTCTTCGATCTGCGGTTTCTCGCCGAGGCCGCTGGCGTGCGCGGCGATCTCCACCCGGAGGTTCTTGAAGAACGCCGAGGCCTTCTTGCCCAGCGTCACCAGGCTGACTTCGGCGCCCTTGCCGCGCCATTCCTGGATGTTGGCCAGCACCAGCTTGAACAGGTTGATGTTCAGGCCGCCGCAGAGGCCGCGATCGGTCGAGACGATGATGTAGCCGACCTTGCGGATTTCGTCGCGACGCACGGTGAACGGGTGCCGGTACTCCGGGTTGGCCTTACTGAGGTGCCCCATGACACGCCGGATCATGCGCGTGTAGGGCCGCGTCGCATTCATCAGCTCCTGCGATTTGCGGATCTTGCTGGCCGAGACCATCTCCAGCGCCGAGGTCACCTTGCGGGTGTTCTCGATGCTGCGGATCTTGCCGGTAATTTCCTTTGCGCCTGCCATGGGTTTTTACCAGGTCCCGGTGGACTTGAAGTCCTCGACGGCGGTCTTCAGCGCGGCCTCCAGTTCGTCGTCCCAGTTGCCCTGGTCCAGCTTGCCCAGCAATTCGGCCTGAGAATTCTCCATGTAGTCCAGCAGGGCCGTCTCGAACATGCCGATCTTCTTCATTTCGACGTCGTCGAGGAAACCGCGGTCCGCCGAGTACAGCGACACGGCCATCTGGCCGACCGACAGCGGGCTGTATTGCTTCTGTTTCATCAGCTCGGTGACGCGCTGGCCACGATCGAGCTGCTTGCGGGTGGCGTCGTCGAGGTCGGAAGCGAACTGGGCGAACGCCGCCAGTTCGCGGTACTGCGACAGCGCCAGGCGGATGCCGCCACCGAGTTTCTTGATGACCTTGGTCTGCGCCGCGCCGCCCACACGCGACACCGACAAGCCGGCGTGCACCGCCGGGCGGACGCCGGCGTTGAACATGTCGTTATCGAGGAAGATCTGGCCGTCGGTGATCGAGATCACGTTGGTCGGCACGAAGGCGGACACGTCGCCGGCCTGGGTCTCGATGATCGGCAGCGCCGTCAGCGAGCCGGTCTTGCCGGTGACCTTGCCCTCGGTGAACCGTTCCACCCAGGCCTCGTTGACGCGAGCCGCACGCTCCAGCAGGCGCGAGTGCAGGTAGAACACGTCGCCGGGGTAGGCTTCGCGGCCCGGCGGGCGGCGCAGCAGCAGCGACACCTGGCGGTAGGCCCAGGCCTGCTTGGTCAAATCGTCGTAAATGATCAGGGCGTCTTCACCGCGGTCGCGGAAGTACTCGCCCATCGTGCAACCCGAGTAGGGCGCGATGTACTGCATGGCGGCGGACTCGGAGGCCGAGGCGTTGACCACGATGGTGTGCTCCATCGCGCCGTGCTCTTCGAGCTTGGCCACCACGTTGGCCACGGTCGACTGTTTCTGGCCGATGGCCACGTAGACGCACTTGATGCCGGTGCCGACCTGGTTGATGATCGTGTCGATGGCGATGGCCGACTTGCCGATCTGGCGGTCGCCGATGATCAACTCGCGCTGGCCGCGGCCGATCGGGATCATGGCGTCGATGGACTTCAGGCCGGTCTGCACCGGCTGCGATACCGATTTACGCCAGATCACGCCCGGCGCCACTTTTTCGATCGGCGAGAATCCGTCGTTCTCGATCGGCCCCTGGCCGTCGATCGGCTCACCCAGCGCGTTGACCACGCGGCCGAGCAGTCCCGGGCCCTGCGGCACTTCGAGGATGCGGCCGGTGCACTTGACCGTATCGCCCTCGGTGATGTGCTCGTAGTCGCCGAGAATCACCGTGCCGACCGAGTCACGCTCGAGGTTCAGCGCCAGGCCGTAGGTGTTCTCCGGGAACTCGATCATCTCGCCCTGCATGGCGTCTTCGAGCCCGTGGATGCGAGCGATGCCGTCGGACACGCTGACGACGGTGCCCTCGTTGCGCGTTTCGGCCTTGATGTTCAGCTCTTCGACGCGCTTTTTGATCAGCTCGCTGATTTCAGATGGATTCAATGTGGTCTGCATCGTTTTTTCCCATTTCTCTGTGTTTTTTGCTCAGCGCACGAGGCTGCTGGACAGCTTCTGCAGCCGGCCCCGCAACGATCCGTCGATGACCTCGTCGCCGGCGTAGATCACCGCGCCGCCGATCACGCCCTGGTCGATTTC
>DATHRM010000442.1:0-4228 GCA_035465295.1 Woeseiaceae bacterium | reverse complement strand
GGTCACCCGTACGCTGTCGCCGCTGAATTCGAGTTTCGATGCGAACGTCGCCTGCGGCCGTCCCCAGAGCGCCGCCAGCATCGGCCCGGCCTGGGCGTTGTCATTGTCGATCGCCTGTTTGCCCAGGATCACGAGTTCGGGGTTTTCGCGGTTGACGATCTCCAGGAGGGCGCGGGCGCAGCTCAGCGGATCCGGCATTTCCGCCGTCTCCAGGAGGATGGCGCGGTCGGCACCCATTGCAAGACCGGTACGAAGCTGCTGTTGCGCCTCGCCGGTGCCGATGGACACAACGACGACCTCGTTGGCCTCACCGCGTTCCTTGATCCGTAATGCTTCCTCGAGGGCGATTTCGTCGAACGGATTGATGCTCATCTTGACGCCTTCCGTTTCCACGCCGCTGCCGTCGCCCTTGACGCGTACGCGGACGTTGTAATCCACCACGCGTTTCAGGCCCACCAGAATCTTTTCCACCTGACTGTCTCCCTTGCTTCCGTATGCTCACCGGGCAGGTGCCCGGCAGGCGGGATCGCTATTGTCTATGAGGCCAGCGGGGTGTACAAGGCGTGTACCCGTGAGATACGCGTATTGACAAGTGAGCGATCCGGCACGACACATCCTGCTGACCAGCGCGCAGGAACTGGCGGCGCGCCTTGGCGATCGGCAGCTGCGAATCGTCGATTGCCGCTTCGACCTCATGGACCCGGAAGCGGGTCGCGAGGCGTGGCTGGAGGCGCACATCCCCGGCGCCGTCTATGCCGACCTGGACAGGGATCTCTCGGGTCCGGTTACCGCCGACACCGGCCGGCACCCGTTACCCGCGGTCGAGCGCGCCTGCGAGACGTTTTCCAGGCTCGGCATCGATACGGACACGAGGGTCGTAGCGTACGACGACGCGAGCGGTGCGATCGCCTCCCGTGCCTGGTGGCTGCTGCGCTGGCTGGGGCACCGCGACGTCACGCTGCTGGACGGCGGCCTGCAAGCATGGCGCTCGGCAAACCTGCCGCTCGAGTCCGGAGTGCGGGAAGTGACGCCACGCAATTTCGTGGCAACGGCAGGCACAGGGCGGGTGCTGACCTCGCAGGACGTCGCCGCGAATCTCGGGGCGAACCGCGACTTCGCGCTGATCGACGCGCGCGACGCCGCCCGATTTCGGGGCGATGCGGAGCCCATCGATGCGAAGGCGGGCCACATCCCCGGCGCGAAAAACGTGCCGTACGCCGAGTGCCTGCGCGAGGACGGGACCTGGCTGGACGCGGACGCGCTGCGCCGGCGGCTGCAGCCTGTCATCGGCGACGACGAGAGGGCGCCGTGGGCCGTCATGTGCGGTTCCGGGGTCACTGCCTGCCACCTCGCGCTTTCCGGGCTCCTGGCCGGCTACAGCGAGCCTGGCGTCTACGTGGGCTCATGGAGCGAGTGGATCCGCGACCCCTCGCGGCCCATCGGCCCGCGACGCGAACAATAGGTAGAATTGCGGCCACGAAATCTGCGGAACCGGCGTAAACTTAACGCCTCGAAAAGCCATGGCAGCGCGGGGCTCGCGGACGCGGGGAAGTCCCGCGCAGGCACGCAAGTATTCCGACTGGAAAAATTTTTAAATGTTTTTAAAACAGTTATTTATACTTATTACTTCATGTATTTTGGCAGCCTGTGTCGGATCCCCCGGGCCCTCGCTCGGCGACGAGCCGGACACCCTGTCGGGCCGTTCGGATTGCATCTCGTCAAGGACTATCCGAGACTATCGGGTACTGGACGATGCCAACCTGGTAGTCACGGCAAACGGCAACAAAAAGTACCATCTCACGCTCAGTCGCCGGGCGGTGGGTCTCAGGGCATCGTGGAAAATCGCATTCCGGTCCACCGGCGGCCGGATATGCGGCGGATTCGACGACATTCTCGTCGATGACGGCTTCGGCCCCGAACGCATACGCATAGCGGCGATCAGGCAATTGACGCCCGAAGAATACGACGCATTACTGGTCCGGTTCGGCAAAAAAGAACCGGCCATCGAACAAGCCCCGGCGACAGAGGATGTCGAGAGCGCCGAGGTGGAAGAGCTGGACTGACTTGCTGCGAAAACAGACGGGCATGTCGGTCACGCAATCCGCAATCTCCGTGCGGACCCGCCCGGCCAGCCTCACAGCTGGCCGGGTTTTTAATGCCCGGGACTGACGCATGAGCGGCCCCCTTTCAGGAATCCGTGTTCTCGATCTTTCGCGGGTACTGGCCGGCCCGTGGGCCACGCAGTTGCTCGGCGATTACGGTGCCGACGTCGTCAAGATCGAGCGGCCGGGTTCGGGGGACGATACCCGGCACTGGGGCCCGCCCTGGCTGCACGAGCGGGCAGGCGCCTCCGGCCGGGAGTCGGCCTATTTTCTTGCCACGAACCGCAACAAGCGCTCGCTGACCGTTGACCTGTCATCCGCGCCCGGCCAGCAGCTGATCCGCGAACTCGCCGCGAAAGCGGACGTGATCGTCGAGAACTTCAAGGCAGGAACGCTCGCACGCCGGGACCTCGATCCCGAACGGCTACGCGAGCAAAACCCGGGGCTGGTCGCATGCACGATCTCTGCGTTTTCCCGGGACAGCTCGCGCGCCGGCGAGCCGGGCTACGACGCGATGATCCAGGCGTCGGGTGGCCTGATGAGCATTACCGGTGGCCCGGCAGACGAGGGCGGCCAGCCGCAAAAGGTCGGTGTCGCCATCGCGGACATCATGTGCGGCATGTACGCCGCCACGGCCATCATCGCCGCGCTGCACGAGCGCTCGACCAGCGGCCGCGGCCAGTCGATCGAAGTACCGCTTTACGACAGCCAGGTCGCCTGGCTCGCGAACCAGGCCATGAATTTCCTGGTAGGCGGCGAGGTTCCCGGGCGTCTCGGCACGGCGCATCCGAACATCGTCCCGTACCAGGCTTTCGCTACCGCGGACGGCCACATCATGATCGCGGTCGGCAACGATCCCCAGTTCGCGGCCTGCGTTCGCTGTTGCGGCCTGCCCGAACTTGCCGACGATGATCGATTCCGGCACAACGAGGATCGCCTCGCCAACCGCGCGGAACTCGTCGCTCTCATGAGCGCGGCCCTCGCGTCAGAATCGTCGGCTCACTGGATGGCCGAACTGGCAGCGGCCCGCGTGCCGTGCAGTCCGATCAACGACATCGGCGAGGTCTTCTCGGGCGGCTACGCGCGCGAGAGCGCCCTCGTACGGACAGTGGCGCACCCCTACGATCCCGGCCTGCCGACGGTTGCCAATCCGGTGAAATTCTCCGCAGACGCCGTCAGCTACCGGGCAGCGCCGCCGCTGCTCGGGCAACATTCCGGGGAAGTATTGGCGGACTGGTTAGGCTATTCTGCACAGACGATTTCTGAGCTCGAGAAAGCGGGAACGATTTGAACGTATCAACCCTGAACAAAGGCCTGGGCCCCGGCGGAGACATCGCCGCGAGCAGCGCGCTCGGCGAGGTCAAATACGAGATTCGCGGCCAGCTCGCCAACCATGCGAACGAACTCGAAAAACGCGGCTACGAGATTATTTCGCTGAACATCGGTAACCCGGGGTTGTTCGGCTTCAGGACGCCCGAGACCATGCGGCTCGCGATGATCGAGAACCTCGGCCAGGCCGAAGCCTACAGTCACCAGAAGGGCATCTTCCCCGCGCGCGAGGCGGTGGTGATGCAGCAACAGAATCGCGGCATCCACAACGTCAGTGCGGACGAGGTATTTATCGGCAATGGGGTCAGCGAACTCATCGACCTGTCGCTGAGAGCCCTGCTGAACCCGGGCGACGAGATCCTGGTACCCAGCCCCGACTATCCGCTGTGGTCCGCGGCTGTCGTGTTGAACGGGGGCGTGCCGCGTTATTACGACTGCCGGCCGGAGAACGACTTCATGCCGGATCCGGCAGGAATCCGCGAACTGATCACGCCGAGGACCCGCGCCATCGTGCTCATCAACCCGAACAACCCGAGCGGCGCCGTTTATGATCGTGAAACGCTGGAGCAAATCGCGGACATTGCAGCCGAGACCGGGATCCTCGTGCTCGCTGACGAGATCTACGACCAGATGGTGTATGACGACGCCGAGTTCATCCCGTTCGCGACGCTGGCCGGCGACCGTGTCGTTTGCCTCACGTACTCGGGCTTGTCCAAGGTCTACCGGGCCTGCGGGTATCGCGTCGGCTGGTGCGTTTTCGGCGGCGACATCGAGCGTGCGCGTGACTACATCCACGG
>DATHRM010000441.1:0-16782 GCA_035465295.1 Woeseiaceae bacterium | reverse complement strand
GGATTCCGAGTGTGACATCCTCGTTGACGACGACGATTGCGCGGGCCAGCTCGCCGCCGATTTGCTGGCGGAGCATATGGGCGTGGATATCAGCGACGTTGCGGAGTCGCTTGCACGGGACGGCCTTTTATCGACCATCGATCGTTTCAACGGCGGCGCCCGCCGGCTCGAAAAGCTCGAGACCGCGACGGATGACCTGGAGCAGACGGTCCTGCGGCCAATGGCGCAGATTGCCGATCTCGAGAAACCGCTGTTGCGGAATGCCGAAAGCCCGGAACAGGACGATACGGATACCGAAGGCGAGACGATGCATACGCCGCCCAGCGGCTGGATTTTTATCGGGCTGTTTGCAGCGATCCTCGGCCTGTGGATTTACCTCGGCGTGCAGGGCACCGGCGATGACTTCCAGCCGCGAACACTGCTCGACAATCTGCGCAAGGTCGCCGCACATCCGCTCGCTCCCTGGGTTGCGGTGCCCGCCTTCGTCGCCGGCAGCCTGGTCGTGACGCCGGTGACGGCCATGATCGCGCTGTGCGGGTTGCTGTTCGAGCCATGGGTCGCAGTACTGACCGCAACCGCCGGCATGCTCGCATCGACGGTCGTCAACCACTGGATCGGTGCTCACTTCGGCAACGCCATTTCTGCCCACGTGCCGCGCCAGGTCGCCGCCCGCATCAACAGGGTTGCGGCTGCGTCGGACCCGTGGTCCCTCGCGGGATTGCGACTGATCCCGATCGCGCCGTTCACGATCGTCAACCTGGTTGCCGGCGCGTCGGGCGTGAATCTGAAGGATTTCCTCGTTGGCTCGATTATCGGCATGGGACCGGGAATAGTACTCATTTGTCTCAGCGTGGATCGCGCCCGTGCGGCGCTGCAGGGCGAAGCCGTGTTCGACCCGTGGATCCTCGTAGCGATCGCAGCGGCAGGCGCGGCAATCATCGGCCTGCGCGCGTGGCAGCAGAAAGCGCGCACACGCCGCGACTGACAGGATGACTCCGGACGACGACGGCACATTGGCTGCGAGCCGGCGATTACGCGTCGTGACGTATAACGTGCATGCCTGCATTGGCAACGACGGCGAATTCCTGCCGCAACGGATCTGCGAGGTCCTGCACGAACTGCACGCCGATTTCATCGGGATTCAGGAACTCGAAGACCGTATCTTCGGCGATGAACCGGTCAGCGAGTACCTCGCGCGTAATCTGGGCATGCATGCATACCGCGGCGCTACGCTCAAACGCCGCGACGCCCATTACGGCAACCTGCTGCTGTCGCGGGAGCCGGCTACGGATACTCGCATGCACGACATCTCGGTGCCCGGGAGGGAGCCGCGCGGCATCATCGAAGCCGGCTTTGACCTGCACGGCCATCGAATTCGTGTGCTGGTCACTCATTTCGGCCTCAAAGGCGCAGAGCGACGCAAGCAGGTGCGCGACCTGCTGCGGGTCATCGACGGTGGCGAATCGGATATCGACGTTCTCGCCGGCGACTTCAACGAATGGCAGCCCGCCAGTTTTACCGTCAGGGCGCTGAAGCGTCGATTCGGGACCGTTCCGCGGCGTGGTACGTGGCCTGCGCGCCGTGCTCTCCTGGCGCTGGACAGCATTTGCGTTTCGCCCGAGGCGTTATGCGGCGGCATACACGTCGTGAATACAGAGACTGCGAGGGTGGCATCCGATCATCTGCCATTGGTCAGCGACCTGCGCCTGCCAGCTGCGTAGCGCCCAGTCCCGCAACAATGCCCGGCAGCTCCACGAGCTGGTCGATCCGGTAGTCGGGACGTTGTGCATCGGGGGGTTCGGGACCATAACCGAAGGTCACGAAAGCGACATGAACGCCCGCGGCATGCGCCATCAGGACGTCGATTGACGAGTCGCCGACCATCAGCGCCTGCTCGGGCGTAACCCCGAGTCCCGCAAGCGCAGTGCGCAACGGCAGCGGATCCGGCTTGTTGCGTGGCAGCGTGTCGCCGCCAACCACGACGCTGAAATGCTCGGCAATACCGAATCCGGAGAGGACCTGGCGGGTTATTGCCTCGGGCTTGTTCGTGCAAATCGCCTGGCGCAGCCCGGCATCGCCGAGCGCCTCGAGAACCTCCCGCGCATCCGGAAACAAATGCGTCGAGGCGGTCGCAGCCTCCGAATAGATGGCGAGGAAGCGCCCGACCAGGTGCTCGAGCCGCTTCCTGTCGGGCGTCACGCCGCGTGCCCCGAAGCCGCGCCGGATAAGCACGGCAACGCCCTCGCCGATCATGTCCCTGACGCGGGTCTCGTCGAGCGTTTCGAGGCCGGTTTCGGCCAGCAGGCGATTCAGCGACGCCGCGATATCGGCGGCCGAATCGACCAGGGTGCCGTCGAGGTCCCAGACGACGGCGGCGACATCCGTTTTCGGCCGTTTCGCCACTAAGCGACTTCCGCCAGCGTCTGCCGCCAGTTCTGATACAGCCTGTCGGCGTCGTGCGGGAAGCTCTCGAATGCGCGGGCGAACTCGCGATGGTCCTTCGCGAATGCGATCGGGTCCGCACCCTCCTTCCAGCACTGCTCGGCCTGCCGCAGCGACGTCACACCGGCCGCCGGGCCGTCGACGTGCCCATAGCTGCCGCCGCCGGCGGTCAATATCAGGTTCGAGTGACCGAGATTGTCGAGGAAACCCGGGATGCGCAACGCGTTCATGCCGCCGGAAATGATCGGCGTCGTCGGGTTCATGCCGAGCCATTCCTGGTGGTAGTAGGGCCCGTCGGCGCTGTCCCGTTGAATCATGTGTGCAATATTCGTATCACTGGCTTCGCCTTCCATCTTACCGAAACTCATGGTGCCTACGTGGATGCCCGACGCGCCCTGCAGGCGTGACATCTTGCCCAGCACGAACGCGGTGTAGCCGCGCCTGGCCTGCGGGGACGTCACCGCGACGTGGTTGGCGTTTTCCGCAAAGGTCTCAAGGATGTACTCGCCGCGGGCGATGATCTCGAACGGGTCGTCTGCCGTGATGTTCGCCGAAAACAGCTTCGCCTGCCCGGTTTCGTCCTGCGCCCTGCGCATTGCGTCGGCGACCAGCGGGCTCTTGTCGGCGATGCCGACGCGGACGGCCGGACGTTTTCGGTGTGGCTGATTGCTCATTTACTGCCGACCCGACGTTACATCGGTTGCAGGAGTATAGACGACGTCGCCGAATCGATCCCTCTGTCTGGCAAGGCTATTGTTCCTCCGATGTGCATAACGGATCACGGCCGCTCAGACTCGCGCCCCGCATGCTCAGCACCTGCTGCACCAGCGTATGGCCGAGACACGGCTTACGGATGACGCCGATTCGACCCGAGCTGCACCCGGCCTCGAACAGTTCCGGCGAAGACGAGTCGACGAGCAGCAAAACCGGGATTTCGAGGCCCAGTTCGCGAAGCGCGCGGAGCAGCGCAGGCTCATCGAATCCCGGCGGGCCCGCTTCCGTAATCAGGCAGCAGTTGCGGGGCCGCCGGGGAAGCCAGGACTCGAGAAAAGTCGGCAAGTCCGGGTACTTCAGGACTTCGATGTCGTAGGTAGCAAGAAGCGTCGCCAGGCCGTCGGCAATCGCCTGGTCGGAATCCACGACGTGGACCAGAAAGTCTTCGTGCTTCACGTACCGCCACTCGAGCATAGATCTGCTTCGAGACAGAGTATGTGCCGGCGGGCTATGCGGCGGAATTGGGGCTACCGCGTAGCGTCATGTGGTTATCACGCGTCCGCGCTCGACTCCATGTCGATCTTGGCGCGCACGAGCTGTGCAAGGGTCCGGACGCCGAGCTTTTTCATCACCTGGCCGCGATGAACCTCGACCGTCCGCTCACTGATCGCCAGGTCCCCGGCGATCACCTTGTTCATGTGGCCGTCGGCGACGCGGTCGAAAACTTCCCTCTCCCGTTCCGACAACGTGGCAAATCTCTCCGCGAGATCCTGGTGGTCCTGGGCCTTCCTGTACGCGTTCTCGTCGATGCTCAGTGCCTCATTGATGCGCTCCAGCAAATCGTGCTCCCTGAACGGCTTGCGGATGAAGTCCAGCGCCCCGCGCCGCATCGCTTCGACCGCCATGGGGATGTCTCCGTGCCCGGTAATGAAGATGACAGGCAGCGTGGAACCCGCCTCGAGCAGCTTTTTCTGGAGATCCAGGCCGGTCATCCTGGGCATCCGGATATCGAGCACCAGGCACCCGCGTTTCTCGCCGTCGTAGGCGTCGAGAAATTCCTGGCCGTTTTCGTACAGTTCGCAGGACTGGCCAACGGTGTCCAGCAACAGGCTGAGGCCCTCGCGCACGCCTTCGTCGTCGTCGACAATGAAGACTGTCTGGTCGTCATTCATGGTGAGCTCCCCGTTCGACGGCCGGTAACGTGAACCAGAATGTCGTGCCGCCGTCATCGTTATTGCGGAAACCGATGCCGCCGCCGTGCGCTCTTACGATCGCCTGGCTGATAGACAATCCCATGCCCATGCCGGACGATTTCGTCGTCGAAAACGGCGTGAACAGTTTATCGGCGTACTCATCCGGAATCCCGCAGCCCGTGTCGCTTACCGAAACCTCGATTTCATTTTCGGCGGCCATCCGGGTCCGGATGGCGATCGATCGTCCTTCGGAACCACTGCCGGTATTCATCGCTTCCATGCCGTTGCGCAACAGGTTGAGCGCCACCTGCTGGATCTGGACGCCGTCGACGGACACGGCAGACAGGTCATCGCCTCGATCGAACTCGATTTGAATATCGTAGATTCTCGCCTCGGACTCCGCCAGTTTGACGGCGCTGTCGATCAGTTCGTTGCAATCGACGACCTGCTTCTCGCCTGCACCCTGTCGTGCCATCGTCTGCATGCGATCCACCACTTCGCTCGCGCGCAGCGCGTGCTCGTTCAGCTTCCGGCATACCTCGCCCATGCGTTCGAAATTGCCGCTGTCCACCAGGCGCCGGCCGGCCTGGGCAAACAGTGAGATGGCTGTGAGCGGCTGATTGATTTCATGAGCGATACCCGCTGCCATTTCTCCCAGGGTGCTGAGTCTTGCCACGTGCGCGACCCGCGCACGGTGCTGCCGGGCCTCTTCTTCGGCGATCCTGCGTTCCGTGATGTCGTCGCTTTCAGTCACGAGGAATACGATCTCTCCATCCTTGTTCATGATTGGCCGCACAGAGAAATCGAGCGTAGCGAGCTGGCCATCGGAACGCGGGCAGTTGATCTCGAATCGTACAGTTTCGCCTGCCGCCGCCGAGCGAATTGCGGCGTGCATGCGCTGCTGCTTCTCCGGCGCATGACTCCACCAGGGTGTATCCCAGTAATAATGGCCGCCGACCTGCTCGCGCGTCAGGCCGGCGAAGTCGAGTGACTTTTGGTTGGCTTCAAGCACCTTGCCGTCGACGCTGAGAATTCCGGCAAGATGGAGCCGCTGATCGAAAACGGCGCGAAAACAGGCCTCGGATCGCGCGAGCGCTGCCTGCTCCTGTCGATGTTCGAGCTCTGCGGAGACTCTTACCGCAGCGAGCGAGACGAGTGCGCTGGCCATCTCGGCGTCTTGCAGCGGCCGGCCGCCGAAAACGCAGACCTGGCCGATCTTCTCGCCTTCGCGGTTGACGATCGGGCTGCCGACAAAGCTCTCGCAGCCATAACCGATACTGGCCTGGTCGAGCGTGTAGCGTTGTCCCAGCTCGCAATCGACAACCTGGGCTCCGTGGCGCATCACTGCCGCGCAGGGCGTGCCGCTCAAGGCATACTCCCGTACCGGACCGGGTTGACCGTCCTCCCACGACGCCACGGTGCGGGACATTCCGGGATCGAAGTTCTCGGTGACGTAAGCCCGCCGTGCACCGAGGATTGCCGTCAGGGCTGACAGCAGTTCATACAACAGCGTGTCGGTGGATGCGCCTGGGGCGATGGCCGCAAGTTTGCGGACCTGCTCCGACGGATTCCAGTTGCCGACGGCGGGTCTGGGTTCCGTGCCTGGGGGTCGTGCGACTGGGGCGGCGATGTCGATAGGCTCCGGAATTCAATGCCTCGCGCCAGAATACTACCTGCGCCGGAACGGCCGCCCTATTGCGGTATGCCACAGGGGCCTAGGGACTGACACGTACCTGCAGTTGTTTACTCGAGACGATCGGGAGACAGCAGGATTCCGTCCTCGTCGCAGTAGACCCACTCGCCCGGCCTGAAGCGCGCGCCGCCGAACTCCAGCTCGACGTCCGTTTCGCCCTCGCCTTTTTTCCGGCTTTTCGCAGGATTGACGCCGAGCGCCTTGACGCCGATGTCGATACCGGCAATGTCGGCGGAGTCACGGATGGCGCCGTTGACGATGACACCCGCCCAGCCGTTATCACGCCCTCGCGCGGCAAGCATGTCGCCCATCAGCGCAACGGCCGTGGAGCCGCCACCGTCGACGACGATGACGGCACCCTCACCGGGCTCGTTCAGCAATTGCCGGAACAGCACATTGTCATGAAAGCACCTGACCGTCCGGATCTTGCCGAAGAAGCGCTTGCGGCCGCCGAAATCCTTGAACTGGACGGAGCAGGTCTCGCAGGAAGCTTCGAAATCGTCGTAGAGATCGGTGGTCGCTCGCATTGGCGGTCTCCTCGTTGCCTGGTCTGCAGCCCATTCAACCGGATTTCCGCGCGATGATAAACACGACGTGCCTGTCGGGCTGCCATTCGTGCTCGATCTCGAACCCGGCACGCGTAATATCGGCTTCGAGTTCGTTCCGGGCAAATACCCGCAGCAGCGGAAACACGCCGATCCACCGGCCGACCGGCGCGACGAAACGGATCCATTTCATGTTGTCGCCAATCCCGGGATTCCGGCCGAAGTGTGAGCCAAGTGTTTGATTCGCTGGCTGGAATCTGGCACTGTCCCTGCGCTATGACCGATCTGTCGACAGCCCGCGTGCGTACCTGCAATCTCATACTTGCCATGGTGGCCGTGGCTGTCGCCGGCACGGGGATTCCGGTTATCGAAGTCCATGCACACGATGATCCGGCGTTTGGGCATGGTCACGACGCGCACGTTCATTCTCACGGACCGTCCGCAATGCCGGATCCCGGTCACGGCGACGATCCGGAATCCGCCGATATCGGCGAGGTTCACGCTCATATCGTGCTCAGCGCAGCCGTCGCCCTTACGGCGACGGCAGACATCGATGTAACGATTCCCGCCTACGGCCGCAGGCAGATTCCGCCCCCCGTGAGCCAGCCGCCGGACAAACCCGTCCGTCCTCTGTACCGACCTCCGATACCCTAGAACGTCCGGCCGCCGTCGTGCGGCCAGGCCGCGGCTTTGCCGCTTCAGTTCACCGATCCGGAGAAGTACGTTGTTTCGTTTATTGATCTTGTGGCTGCTACTGGCCACGTCGCAGGCATACGCCCAGGGCGCCCGGCCCGAGGCGGCAGCGCTGACATTGCCCCAGGCGGCAAATCGCGTTCTGCAGCAAAACCCCCGCCTTCGCTCGGCGCAGTTCGCTCGTGAAGCTGCTGCCACCCGCTCCCGGGATGCGGCGCTGAAACCCCAGTGGTCGGTCGGACTCGAAGTGGAGGATTTTCTGGGTACGGGGCCGCTTACCGGTCTTGACGCCAGCCAGACGACACTGAGCCTGTCGAGGATCTTCCAGGCGCGAGACACCCGCGAGGCCCGCGTGGCGACGGCAAGCGCATTCGGCGATAACGTCGACGTCGAGCTCGAATCCGAGCGCCTGGACCTGCTGACCCTGCTCGCGGAACGGTTCATCGACGTCGTCCACCGCCAGGAGCAGCTGCGCCTCGCGGGCGAGTCCGTCGAAGTCTGGGAAGCCGCCAATGAACTCGCATCGGCGCGCGAACGCGCCGGAGCGGCTCCTGCCGTCGATCGTCTGCGCACGGAAATCCGGGTCGCCGACGCGAAGCTGGCCGCAGAAGGCGCAGAACACGAACTTCACGCGGCACGCATATTGCTCGCCGCCACCTGGGGAAGCGATACCGCGAATTTCGGGCGCGCGAGCGCCTTGCTTTGCCGCCTGCACGATGTGTCGCCGTACGAGGAACTGGCTTCGAGAGTCTCCGAGAATCCCGACCTCTTGCGATTCGCGACCGAACAACGCCTCAGGGAGGCCGAAGCCCGGCTCGCGGTCGCCCGCCAGCGGCCTGACTGGCGCATATCGGCCGGCGTGCGCCACGTGGAATTAATCGGCGAACAGGCCCTGGTATTCGGCGTTTCGGTGCCTCTCGGCACTGCGTCCAGAGCGGCACCGGCGAAACAGCGGGCGGAGGCGCTGGGCCGCGAGTCCACGCTGCGCCGACAGGCCGAAGAACTGGAGACCCGGGCGGTCGTCTTCGATCTTTACGAGGCAATCCGCCACACGGTGAGAACGGTAGCGGTTTTCGATAACGAAATACTGCCCAGGGCGCGGGAGATCAGGAACGAGATCGAACGCGGATACAGCGTCGGCCGGTTCTCGCATACCGCACTCGTCAATGCGCAGGCCGAACTGCTGGTGGCCGCGTCGGCCCGCCTTGACGCCTGCGCCGACCATCACCGGCTGCTCGTCTCGCTCGAGCGGCTTACCGGGGGAGAACCGGTATCAATTGCATCAGACACCGAGGTCTCGCCATGAGATTCGAACCCACTCCCAATTCCCACCGCCTGGCCGGGTTGCTTGCCGTGCTGCTGTTCATGGCCGGCTGCGATACCCAGCAATCCTCGCACGGCGGCCACGGGCACCCGCCAGTCGCCGAGGAAGACTACGAGCGCGGCCTTCATAACGGCAGGATACTCCGCGACGGTGACTTCGCGCTCGAGATCACGATATTCGAGACCGGCGTTCCGCCCGAGTTTCGCGTCTATCCGTACCGCGGCGGCGCGCCCGTCGATCCGCGCGATGTAAACCTGACTATCGACCTCGGGCGCCTCGGCGGCCGTGTCGAACGCTTCGAATTCGAGCCGCAGGACGATTCGCTGCGCGGCAATGGCGTCGTGCTGGAACCGCATTCCTTCGATGTCACGGTCAAGGCGCGTTCGGGTGGCCGTGACTATGAATGGACATACGATTCCTATGAGGGCCGCACTGAGATCGACGCCCGCGCAGCCGACGCAATGAGCATCGGGACCGCTGTTGCCGGCCCCGCCAGCATTCGTGAAACGATCACCGTGCAGGGAACGCTGAACCCGGATCCCGATGCCGTCTCGGAGGTGCGCGGGCGCTTTTCCGGGCTCGTGCAGTCGCTGTCGAAATCCGTCGGGGACACGGTCCGCGAAGGCGAGCAACTCGCACGCATCCAGTCCAACGAGAGCCTGCAGAGCTACACGATCACCGCCCCGGTGTCCGGCACGGTTATCGCGCGCCACGCCAGCGTCGGCAGCATGGCGACAGACGACCCGATATACGTCATCGCCGATACGACACGGCTGGTAGGCGACCTGAAGGTCTTTTCCCGCGACCTCGCTCGTGTCGAAGTGGGCCAGGCGGTCACGATAACCAACCTGGATGGCGGCGCCGAAACGGAGACGGCCATCGAGCGAATTTTGCCGACCATTGACCCCGGCAGCCGGGCGGCCACGGTGCGCACGCTCGTTGACAACGCGGGCGCACACTGGCGGCCCGGGCAGTTCGTTCGCGGCGTCATCACGGTGGCGGCCACGGACGCGCCTCTCGCAGTACAGGAAAGCGCGCTGCAGACGTTTCGCGATTTCACGGTCGTCTATGCGCGGGTTGACGATACCTACGAGGTACGGATGCTCGACCTGGGCCGGCGCGACGGTGAATACGTCGAAGTTCTTGGTGGCCTGGAACCCGGAACCGAGTACGTGACGGAAAACAGTTACCTCATCAAGGCCGACATCGAGAAGTCCGGCGCAAGCCACGACCACTAGCGGGGGGCGCTTGTGCTCAAGATTATCATCGACATCGCGTTACGCCGGCGCGCACTGATCCTGACGCTGAGCGTCCTGGTCGGGGCCGTGGGTATCTATAACTTCCAGAACCTGCTGATCGACGCCGTACCCGATATCACGAATGTCCAGGTGCAGATTGGTACGGAAGCGCCCGGCTACTCACCGCTCGAAGTCGAGAACCGCATCACGTTTCCCGTCGAGACGGCAATGGCCGGGTTGCCACACCTGGACTACACGCGCTCGATCTCGCGCTACGGCCTGTCGCAGGTAACGGCCGTTTTCGAGGACGGCACCGACATCTATCTTGCGCGCCAGCTCGTCAACGAGAGGCTCGCCCAGGTGCGGGCGCAATTGCCGGAAGGCATCGACCCCGAACCCGGGCCAATTGCGACCGGGCTCGGTGAGATATTCATGTACACGGTGTCGTCGGCCCCGGGTGCGGAATACGACCCGATGTACTTGCGCGAGGTGCAGGACTGGATCATACGGCCCCAGTTGCGCATGACGCCCGGCGTCGTCGAGGTCAACACGGTCGGCGGCTTTACGCGGCAGTTCGTCGTCGCGCCCGTGCCGGAAAAGCTGCTCGCCTACGGCTTGTCGCTGGAGCAACTGGCTGCAGCGCTCGAGGCAAACAACGACAACGTGGGCGCGGGCTACATAGAACGCTCGGGGAGCCAGCTGCTGGTGCGCTCGCCGGGCCAGGCACAGGGCAGCGAAGACCTTGCAGAAATCGTCGTCGCACTGCGCGGCGGGGTACCGGTCCGGGTCCGCGATATCGCAGCGGTCGACATCGGTTTCGAATTGCGCAACGGGGCCGCGATGCAGGAAGGGCGTGAAGTCGTCCTCGGCACCGTGTTCATGCTGATCGGCGAGAACAGCCGCACCGTGGCTCGTGCGGTCGAAGACAAGCTCGTGGAAATTCAGTCGACGTTGCCCGACGGTGTCGTCGCCGAAACGCTGTACAGCCGCTCGTACCTCGTAGACCAGACCATTGGCACCGTTACCGAAAATCTCGTTGCCGGTGCTTTGCTCGTGATCGTTATTCTTTTTGCGATGCTGGGCAACTGGCGGGGGGCACTCGTGACAGCGGCCGTCATTCCCCTGTCCATGCTGATGACCATCACCGGGATGGTCGAATTCGGCGTATCCGGCAACCTGATGAGCCTGGGCGCGCTCGACTTCGGGCTGATCGTCGATGGCGCCGTCATCATCGTCGAGAATTGCCTCCGGCGCCTCGGTATCGCCCAGCAGGAACGCGGCAGCCCGTTGCCGCTCAGCGAGCGGCTCGCCGTAACCCGGGGGGCAACCCGGGAAGTGCTCCGGCCCAGCGTGTTCGGCATTGCGATCATCCTGATCGTGTACCTGCCAATCCTGACGCTGACCGGCGTCGAAGGAAAAATGTTCCAGCCCATGGCGCTGACGGTGAGCGGCGCCCTGCTCTCGGCGCTGATACTGTCCGTCACGTTCGTGCCGGCTGCAGTCGCGGTTTTCGTGTCCGGCAAGATCAAGGAGCGCGAAAACCGGCTCATGTCGATGGCCCACAAGGCCTACCGGCCCGTGCTCGAACTGGCGTTACGGGCGCGCTACCCGGTCGTGCTGGCCGCCGTGGTACTCCTGGCCGGAGCCGGGCTGCTCGCATCGCGCCTCGGCTCCGAGTTTCTGCCGACACTCGACGAAGGCGATGTCGCCATGCATGCGCTGCGCATACCCGGGACCAGTCTGACCCAGGCGCTGTCGATGCAGGCGGAACTCGAGGCGCGAATCGCCGAACTTCCGGAGGTCCGCCGCGTCTTCTCCAAGATCGGCACACCCGACATCGCGACCGACCCGATGCCGCCTTCGGTCGCGGACACCTACGTGATCATGAAACCCCGATCCGAATGGCCCGATCCTCGCAAGTCGAAAGCCGCGCTGGTTAACGAGATGGAAGCCGTGGCGCAGGAGGTTCCCGGGAGCCGCTACGAATTTCTGCAGCCCATCCAGATGCGATTCAACGAGCTCATCGCGGGGGTGCGCTCAGAAGTCGCCGTCAAAATCTACGGAGATGACTTGCAGACGCTCACCGGTCTCGGGCACCGGACCGAAGATCTCCTGGTATCCATTCCCGGCAGTGCCGATGTCCAGGCGGAGCAGATTACCGGCCTGCCGATGCTGACCGTGATACCGGACCGCACGCGCCTCGCTCGCTACGGCCTCAACGTGGCCGATATCCAGGCCACGCTGGCGACTGCGGTCGGAGGCCGCACGGCCGGACAGATCTTCGAGGGCGACCGCCGTTTTGACGTCGTGGTTCGGCTACACGACGATTACCGGGAAGACGTCGAAGCGCTGCAACGGCTACCGGTCATGACGCCGGACGGTACCGGCCTGCCGCTGATGGAAGTAGCGAACGTCGAAACCGTCATCGCTCCGAACCAGATCAGCCGTGAGAACGGCAAGCGTCGAATCGTCGTCACGGCGAACGTGCGCGGCCGCGACCTCGGATCGTTCGTCGATGAACTGCGCGACGCGTTTGCCGCGCGTGTCGACCTGCCGCCCGGGTACTGGGTCGAATACGGCGGCACTTTCGAGCAACTGCAATCGGCCAGCCAGCGGCTGGCCATCGTCGTGCCGCTCGCGTTACTCCTTATTTTCTCGCTGCTGTACGCGGTTTTCGGTTCCGCACGGGACTCGCTGATTGTATTCAGCGGCGTGCCTCTTGCCCTTACAGGCGGCGTGCTGAGCCTGTGGCTGCGCGACATGCCGTTTTCCATCAGCGCGGCGGTCGGCTTTATCGCATTGTCCGGCGTCGCCGTATTGAACGGCGTGGTCATGCTCACGTTCATCCGTGACCTGAGGGCTCAGGGCAAAAGCATCGACCTGGCCATACTCGAGGGCGCCATGGTCCGGTTGCGGCCGGTCCTGATGACCGCGCTGGTCGCAAGCCTGGGATTCGTGCCGATGGCGGTTAACGTCGGAATCGGCGCAGAGGTTCAGCGTCCACTGGCAACTGTCGTAGTCGGCGGTATTATTTCGTCGACGTTGCTGACGCTCGTCGTGCTGCCGGCGCTCTATCGCATCGCCGGCGCGACGCATGTCCCGGCACCAGCAACGTTGGAAGACTGACACCGAGGGCTGCGCAAATGCACACGCGAGACACCGAAAGCTGGCAACACGATCACGTATTCGCGCAGGACCGCGTACGGCCCGGCGAGAAACGAACGCTCATCGTTGTAGCGATCACGGCAACGATGATGGTCGTCGAGATCGCGGCCGGGCTCGTGTATGGCTCGATGGCACTGCTCGCCGACGGCTTGCACATGGCATCGCATGCGGCCGCACTCGGCATCGCCTTCCTTGCCTACGTGATCGCGCGCCGGCTGGCGGCTGACGAGCGTTTTTCCTTCGGCACCGGCAAGCTCAACAGCCTCGCCGGGTTTGCCAGCGCGGTTCTGCTGCTCGGCTTTGCGTTGATCATGGTGACGGAGAGCACGTCGCGATTCATAACGCCCGTGGAAATATCGTACAACCAGGCCCTGATCGTCGCGGTCGTCGGACTGGTCGTGAACGCCCTCAGCGCCTGGATTTTCGCGGCGACGCCGCACGATCACCATGATCACCATGGCCACACGCACGCACACCACCACGACCACAACCTTCGCGCCGCCTACCTGCACGTACTGGCGGACGCGCTGACGTCGGTGCTCGCGATCATCGCCCTGCTCGCTGCCAAGTTCTACGGCGCGAACTGGCTCGATCCGTTCATGGGTCTCGTCGGCGCGGCGCTCGTTTCGCGATGGTCGTACGGGCTCATCAAAGATTCGGCGAGGGTACTGCTCGACAGGCAGGCAGACGATAAGACGGTCTCGGCTATCAGGGAGTCGCTCGAAAGTAATTCCGGCGACCGCATAACCGACTTGCATTGCTGGCATATCGGGCCCGGCATACTTGCTGCCGACCTCGCGATCGTGAGCGACATGCCGAAGTCACCGCACGAGTACCGGGCCCTGCTGCCGGAGGAACTGGGCATCGTCCATGCCACCATCGAGGTTCACCGCTGCCCCGACCACTGAATCGGGCCGCTGCTTCCGACAGGAAAAGCCCCTACCTCGCCGTTTCAGGGCCAAAAACCCGCTTTTAAGCCCTCAAACACGCCTTTTTTCTGCTCAAACCCATTTAAAATCAGGTATATACCGAGGTCCGACCCCAAAAAACGGCGGCGCATGAAGCGCCGCCGTCCGGTTTCACAAGTCACTCAGCCAGCAGGCAATCAGCGGCTGGCGACTGCCATGCCTTGCCGGCCTTCAGTGACGTCGAAGCGGTCGAGTGTCATCACCTTCTTCCAGGCATCGACGAAGTCATTGACGAACTTCTCTTCGCCGCCGTTCGCCGCGTAGATTTCGGCAACGGCACGCAGCTCGCCGTGCGCCCCGAACACGAGGTCGACAGGCGTGGCCGTCCACTTGACCTTGCCGCTCTCGCGGTCGCGGCCCTCGTAGATGCCGTCCTGCTTCTCGGACTTCCGCCAGTCCGTGTCCATGCTGAGCAGGTTGACGAAGAAATCGTTGCTCAGCGTGCCCGGCTCCCTGGTGAACACGCCGTGCTTCGCGCCACCGGCATTCGCGCCCAGGGCGCGCATGCCGCCGATCAGCACGGTCATTTCCGGCACCGTCAGCGTGAGCGTGTCGGCCTTGTCGACCATCATGTCCACCGGCGACCCGTAGGCGCCTTCACCGTAGTAGTTGCGGAAAGCGTCCGCTTTCGGCCGCAGCACCTCGAAAGACTCGATGTCGGTCTGTTCCTGCGTCGCGTCCGTGCGTCCGGGCGTGAACGGAATCTTCACATCGTACCCGGCCTTCTTCGCGGCATGCGCGACGGCTGCATCGCCGGCCAGCACGATCATGTCTGCCATCGACACCTTGGTGCCATCCCGCTTGGAGCGATTGAACTCCCGCTGGATGCGACCGAGCGTCGCAAGAACGTCTTCCAGCTCGTCCGGGTCGTTAACGTCCCAATTGACCTGCGGCGCAAGGCGAATATGCGCTCCGTTGGCGCCACCACGCATGTCGGTACCACGGTAGGTTGATGCCGACGCCCACGCAGTCCTGATCAGTGCGGGAATACTCAGCCCCGACTCGAGAACTTCGTTCTTGAGTGCGGTTAGGTCATCCTGGTCGATGAGCTTGTGGTCGACCGGCGGAAGCGGATCCTGCCAGAGCAGATCCACGTCCGGGCCGCCCACGTAGCGCGCACGTGGACCCATGTCTCGGTGCGTGAGCTTGAACCACGCCCTGGCGAATGCATCCTCGAATTCCTCGGGGTTCTCGAGGAACCGCTGCGAGATCTTCTTGTAGGCCGGGTCGAACTTGAGCGACAGGTCTGTCGTCAGCATGACCGGAGCATTGCGCTTACCCGGAACGTGGGCATCCGGCACCATGTTCGCCGCATCCGGATTCCTGGGGATCCACTGGGTCGCGCCGGCAGGGCTTTTCGTCTGCACCCACTCGAAATTAAACAGGTTCTGCAGGTAGTTCATGCTCCACTGCGTGGGCGTTACCGTCCAGGCGCCTTCGAGGCCGCTCGTGACGGTATCCTCGGCGTTACCCTTGCCGCACTTGTTCTTCCAGCCGAGACCCTGCTCCTCGATGCCGGCAGCGCCGGGCTCGGGACCGACGCAGTCAGCCGGACTGTGGGCACCGTGCACTTTTCCGAGCGTGTGGCCACCTGCGATGAGCGCGACCGTCTCTTCGTCGTTCATCGCCATCCGGCCGAACGTTTCGCGAATGTCGTGCGCCGCCAGAACCGGGTCCGGATTGCCGTTCGGGCCTTCCGGATTAACGTAGATCAGGCCCATCTGCACCGCAGCGAGCGGCTTTTCGAGTTCACGGTCACCTTCATAACGTTCGTCCGCGAGCCACTCCGTCTCGGGGCCCCAGTAGACCAGGTCGGCTTCCCAGTCGTCCACGCGGCCGCCCGCAAATCCGAACGTCTCGAAGCCCATGTCTTCCAGCGCAACGTTACCCGCCAGGACCATCAGGTCGGCCCAGGAGAGGCTGTTGCCGTACTTCTGCTTGACGGGCCAGAGCAACCGGCGAGCCTTGTCGAGGTTGGCGTTGTCCGGCCAGCTTGCGAGAGGATCGAAACGCTGCTGACCGCCGTCGGCACCACCGCGACCGTCGAGCGTCCGGTACGTGCCCGCGCTGTGCCAGGCCATGCGAATGAATAACGGTCCGTAGTGGCCCCAATCGGCCGGCCACCAATCCTGCGAGGTGGTCATCACCTCCACAATGTCTTTTTTCACGGCATCGAGGTCGAGCGCTGCGAATGCCTCGGCATAGTCGAAGTCGTCGCCCAGCGGACTCGACTGCGGGTCGTGGTCGCGGAGCGGACTCAGGTCGACCCGGTCAGGCCACCAGAACGTGTTCGGCTTCGCCATGCGATCGGCTTGGGCAACGTTCGATGACACCGAGAGCGTCATCACTGCCGCCGCAGCGGCAATTACGGTCAGTGTTTTCTTGAGCATTTGCAGTTACTCCCATGGGGAACGAAACGTGGCGCTTCTTTGATACATTAAATCGCATATCAATCAACTGAGTGATTGATAATATCGATTACAATAGGCCACGAAATCGATTGCTGATTGCGAATCGGGGAACAGAGGATGATGCGCGCAGGGTTCCTGCGGATGCCGGGAAACCGGGCAGCAGGAACTCGCTTGGGACGGCACGTCGTTTCTCACACCTTGCGCGCGCACACGGCACACCCGGATCGCGCGCAGGCCGAAATCGTAGCCCGTTAGTTTACGCCTTCAGCAGGCGTTTATCTAATTCGCATCCTGGGTCGCTGTCTGCAGGGACTCCCGTCCGCTTTCGAGGCGCTCGATCGAGGCGACCATGTCCTCGCAGGAACGGTACTCGATCTGGTCCCGCCGCTCGAAATG
>DATHRM010000440.1:0-2119 GCA_035465295.1 Woeseiaceae bacterium | reverse complement strand
CATCTCGCGAACGGAGTCCTGAACGTCGTCGATCAGTTTCTCGGTCTTCTTCGAGGCTTCCTTGCGGAACTTCTCGCCGTCCTTTACGAGGGATTCGAAGGTCTCGGAACCCATTTTCTGGGCGTTGGCGAACGCACCCAGACCAGCCAGGAATACATTGTCCAGCTGCTCGGTGAATTCGTTAACTCTTTGTTTTGCTTTGCTTTCTTTCTTGGTCATGGTTTTCTCCTTAGTACGGTTGTTTTCGAATTATGGGAACTGTACCTCGCAAAATTAGGGCCTTCATACTAAATTGGGCGAATGATTCTCTCGGCAACAAGGCGCCTGCGCCGTGCCATGGCCGCTGCGGAAAGCTACGACGAGTGGCGGGAAGCGGCAATCGCTCACGACAAGGCGTCGGGCGTTCAGGAGTGGGTGGAGTCGGACGAGTCGAAACACTTCGACTACGTATCCATCCGACGGCGCCTCGAGAAGCTGCGCGCGCTGCGCGCGGCCGGCGACTACGAGCGCCTGCTTTACGCGCTGAACGAGGGCATCCACGGCAACATCGACGGTCTCGGCCGTCGCGCGCTGTACGGCAAAGCGATGTTCGGGACCAAGCGGCTCATCGTGGAATACGTCGATGAGGTCGTCCGGGCGCTCGAGCTTCTCGCGAGCGACGCGGCGGCGGATATTTCCGTCGACGATCGTGTCGATTTTTTCCGCCGCGCCCAGCACTGTTTCGGCTGCTCGGCGTTCGTGATGAGCGGCGCCGGTTCGCTATTGTTCTTTCACATCGGGGCCGTGAAGGCGATGTGGCTCGAAGGCATATTGCCCGACGTCCTGTCGGGCAGCAGCGGCGGGGCGATCGTCGCCAGTCTCGTCGGCACCTACAGGAACAGGGATCTCGGGCGCTTGTTCGAGCCGGAGACCCTGGTGAAGGAGATCGAGCGCGACGCCGGGCTGTGGCGCTACTTCGACATGTTCCGGCCCGAGGTGGCTCCCATTGAAGACGTCCACGAAGCGATCCAGCGTCTGCTCCCCGACCTGACCTTCCAGGAAGCGTTCGAGCGCACCGGGCGGCACATGAACATTTCCATTGCGGCAGCAGAGAAGCACCAGACGTCGAGATTGCTGAACTCGATCACGACACCGAACGTCTGCGTGCGCGAGGCTGTGATGGCGTCCGCCGCGGTGCCCGGCTTCTATCCGCCGGTGCGGCTCATGGCGCGCAACGACCAGGGCGAGAAACAGCCCTATCTGAAATCGCGGCGCTGGGTCGACGGTTCGATCAGCGACGACCTGCCCGCCAAGCGCCTCACCAGGATCTATGGCGCGAACCACTTCATCGTGAGCCAGGTCAATCCGCACGTGTTTCCGTTCGTGACGGACACGCGCCGGGGCACCGATCCGCTCTCGATCATGAAAGCCGCGGGCAGCCGCACGGCCCGCGAGTGGCTGAACGCCGGCGCGACGCTGTTCGAGAAGCCGCTGTCCTGGAACCCGACGCTCAACAGGCTGACGAATGCCGGCCTGAGTATTATCAACCAGGACTATATCGGCGATATCAACATCCTGCCTGACAGGCTGCTCTTCAACCCGCTCAAGCTGCTTGCGCACCGTTCCATCGACGAAGTCGTGGAGCTGATCGCGCTGGGCGAGCGTGCGACCTGGCCGAAGATCGAAATGATCCGCGTGCAGAGCAAGATCGGCCGCACGCTGGACCGGATCGTGGGAAAGTTCGACCACGGCGCGCCGAAATTGAGCAGGTCGACGGTGCGACGCGCCAGCTGATCGCCGACCGGCTCAGGCGGCCGGGGTCTTCTTGCTCGCTTTCTTCTTCCTGCCGCCGGCCTTCTTCTTTGCGGTTTTCTTTCCGACGGTCTTCTTTTTCGGTTCGACCGCGGCCTTCAGCCTCTCGAGCGACCTGTCGATGCACTCGATGAAGAAGTCAATGTCGGGCACGATTTCGCGCGTCGACGTCACGTTGAAGGTGATCTCGCCGTTGTAACTCGGCGTCGCGATGAACAGCCCCATGCCATGGACGAGCGGCGCGAGGCCGTAGGCGCCGACCTGTTGCGCGCCGTTCATGTACAGCGGCACCTGCGGTCCGGGGATATTGGAGATGAACAGGTTGCAC
>DATHRM010000439.1:0-34564 GCA_035465295.1 Woeseiaceae bacterium | reverse complement strand
GAAACTGAAGCCTCCTGATTCGGCCCGAAACGTCACCGTGAAATAGCGGCCTGCAACGAGCGATACGTCTTCGGTGTGCGTGTAGTCCCAGCCCCGGGAGCGATTGGAGTCGCGCAGTCTCGCCGTGACCGTGTGCATGCCGGGTTCGACTTCGAATCGCTCGTAGACCGATGCGGGTCCGTCGTTCCACAGCCCGGAGGGCGGGGCCTGGATATTTGCCACGATCTCGCCATCGATCTCGAGTTCGACGGTTAACGGCAGGCGTTCGCGTTCGCATGTCTCCGGGCGCCGCATGTTGGGTGCCAGCTCGGCGATCTGCTCCGGAGTCAGCTGCACGCAGGGCTTTACCCGGTTGGCTGCGTGGCTTAGCGAGAGCTTGACGGTCGTGTTCGTCGCATCGGCATACTCGTAAGCCGGCGAAGCGGACAGGTAGCCTGCGGTAAAGGCAAAGGCGGCGTAAGCCAGAACCTGCAGGGCAATGCGCAGCCCGCTATTCATGCCGCAGTCCCCGTAAGTGAGCCCGGAAGTCTTTGAGCGCCGATTCGAGACGGCGTTCCGCGCCCGGAGGCAGCCACGTCATTCCTACCCGCTCGTCCGGCACACGCTGGCGCAGATGCGGGTCCCGCTCCCGCGCCATGCGTCGCATCGTCCACTCGTTGCCGAGACGGTGAAAGCAGTCGTTTTCCGCGCAGCCGGCAAGCATGACGCCGTCAGCGTACTGCCGCGACAGCGCATAATCCACGAACGATGGCGGCAACATGCCGACGCAGGGCAGCTTGATGACGCGGACGCCGCCGGCTTCGTCCGCAAATAGCTCGGCACTGCCCCGGTCGCAGGCGAATACGATCATGCGCGGAGCTTCGCCCGCCGGTTTCATTGGCGCCATCACGCGGTCGCGCAGTTCACTGATGGTCCTGTGGGGCAGCTCTATGCCCGGTTCGATCGGCCTGGCGCGTCGGAACGGTGTCGAGGTCGGGCATGAGCCGGCGCAGATGCCGCAACTCGTGCAATTGCCCGGATCCACCGCAGCTTCGAGTTCGTAGGGCCGGCCATCGGAGCGCGGCACCATGGTGATCGCGCTGAAGGGGCAATCGTCGAAGCAGCGCGAGCAGCCGTTGCAGTTGGCCAGGCTCACCTTTGCTTCCGGCATTTTCGGTTCGGGCGGCAGCCACGGCAGGGCCGCGAGCAGCACGAATCCGCCGACGACGTACAGCCACAGCTGGCCGCCGGGGACGATGTCGAGCAGTGGGTATGCGGCGAGGTAGAACCAGTCGAGGTTGACGGTGGCCGGAACCACGTCGAGGTCAGCGGGTCCCTGGCTCACCGCCGGATAAATAAAGGACAGTACGACCATCGCGACCATCGTGCCGATCGCCAGGGAACGCGGGGGATTGACCCGGGCGCTGGAGTGGCGCTGTACGTGAATCCACATGAGCAGCAGCATGAACAACGGCGCAAATATATGGATCAGCACCATGAGCGTGAAGAAGCGGCCGCCGAGGGTAGAGCTGTCGAGGAAATTGTTCGCGATGGGTTCGGCGAAAAACGGCAACGCGTCGAGCCATTCGCTGGTCGCTACCGCAATGTATTGCGCCAGTTTGTCCCACACGAGCCAGTAGCCGCTGATACCGCATATATAAATGAAAGCCAGCAGCGGCACGCCGGTCAGCCATGCGAAGAAATGCTTGCCGCGCAGTCGATCCATCGCAAACTCGCGAAGGAAATGCAGCACGACGACGACAACGAGCGCATCCGACGCATAACGATGCAGGCTTCGCATGATGCCTGCTGCGTACCACTGCTCGTTCGTCATGTACTCGACGGACGCATAGGCGTCGACAATACCGGTATCGAAGAAGACATACAGGTAAATGCCGGTTGCCGCGGTTATCCAGTAGAAGTACCAGCCAAGTGCACCGAGCCAGGTGAACGGGTTGTGGCGCTGGCCGAATGCAACCTCGAAAAAGCGCTCGGACTTTGCAAAGAGCCTGTAGAGTGCGGATTTTACGAATGCCACGGCGTCGTCATCTGGCGCTGCGCCATTCGTAGACGATGAACGTCGCGATTGCGCCGAGGCAGAGCAGGCCCACGACGATCGTCGTAAAGATCGAGTAGTCGAAGCGGTAACGCTCGCTGTTCGGGTCGTAAACGGTGCAAAACAGCTTGAACGTGCTGACCCAGTGTTCGATCAGGCCGGCGCTGCGCGGAGTGTCGAATACCAGTTCCTTGAGCGGCTCCACCAGAGTCCGGGTGTCGATGTCGACGCCGTACAACTGTCGGTAGATCGTCCCGCTCCTGTCGACGATGGTCGTTTGCACCAGGTGGTCGAAGCCCTTGGGGCTTGGGAAGAAAAGGAACCCGAGGTTGTCGCTCAGGGCATCGATACTCGTAGCGTCGGCGGCGAGAAAATACCAGTCGCTGATGCCGTCAGCGCCCTGTTGCACGGCGAACTGCCTCATGCGCTCCGGCGAATCGGTCTTCCAGTCGAAGCCGATCGTCACGACCGAGAAAGCATCCTCGCCCAGCGCGTCACGTGCAATATCGACCGCATGCGCGAGGTTGCGCGTGACCATGGGACAAACATGATGGCAACTGGTGTAGACCATGCTGACGACGAGCGGGCGGCCACGAAGCCCGGCCAGTTCGAAAACCCGTCCGTGCGTATCGCGGAGCCGATAGTCGTCCAGGCGGGTGCCTATGGCCGCCTGGCTGAGCGCGAGCGCCGAGTCCCTGTCGTATTCCCGGGCAACGCCGGTCAGCGCCGCGAGCAGGAGGCAGGCTGTCAGCAGCGCACGAGTCATCCGTCAGGCCAGGAGCAGCCGGTCCAGGATGGCGCCGAGCATGAGTATGCCGAGCTGCACGATCGAGGCGGCAAATGCGCGCCAGGCAACGCCACGCTCGGGGTTCCCGACGAGCCGCAGGCAGGCGTGGACGAAAAATGCGCCGCCCGCGATCGCGCCGATGCCGTACAGCCAGCTCATGCCGTACCACAGCGGGACAACGGACAGCAGCGACAACGTCACCGCATGAGCGAGGATCGCTCGCGTGGACGTTGCATCGTCGACGACGACGGGCAGCATCGGAATGCCCGCGGCGCGGTAGTCGTCCTTGCAGGCGAACGCGAGTGCCCAGAAATGCGGGGGTGTCCAGAGGAACAGCACGGCTGCGAGAATCAATGCCACCGGTGAGAGCGTTGCGCCGGCCGCAGCCGATCCCGCAAGCACGGCGAAGCTGCCGGAAAGCCCCCCGATGACGATGTTGGTCCATGTCCGGCGCTTGAGCCAGACCGTGTAGACGACACCGTAGGTAAACGCGCCGAGGAAGACGAAGAATGCCGCCAGCCAGTTCGTTGCTACCGCAGCGGCAACGAGCGCGAGCAGCAACGCCAGTGCGATACCACCGTACCAGCGCAGGTCCGCGTCGAAACGGCCGGTGGCGAACGGCCTGGTTCGTGTTCTTCGCATTCGTGCATCGAGGTCGCGCTCGTACAGCTGGTTGAATGCGCCTGCGGCCGACGATGCGGTCAGGGTCGCGAGCCCGAGTACGAACACCTGCCAGGGTGCGAGCTCGTGTCCCGGAATGACGACGATCCCGGTTATGGCACAGACCGTGATCAGGAATCCGAGCCGAACCTTGGCGGTGTGGTAGACCAGTTTGAGAGTCGCAACGCTCATGGTTTCGCAACGCCGGTGCCTAGCTCAGGGGCCAGACTTCTGACAGGTATTTCCAGTTGACAAAGTAGTAGAGAACGAAAGCAACGAAGAAGATGCCGACGAGCATGACCGTGCCGGGAATCTTGAGCGTTCCCGCGCTGCCGTGTTCGGCGACCGCAGCCGCGGCCGGCGGTATCTCCGGGTACGATGGTTTTTCGTCGACACCGAGTTTACGGCCGAAGAATACGGAGCCCACGACGACCACGATGAACAGAACGCCACCAAGCGCTGCCAGGACTGCGAACATGCCGTTCAGGCCCATCATCAGGAATGCAGCAGACGGGTAATCGAAAGGCAGCTGTGCGTCCGCGAAGGTCATGTCCCAGTGACGCCGCGACACGCCCAGCGTGCCGGCGCCCATCATGAACACCGAGATGCCGGCGACGCCGATGCCGAACAGGTAGGGCTGCCAGCGCGCGAGCTTCCGGAACATCAGTTCGCGGCGGAAGATCAGCGGCACGAGCAGGTAGGTGATGGCCATGAACGCCAGCGTGGTTCCGGCGACCACCGTGCCGTGGAAGTGACCCGGCACATACAGCGTGTTGTGCATGATCAGGTTGATCTGCTCGGTGCCCATGACGACACCGGAGATGCCGCCGATAAAGCCGAAGAAGACCAGCGACATGAACATCCCGGCAAAAGCCGGGTTGCCCCAGGGCGCCTTGCGCAGCCATTCGAAGAGGCCCTTCGTCAGGCCGCGGGCGCGCTGCGCCGCCTCGATCGAGCCGGGCACCGTCATGCCGTGGATCATGCTGCCCAGGACCGCCAGGTACATCGCGTAGCTGGTATTGAAGATCTTCCACTCGGAACTGAACCCCGGTTCCACCAGCATGTGGTGTGCACTTGCGAGCTGCAGGAACAGGATGTACATCAGGAACGCCATGCGGCTGACCTTCTCGGAGATCGGCCGGGCGCCCAGAACCATCGCCGCAATCGCGTACCAGACCGCAACGTGCGCCGACACGTTGATCTGCTGCGACGAGTGGCCCATGGCCCACCAGATCGTCTTGTAGACGAGGGGGTCGATGTGGCTCACCAGGCCGACGGACCAGAGCAGCGTCGGCACCAGGATGATGGCGCCGGAGGCGATCGTGAACACGGCAATAATTGCAGCCGTGATCGCCCCGAACGTCACGAGAGGAACAGATCCCTCGTAGGTACGCTCCTGCCGGGCGACGACGAGCGTGCCGAAGAATACGAAACAGCCGATCAATGCCCCGACCGCGAACAGGATGATGCCGAGATAAAAACCCGGTTCGGCTTTCATCGGAACGTATGACGTGAACATGACGCTCGACTGCCCCTGCAGCACCACGATATTCGTGATCACGGCGCCAATCAGCATGAGTGCGAACCCGGTCCATGCCCACCGGGGCGCGGCAAGCCGGCAGCCCAGCAGTACGGACGAGGCAAAATACAGCACGGCGATCTCGAAGAAGATAATCCACACGAGCAGCACGTCGAAGCCGTGGGCCGTCAGGGCCAGGTAAAACCAGTCCGCAGGCAGGAAGTGGACGGCCGGCCAGCGGGTCAGCGCAACGAGCAGGCCGAACAGGCCGCCGATCGCCAGGAACACCACCGCGACGACAGCGTTGGCCTTGATGAGCTTCTCGGCGTTCAGGTAGACCTTGAGCCCGGTCGTCGGGCAGGTTCGGAATTCGGTTGTCTTTGCCATTGCTCTGCCCCCTTACTCGACCACGTAGATCTTGCCGACCATCATGTGGTGGCCGATGCCGCAATACTCGTTACAGACGATGCCGTACTCACCGGCCTTGTCGGGCTTGATGGTGACCACCATCTCGTAGCCCGGGTGTACCTGGACATTGATGTTCACGGGCTGCAGCGAGAAACCGTGCATCCAGTCGAGTGACGACAGGTGCAGGCGATAGGTTTCGCCTTTCTCGAGCTCGAGGATCGGCCACCACTGCCAGAGACGCGCGATCAGGTAGACGTCGCTGCCGGCCGGCGGGTGCACGACGGGAAAGTAGTTTTCCTCGCGGACCGTGTATTCATCGATCATCGCCTGCGATCGTTCGGAGAACCTTTCCGGCGATATCTTGTAGGCTTCGTTGGAGAGATTCTGTTCGCCGGCCCCGTGCCAGTAGATCATCATGAAAAACATGACGAGGCCCCAGGTAAAGGCGATCATGATCCAGGAAAGCTCGACCTTGGCGATCGGCTCTTTCCACCAGATTCGTTGCGGAGGCGGTGTAATTGCCATGGTTCGATCCCCCGTTCAGTCCGCGATCGGGATCTGGGTGATCTCGATGATGCCCCAGATGATGTAGAAGACAGCCGGTATGGCTACCCCGAGGAACAGGAGCAAAAACGGATTGTCCAGCACCCGCTGCATGAGCGGAATCGGTTCGTCATCGGTCGACGGCGCACTGGCAGGGTTGTTCTGGTCAGCCATGGTCACTTCTCCCCTCACATGGAGCCGGTCGCCGCTCGGGGACCGGCCTCGTTCCCCCGGATCGGGCGGCTTCGTCAGGCGCCGCCTGCGTAATGCTGGATGAGGGAGAAACTCGACAACGCGAGAGTCAGGAGAATCACGAAAAAGACCAACGACCTGTGCTTCAGTCTCCTGCCCGCGGCAATTTCGACCCGCACCAGCAGCCAGTCGGCGACTACGTACAGGAGGATTGCTACAAGCGTGAAATAGACGATGCTCATGGCCAGGCCCTGTGCGACGGTAATACGCCGATGGCACTGTCATGATGCATAACGGGCCCCGGGGCCGCCTTGACCTAGATCAAGACGAGTCCATGGGCAGGATGACGGACGAAACAGGCCGTCCTGTAGGGCAGTATCCCGGAGATGCCGGGCCGCGGGCCTTAGCCGCGGCCGGATCGATCAGTCGTTCACGCCGGCGGCGTCGTGGCACCCCTGGCAGTTGTCGTTGATGCGCTCCGCGGCGGCGCGTGCGCTGTCGAGATCGTCGGCTTGCTCGACCGCCTGGGCCGCTTTGCGCATACCTTCCAGGAAAGGCCGCCATTCCTCTTTGAGGCCGGCGACTTCCTGGTGGCCCGACAGCCAGTAGGCCGCCGTCATCGCGCCGGCGAGATCGTCGTCGGCCAGGGCGAAATTGAGATTGTCGAGTTGTTCGGCATGGGCATGCATGTGGTCGATGAACGCTTCGTCGCGTGCGCCTTCTTCCTCTGCAGCCGGCATTTCCGCGGCCGGTTCGGCCGCCGCCGTCGCCCTGGGCTCGGACGCCGGCTCCGGGGCGGGCTCCGTCTTTTCGGCACACGCCGCCATGAAGAGAGCCGATCCGAAAATCAAAAGCGAATGCAGTTTCATACTTACCCCCGAGCCCGTACCGATAATTTGTTTATTGAGTAGACTACCGGGGAAGTGTAACGAAAAAGGCGCACGGTTTCCTTGCCTTCGGCCGCCAGCCGCCGGGGTGCGCTGCCGGTGCCGGCATTGACCCGGAGTCGGCCAAGTCTATGATCGAAAAGAAAGTTCTCCCCCGGTCGTTTTATCTACGTGACGATGTGACCGCCATAAGCCGGGATCTGCTCGGCAAGGTCCTGTGCACGGAAATCGACGGGCGACACACGTCCGTCGTCATCACCGAGACAGAGGCCTATGCCGGCGTTACCGACAGGGCGAGCCATGCCTACGGCGATCGCAGGACACGCAGGACCGAGCCGATGTACGGCCCCGGGGGCATCGCTTACGTCTATCTGTGTTACGGCATCCATCATCTCTTCAACGTGGTTACCAATGTGAAGGGCGTTCCGCACGCGGTGCTCGTACGGGCAGGGAAGGCAAACGCCGGTATTACGACGATGCTCGAGCGGCGCGGCAAGCCGGCGGCGGACAGCACGTTGCTCGCCGGACCCGGTTCGCTTGCCCGCGCACTGGGTATTACGACGGCCCTGACAGGGAGCAGTCTCCTCGACGGCCCCATCCGTATCGAGGACCACGGACTGCAGGTCGATGACGCTCGCGTGAGCGTGGGCCCGCGTGTGGGCATCGACTATGCAGCGGAGGATGCGGGCAGACCGTACCGGTTCCGGCTGCGCGCGGAGAGTGGAAAGTAACGCTCAGTCGATAGCGGCCATGATATGCCAGCGCAGCATCGTGTACAGGTTGGTGATGCCGTCCGCATTGTCGTAGTTGTGGCCGGTAAACGCGACGACGAGCTCCAGCCCCGGGATGACGAATATGTACTGTCCGCCGAAGCCCGACGTCACCCAGGTTTCCAGGAGTTGCGATTTGTAAGGCAACTCGTCGAGCCACCACTGGTAGCCATACCCTTCGCTGAAGGTGAATACGTCTGACAGGTCGACACGCCGGACTACGGAGTCGGCAATCCATTCCGCACTGATCAGCTGCTGGCCCTGCCACGCGCCGCCGTCGAGATAAAGCTGGCCGAACTTCGCCAGGTCGCGGGTGCGCAGGAACAGGCCGCTGCCGCCGTTGGCCAGGCTGTGCGGCGACCACCAGCGTGCGTCCGTGATCTGCATCGGGAAGAAAAGGTAGGTATTCGCAAACTGTCCCAGCCGTTCCCCGGTCGCGTTTTCCAGCGCCTTGCCGATCGCGATCGTTCCCGCCGTGTTATACGTAAAGGCCGTACCGGGATCGCTGGCCATCGGCAGGTCCAGCAGCGCTTTCGGCCAGTCGATGTTGTTGTTCTCCAGGTTGACGAGATCGTTCCCGGGATCGCTATAGGGTAGCGACCACTCGTCCCAGCGGAAGCCGAAGCGCATCGTGAGCGCGTCCTCGAGCGTGATGTCCGCTTTCCTCGGGTCCCAGTTCCGGTACTCCGTATAGTCGAACAGGTCGAGGAAGCGCACTTGCGTCGACTCGATGTGGCCCTGGTCGATCGCGATGCCGACGAGGGCCGAGGTGAAACTTTTCGACGTCGAGTGCAGCACGTGCCGCTCCCGGGTCATGTTGTTGATCCAGGCGTCGAACTGGTCGAGTTCCCGTCTGCGGTCGTACCAGTAGAGCAACAGCTTGCCGTTTCTCGCGATCGCGACGGAGTCGATACCCGGGTAGGTTTCGTCCAGGACGCTGTCCATCATGTCGACGATCATCTGCGCGTCGAAACCCTCGGCCGCAAGGTCTCCGACCTGCCAGCCGTCGCCGATGTCCTGCGGCACGGAATAGCTGAATGGTTCAGGTGGTGGCGCAGGTGGCGGGGGACTGCCGCCGGACGATCCGCCGCCGCATCCCCCGGAAACGAGCACGATAGCGGCGAGCACGGACAATCTGGGCATGGTTGGATACATGCTGGTTTCTTCTTGCTGTTTGAACGTCTTTGACTGCCCGCCGCAGAAAGCGTTCAACCCGTTCAGAGGGCCTCGTAGTCTATCTCAAACGTATCGCCGTCTTCGATGCGGCCGCTGTCCAGTCCGCGGCCGAACCAGCGCATCCGCTGTTCCGATGTGCCGTGCGTGAACGCGTGTGGCACCACCTTGCCCCGTGTCCTCGCCTGGATGGCATCGTCGCCGATCTGGTTAGCTGCGCGCAGCGCCTCGTCGATATCGCCCCGGTCCAGGTAGCGCTGGTTGTGCCGCGCCCAGACGCCGGCGAGAAAATCCGCCTGCAGTTCGAGACGCACGGAATACTGGTTGTAGTCGGGGCGGCCGCGCATGGCAGCGACTTTGTCCGAGATACCGAGCAGGTTCTGCACATGGTGACCGACCTCGTGAGCGATGACGTAAGCCTGAGCGAAATCGCCCGGCGCATCGAACTGGTTTTCGAGGGCGTCATAGAATCCCAGGTCGATATAGATCTTACGGTCGGCCGGGCAATAGAAGGGCCCCATTCGGGCATCGCCCATGCCGCAGCCCGTGGGAAACCGTTCGCGGTAAATCACGAGTTCGGGAGTCGCATACTCGAGCCCGAGGCGACTGAATTCCGCGTGCCAGATGTCCTCCGTGTCGGCGAGCACGACCGTGACGAACTCAAAAAGACGATCTTCTTCGGGGGTCGCCTGGTAGCCGACGTCCCGAACCTGTCCGCCACCCAGGATCGTAGTCGGGTCGAGGATACCGATTTGCCAGCCGATAAAGCCGAGCGCGACGAGGACGAGGAGGCCCTTGATGCCGAATGTCCTGCCGACAAGATTGAGAATGGTGGCTGCGCCGGCCGATCCGGCAGCGACTTTCTTGCCGCGTGCGTCGGTGACGTTGGAGCTGCGCCGTCGTCCCTGCCACTTCATGGGGTATTATTTACCACGTAAGCCGGGCCGGGCAAAGCACCGGTTCAGTCACGCCGCCCGTAATTGAGCCACCGCCAGTAGACCGAGCCGCATTTCGGGCAGGCATGGTGTTTCGCGTTGCCGGAGGGCTCGTCCTTCCATTCGTACGAGCACCGGCAGCAGCGGTTCACGGCGTTTTGCCGCGTGTCGTTGATGCCGAATGCGAGGTTGAACGAGCGCATCACTCTACATCGCCCGGGAGTCCGCCCTGTTCGATCCCAGCGCCGTGCGTTGCGCATTCTCGGCTGCGGCAGACCCGGGCCTGCACGATCCCGGGTCGACCAGGTTCTCGATCACGCAGCCGACGTTGAACGACTGCATGTCGTGCAGCGTTTTCTCGTCCGGATCGGATGCGACGCGGTAACGAACGGCAATGCCGAACTGGAATGATGCGCCGGCAGCCTTGTCGGGCGTCATCTGCCGGTAGCTCGACTCGATATCGATGGACCGCGAGACAAACTCGTCGATGTCCCGCGTTACCGAGATTCCCGGTGGAATGTCTATCGGGAGCGATGTCGTGTTGACACTGGAATTGTAGTAGATCGTCTGTGCGGTCAGCGTAATGTACTCATCCGTGGTGTTCGTGAATTTAACGGAACGATGCGCGACAGAGACGCGCAGGCGGCTGTCCGCGAGGTCGATACGCGGAAACAGTTTTTCGAAGTCGCGGGACAGGATCGTAACGTTGATTGGCAGCCGCACGGGACCGTCGCCGGTAGCGATGACCTGCTCCGGACAGTCGACCGACAGCAGGTAGTGGCCATAGACGGTATCGTCGCACCGCACATCGTAGACCCTCGCGCCAGGTGCCATTATCGCCGACAGCCGTTCCTTGTGTGACTCGATATCCCGGCGCAGGGCCGACAGCGCGCTCTCCGCCGCCGACAGGCAATGCCGTGCATCGCAGGGTAATGCGTCCTGCCTGTCGAGCGTTACCGAGGGCACGTCGCCATCGGCCACCGGGGTCAGCTCGATCAAATCGGCGAAATCGATGTCGTCCTGGTAGTAACCGGTCAGACCGTGGATGCCGGGCTGAACGTCCAGCTCGATACGGTTCGTGTTATTCCGCGTTGCGGACAGCTGTTGCGTCATGCCCGCAAGCTCGGCATGCGCACTGGAGGCTTCGTGCTCGTACGTATCGAGTAACGAGATGAGCCTGCGGCGGTCGTTGTCCAGGCCGGAGTTGACCAGTGCTTCATCGACGGCCTGGTTGAACGCACTTTCATCGAACGTGGTTTCATACGTCTGGGAGATGTCGGTGACCTTTCCGGCCGTGCCGACAGCGATACCGCTGTTGATGATCTTGTCGAGCATGCCGGTGTCTTTATCGCGAAACGGGTGGACGGGACTGCAACGGTGTGAAACAGGATAAACCTGCGGCGTGCACTCGGCGGCGCGCGTATCGAACGCGGGCGTGAGGTCGTTCAGCCGCACGAGGTAGCCCGAGTCGATGGGCGCATCGGACGCCGTAATCGTCGTGAACACCCAGCTTCCGCCACGTTCGTTGACTAGGTGCGCGTACACCGGGCGCGCGCCCAGGAAAAAGCCGCCCGTCGGCGACGGCTCGGCCGAGCTCACAACCTCGGGTTGGGGATTGCTGCCGCACGCCGCGCACAGCACGAACAGGCACGCGGCTGACACTGTCCGCGTACGAACGAATCGGAAAGTCATTGGCCCAGACGCTTTCAGTTTTAAAAACGTGCGGAGTATATCGAAGATCCATGCGTATTCCGCGGGGATTTCTGTCGCAATCCGGCGACGGTCGGCCGCCACGCAGGGTCACCAGGCGATGCCGTAATCGTCACCGTGATTGCTGGAACCACCCTGGAACGAACCGTGTTCGCGGTCGAACCAGATGGCGTTGATCGGCCCGGACGTCCTGTCACGGCTGCCCCACACGCCGACCTCGACCGCGTAACCCATCTTCTCGAGCTGGTCGCGCGTGAATTCCGTCACCGATTCGTTGACGGCCAGCCGGCCCGGTTCTCGCTTGTGATCCCCGAACGAGTCGTGCAGCTGGTAGCTCAGGAAATTGTCGGCCTCGGCCGCCTCCTGCACGTTCATGCCGAACTCGACCACGTTCAGGAAGAACTGCAGCAGGTTCTGGTCCTGCGCGTCGCCGCCCTGCACGGCGAATGACAGCCACGGCGCACCGTCTTTGAGTGCGATGGAAGGCGTCAGCGTTACCCTGGGCCGCTTGCCGGGCGCTACGACGTTGTACGGGTTTTCGGCCGGATCGAGGACGAAACTCTGCATGCGCTGGCTCAGGCCGATGCCGGTTTCGCCCGCGATAAAGGCCGGGATCCAGGCGCCGCTCGGCGTGATCGAGACGACCCATCCTTCCTTGTCGGCCGCCTGTATGGTGGTGGTTCCCTGGAAAAACCCCGTGTCGTTCCCTTCCGTCACGCTCGACGTAACGTTGCTCGAGCGGAGTTCGTCCAGGTACTGCATGAACGGGTGCTTGCCGCGCTGGAAGTCGTAGGGGTTGCCGGGTCCCGCGTCCGGGTCATTGCGTTCCGGGTCGATTTCCGCGGCGCGTTTGCGCGCATAGTCTTTCGACAGGAGGCCTTCGACCGGCTCCTCGGGCGGGAAGTACGGGTCACCGTAATAGAAGTCACGATCCGCGTAGGCGAGATTCATGGCCTGGTACAGCGTGTGTATGTAGCGCGTCGAGTTGTAGCCCATCCCGGCCACGTCGAAGTTCTCGAGGATGTTCAGCGTCTGCAGGAGCACGGGCCCCTGCGTCCAGGTCGTCAGCTTGTAGACGTCGATGCCCCGGTAACTTGTCGACACGGGCTTTTCGACACGAACCTGCCACTGGTCGAGGTCCGCCATCGTGAACAGGCCGCCGTGTTCCTGCGTCGCGCGCACGATTTCCTTGGCGATATCGCCCCTGTAGAAGCGATCGTAGGCTGCGTAAATCGCGGCCTTGCGGTCGAGCCCGTCGGCAAGCGCCGCGCGCTCGGTCTCGACGAGCTTTACAAGCGTCGCTTTCAGGTCAGGCTGGCGGAAGATTTCGCCGACGGCCGGTCCCTGCGGCCCGTCGTGGTCGTGCGGCAGGAATACCGCCGTCGAGTACGGCCATTCGAGGATCCGCTCACGATGGCGTTCAATTGCGCGTACGGCGCTCGCCTCGATGGGGTAACCGTCGGCCATTTCGATGGCCGGCGCCAGAACCTCGGCGAGACTCAGCGAACCGTATTCGGCAAGCATGACCATGAGCCCGCCGGGCGTGCCGGGCGTCACGGCTGCCAGGGGGCCATACGCGGGCGGATAGTCGAGGCCCTTGTCACGGAAAAACTCCGGCGTGGCTCCGGACGGCGCAACGCCGAGCGCGTTTATTCCCAGCACCTCTTTCGTACGCGGGTTGTAAATGAGGGCCTGGGTCTCACCGCCCCAGCCGAGCACGTCCCACATCGTCGACGTAGCGGCAAGCATCGCGCACGCTGCGTCGACGGCATTTCCGCCGCGCAGGAACACGCGGGCGCCTGCCGTGGCTGCCAGCGGCTTGCCGGTTATGGCCACCCAGTGTTTGCCGTGCAGCACGGGCTTCTGGGTGTCTGCCGGCGCAGTCTGAAACAGGCAGAGGCTGGTCAGTGCAGCGACTGCCACGGCGAGCATTCGGGTGCGAGTGGCTGGCATGCGGGATCTCCGGGATCGTCGGGCGTGTGCAGACGATTCTACACACTCGCGGACCTGGGCCGGGTCACATCCCGTGGGGGGAATTGTCCGCCGGCAACGGCGGGGCTACCATACGTATTTTCTGCGGGCAGCCAGCGGGCTTAGGTAGAACTACGCATTGCCGCGCGCCGTGGGAGCAAGAACCCTGATGGAGCGGGTAATGACGGGTGCTGCCGCCGCAACCACAGACCAGGGGTTATACGAAATGCCCTCACTAGATCTCAATCCGGAAATCGTCCAGTTCGTTATCGACAAGGTGCACGAATTTCACTCTCGCGACGACGTGATGTTCCCGGACGAGGATGAAATCGAGGCCTTCGACGAGGACTGGACGGAACAATTTGCCACGGACTTTGCGGGCGACCCGTATTACCGGGAATTGACGACGGCGATCGACGACCTCGAGCCGGACCAGCAGATGATGCTGGTCGCCCTGATGTGGGTCGGCCGCGGCGACTATTCGCTGGAGGAGTGGGACGAGGCGCTGGAGTTCGCGGAAGAGACGTGGACGGAACGTACCGCGGAGTACCTCGTCGGGACGCCGCTCCTCGCGGATTACCTGGCGGAAGGCCTGCAGCAGTTCGAAACAGACGGCGATTAGCGCCAGCGACGGACCGCCTGCTTGCGCATATTCCCGCGCGCCCGGGATGCAGCCGGGTGTACGTCGCGGCCTGCGATGCCGGGGCCCCGTCAACCTGCCTTAATCTCCAGTCAAATCAACAGGCTGTCAATGCGATCGCCGGTCGGCGGTGCGCCGCTCCCCGGCGTCCGCAAAACGTCGTTTTTTCTTGACACACCCCGCAATGGGGCGCTCAATTCGCGCGGTTTTCTTTAACTGGCGCCTGGAGCAATAGGACGTGCCTAAAAAGAAATCGCAGCCTGGTGCTGCAAAACCGAAGCCGCAGGGCAAAGCGGTCATCCGTGGTTCCATCGGCCCCGTCGAAGACCTCGAGAGCTACGTCAGGGCCGACTGGTGGCGGGACATTTTCAACGCGAACTACCTGCGCACGGACGGCGACGTGGTCGAGGACCCGGATATCACCGAAGCCGAAATCGATGCTTTTCTCGAGCGCGTCGATGTCGCCCCGGAGGCCTGCATACTCGACTTGTGCTGCGGCCAGGGCAGGCACCTGCTCGAGCTCGCAAAACGCGGCTTTACCAACCTGTGCGGCGTCGACCGCTCGCATTACCTGATCTCACGGGCCAGGCGCATTGCGCGGCAGCAGGGCTTCAGGACCACGTTTCGCGAAGGCGATGCGCGCAAGCTGCGTTTTCGTGACAGCACGTTCGACCTCATCTACCTCGCGGGTAACAGCTTCGGCTACTTCGAATCCGCAGAAGACGATGTCGCCGTGCTCACGGAACTTCGCCGCCTCCTGAAACCCGGTGGACAGCTGCTCATCGACTTCACGGACGGCGATTTCCTCCGCCATAACTTCGAGACCCGCAGCTGGGAGTGGATCGACAAGAATTATTTTGTCTGCCGTGAGCGGACTCTCTCGAAGGACAACGCGAGGCTGATCTCCCGCGAGGTGATCACGCACACCAAAAAGGGCGTCGTCGCCGACCAGTTCTACGCCGAGCGCCTGTACAACGCCGATCAACTCGGCAACCTGCTGTCGGCCAACGGATTCGATGTCCTGGAAGCGCAACCCATGTCGACGGTGTCGAAGCGCAACCAGGACCTCGGGATGATGGCCCAGCGTATCGTCCTCACGGCCCGATCGAACAAGCGGGCCGAGGTCGGCGCCGAAGACGAGAAGCGCATCCGCCGCGTTACCGTGGTGATGGGCGACCATCGCCGCTCGGACTCTGTGAAGCCGAACAACGCTTTCGACAGCGACGATTTTTACACGATCGACGAACTCAAGAAGGCGCTCGGTCAGCTGGACGGGTTCGATTTCTCGTACCTCGATAATCACGACGAGCTGATCGACAGGCTGCGCAACGACGCGGGGAATATCGATTTCGTATTCAACCTGTGCGACGAAGGTTTCAACAACGAGGCGACGAAAGAGCTGCACGTCCCCGCCCTGCTGGAAATGCTCGGCATTCGCTACTCGGGCGGCGATCCCCAGTGCCTTGCCTACTGTTACGACAAGTCTCTGATTCGTGGTATCGCGATGGAAATGGACATTCCAGTGCCGGCCGCGTTCTCGGTGGCACCCGAAGAGGTCGCGTACATTTCGATGCCCATCGACTTCCCCGTGATCGTCAAGCCGAACTACGGCGACTCGAGTGTCGGCATCACGATGGACAGCGTCTGTTACGACGTTCGGCAGCTCGAGCACGCAATCGCGAAGGTGCGTGAGGCAACCGGTTTCGACCGGCCCGTGCTCGTGGAACAGTTCCTGACCGGAAAGGACATCAGTGTCGGCATCATCGGCAACCCGCCGGAAAGCTACGCGGTGCTGCCGGTGATCGAGGAGGACTATTCGCAGCTGCCCGAGGGCCTGCCGAGAATCTGCGGCTACGAGGCCAAGTGGGATACCGAGTCGGAATACTTCGACAACGTGAAGTCGATTCGGGCGGACCTGCCGCAGGCGACGATCGACTTTCTCAACGCAAGCTGTATCCGGCTGTTCCAGCGCGTCGGCTGCCAGGACTATGCGCGGTTCGACTGGCGTCTCGACGCCAACAACACGCCACGGCTCCTGGAAGTGAACCCCAACCCCGGCTGGTGCTGGGACGGCCATCTCGCCAGGATGTCGGAACTCGCCGGAATGTCGTACGCGGAGATGCTGCGAGACATTCTCATTGCCTGCGACGAGCGGTTGCGGGCGGCCGCGCGAGCTTCCACGGCCCTGAGAGCCGCCTGAAGCGTCACCGCCATGCGGATTTCCAGGCGGCTTATCGACATTACGGGGCTGCGCGACATCATCCAGCGCAGGATACCCGTGCTCGTCGCCGAAAGCAGGCAACCCGGCCCTGTCGTCTGGCTGACCGCGTGCATCCATGGCGACGAGGTCGGGGGCACCGCGATCGTGCACGACGTATTCGCGCGGCTTCGCAAGAAGGGGCTGAGTTGCGGCGCAGTGCATGCGTTCCCCCTGATCAACTCCATGGGATTCGAAAACGTCTCCCGCTATCTCAATACCGACAGGGAGGACCTGAACAGGTGCTTTCCCGGTAACCCGAAAGGCAGCATGGGCGAGCAGATTGCGCGGCGGCTTTACGACACCATCATGAAATCCGCCCCGTCGCTGGTGATCGACCTGCACAACGACTGGGTGCAGTCGATCCCGCACGTCCTGCTCGATCCTCCTCACTCGTACCCGGACAGGAAGACCGCAAAACGCACGTTCGAGCTGGCCCGTGCGAGCGGCCTGCTGCTGGTCGAGGATTCGGACGTGTTCCACCCGCTTCGCAATACGCTCGCCGGCGCCGTCGTCGGTGCCGGCGTGCCGGCTTATACGATCGAGGCCGGCGGGGCGTATGCCGTCGTCGAGGAAGGCGTTGCCGCAGGCACGGATGCCGTGCTGGCGACCCTGCGTTCGATGGAGATGATTGACTGGTTCGCGGCCGCCGGGCCTGCTGCCACTGCCAAGCCGCTGCGCTACACGAACCGGCCGCTGTGCACGACGAGCGGCCTGATTCGTTTCGACGTCCGGCCCGGCCAGGAAATCCGCGAAGGGCAGCGGCTTGCGGAAGTGTTCAGTGCATTCGGTTCCCGCGAGGAGTCGCTGACGGCAACCGCCGACGGTTTCGTGCTCGGCCTGGAGGACCACGCCCGGGTGTTGCCCGGCCGCGAGGTCATCGCGATAGCCGAACAACATTGACGCATCAGTGCGTCCACATCCGGCGCCAGGCGTCCAGCAATACGCGCTCGTCGATGGTCGGCGAAATGAGCTCGGTCGGCATCGGCTCCCAGTGCGGGTTGCCGCGGGCGGCGACTACGTGGGTGAATACGTAGACCGGTTCCTGGCCCATGCGCAGGTCGGTGATCAACAGGCGGTCGTCGACGACGCTGGCTTTCACGAAGTCGCGTGAGAACCAGCGCAGCCTGGACACCGCCCAGACCGTGTCCGCCTCGAGGAGCGCCTGCCTGTCGGAACGGTATGCGGAGAAGTCGAGCGACTCCTCATCGACGAGCAAGGAGTCGAAGCCTTCGAGGTAGCCGTCCTCCGTCAGCGCCACGACCCGCCAGAGCAGTGTGTTGAACGGCGTTGGCGTTATGAAGACTGGCGCCCCGGAAAGCCCCCTGCCGGCCAGCGCTTCCCGGGCGTGGCCGGCGACGATCGACTGCGCGGTCCACGACCAACCCAGGTAGAGCGTGCTTGCGAGCAGGCACGCGCGAATCACGGTTCCGCTGGAACGCTTCCCCGGCCACGCTGCGGCAATAACGACAGCGACCAGCATCGGCAGCGTAAACAGCGGATCGATGATAAACAGCGTTGCCCACATGACCGGCGGAAATTCGAGTGGCCACAAGAGTTGCGTACCGTAGGCCGTGTGGGCGTCGAGCAGGGGGTGCGTGACCAGGGCCAGGCCGATGATCGCCAGCCATCGCCGGGGTGCGTCGCGGACCGGCGCCCACCAGCGCCGCAACGCGAGCCACAGCAGCAATGCGAACGGCGGCAAAACCAACAGGGAATGACTGAATCCGCGGTGGTAGGTGAAGTTGGCGACCGGGTCGCCATAGTCGATGACGACATCGAGATCCGGCAGCGTGCCGAGGGCCGCGCCGACGAGCAGCGCTTTGCGTCGCTGGCCCGCGGGGGCTATGGCGCCGCCGATTGCGGCGCCGAGTACGGCCTGGGTTACGGAGTCCACAGCGTCTCCCGATGTCCCGGCCTATTCCCTGCTTCCGCGCACCGAGCGGAAGAACCAGGCGATGAATACGGCAAACGCTGCCGCCCCGGCAAGCATCGCCGTGGTTTCGCTACCCAGCCATTCGGTCCCGAAACCGTCGGGCCGCCGGCTCTTCGCCACGGCGACCAGCGCGATGCCGACGCCCAGCAGGCCTTCGCCGCCCACGAAGCCGCTGCCGAGCAGCACGCCGCGCTCACGCCGGTCGGCCGCGACCGTGTCGTTCTTTGCCGTGCGCTCCATCCACAGGCGGATCAGCCCGCCCACGAAGATCGGCGTCATCGTGGATACGGGCAGGTAAACGCCGACGGCAAACGGCAGCGACGGGATACGCAGGATTTCGCAAACCAGCGCGATACCGATGCCTATGGCGACAAGTGCCCAGGGCAGGTCCTGGTCGAGCACGCCGTCGATCACGAGTTTCATGAGGGTAGCCTGCGGCGCGGGCAGCTCTTCGCTGCCGAAGCCGAACCCCTTTCCGAGCGCCAGTACCGTCAGGCATACGAACGTGGCTGACGTCAGCACACCGATGAGTTCGGATGTCTGCTGTGCGCGCGGCGTTGCTCCGAGCAGAAAGCCGGTCTTCAGGTCCTGCGACGTGTCGCCGGATATGGATGCGGCTATTGCTACCACGCAGCCGACCGTCAGTGCCGCGGCTTTGCCCATCGTGTCGGTCCAGCCGAACAACAGGAACAAGGACGCCGTGCCGAGCAGTGCCGCGATGGTCATGCCGCTGGTCGGGTTGCTGGTCACGCCGACGAGGCCGACGATACGCGACGCCACGGTGACGAAGAAGAAAGCGAATACCACCACGCACGCGGCGGCGACCGCCCGAATGCCGATACCGCCGACGGCACCGAATACCTGCGGCACGAAAATCAGCACCAGCGCAATTGCCAGTGCACCGATACCGACGACCCGCAGTGGCAGGTCGTTGCTGGTCCGCGTCGCTGCGGCCGTTTCCGAACTCATCCTTTCGGTCAGCTGCGACGCACCGATGCGGAAACTGCTGATCATCACGGGGATACTGCGGATCAGCGTAATAATCCCGGCCGTTGCGACGGCCCCGGCGCCGATGTAACGGACGTAGCGCGTCCAGATCTGGCTCGGCCCCATATCGCGAATCAGGTTGATCGTCTCGGGAAACAACGGCGCCGTCCGGGCGTCACCCCACCAGGCAATAGCGGGAATGATCACGAGCCAGGCGAGCAGGCCACCGCCCACCATGACCGCGGCAATACGGGGGCCGAGTATGTAGCCGACACCGAACAGGGCGGCCGACAGGTCCATGCCCAGCTGGCCTTTCTTCAGCAACGGGATGTTCACATGCAGGTCGCCGGGAATCACCCGGATCCACGATGTCAGGAACTTGAAAAATGCGCCGCCTGCGAGGCCGTAGAACACGAAGCGCGCGCGAGTGCCGCCGATCTCGTTCGCGACCAGCACCTCGGCGCAGGCCGTTCCCTCCGGGTACGGCAGCTTGCCGTGTTCGCGCTCGATCAGGAAACGCCGCAGCGGAATCATGAACAGGATGCCGAGCAGGCCGCCGCACATGGCCAGCAGGGTCATCTGCAGGAGTTCGGGGGGCATGCCCCACATGAACAGGGCGGGCAGCGTGAATATGACGCCGCTTGCGAGGGAGCTGGACGCCGATCCCGTCGTCTGGGCGATGTTGGTCTCCAGGATGCTGCCGCGGATACCGACGTGGGAGAGCGCGCGAAATACCGCTACGGTCATGACGGCGACGGGGATCGACGTGCTGATCGTCAGGCCGGCTCGCAAACCCAGGTAGGCATTCGCGGCGCCGAAGATGATGCCGAACAGGATCCCGAGCCCGACGGCCTTGAGCGTGAATTCCGCCGGCGATTCGCCGGCGGGCACGAACGGGTCGTAAGTGTCGCCTTCCGCGATCGGCACGTAGGCCTTCTGGCTCAGTCCTTCTTTTTGCATTCTGTGGGCCCGGTCGGAATCAGCGCGTGATTCTACTGGAAAAGCCCGGAGGCCTCTCGCACGCGGGATGCGTTACCGTATTTACCTGAATCCGGCGAGCGTTCCAGGCACGAAAATAGGGGAAGCGACGTATTGAATTCGCACACCGATCTTGGCACTGTGATTCGCGACAAAACGCTTCGCTCGGCGCGAGATGAGAGGGGTTGCTCGACGGTTTCGGCCATGATCCAGCGGTTCCTCGTAGAGACAGCGAGGAGGAACGCCGGTCGTTATGAAGCTCTACGTGATAAGCCTCCCGGATGCGGGGGAGCGCCGCGAGCGCGCAGCCATCCAGCTCGCCGATGCCGGGATGACGTTCGAGTTTTTCGACGCCCTGTGTGGAGAGCAGGCAATGGCCGAAGGCCACTTTGACCGTTGCGATGTCTACGATTGGCTGCTGAATACCGGGCGCGATGTTACGCCGGCGGAGATCGGGTGTTTCGCGAGTCACAGGTCCATGTGGCAGAAGTGCGTCGAGCTCGGCGAGCCGATCATGGTCATGGAAGACGACTTCCAGTTATTGCCCGGATTCGCGGATGCCGTAAAGCAGGTGGCCGGTTTGATCGAGGATTTCGGCTTTATCCGGCTGCAGGACGAGAAGCGGGCTCGCAAGGAACGCGTTGCCGCACGGGGAGCCTATACGGTGTGGCGCTACACGAAGGCGCCGCACTCCTGCATGTGCAACGCGATCACGCCATCGGTCGCAGAGCAGTTCGTCGAAATGACCCGCGTAGTCCGTGAACCTGTTGACGTGTTCGTCAAGAAATTCTGGCAGCACGGCCAGCCGATTTACGGTCTTACGCCGTACACGGTGACGGAATCCAGCCTGAGTCCCAAGAGCTGCATCCCGGACCGCGACAAGGCGCACAAGAACCTGAAGGTGAGATCGACGCGATTCCTGCGCAAGTGCGGCTGGGAAGTACAACGCATCCGGGCCAGCCGGGTAAACGCGAAGACGGGAACGCGCGGCCCGGTCAGTGCCTGAACAGGTTGACGATGATCGTCAGGATGATGCTCACCAGTAGCATCGACGTAATCGGTATGAATACGCGCGTGTTGCCGGAGCCGAACCTCAGGTCGCCGGGCAGCCGCCCGAACCAGTTCACGAGCCACGGCGCGAACTGCAGTGCGGCACCCACGGCCAGCACGACGACGCCGATGATCATCAGCCACTTGCCCATTGCTATACCAGGTCCAGCAACATCGGCAGCACCAGCCGCTTGATCAGGCTGAGCGCCATGATGCCCGCCATGACGACTGCCAGCGTCAGCAGGTCCCACTCGTTGAGAACCAGTCCGAGCGCCAGTGCCGCTGCCGGCGGGTGTTCCGCGCGGGCGACGACCATCAGGAACATGGCCAGCGAAATCGCCATCGCGCCGAATATGACCATGACCGTGTGAGCGGCCACGGGCCCCTGTACGTTCATCGCTGCTTCAAACGTCGCCATCAGGCAGCCCGCGATGATCCCGATGGCGTAGCCGCCTATCATGTGCCGGGGTCCGGAGTGCAGCGACCGCGGCACGGCGAAGGCGATGAATGCGCTGGCGCCGAGCGCCGCGATCAGGACCGTCTGGGTTACGGCATCGAGTACAAGCAACAGGATCAGGACGACGATTCCCGCCAGGCCGCATTGCAGCGCGTAGCGTCTGAAATTGTCGCGTCGGATATGGCGGTCGAGGTCGGGGATCATCGCCCCCAGTCTACCGCACGCGGCCCGCAGGAGCGGGCCTGGGCCCGCAAAACCGATCGCGGTTCGAGCATCGCTCCTGCGCCGTGTCCGGACGGTTCCGTAGGAGCGCGCCTCGGCGCGCGACCCGGTCGCGGTTCGAGATCCGCTCCTACGGCTTTATTGCGCCGTTTTTCAGGCGGCAACCTTGATCCGGCGTGGAAGCGCCTTGGCCTGCTTCGGGATCATGATCTCGAGCACGCCATGTCGATCCGTCGCCTTCACCTTCTCGGCGTCTACCGATTCCGGCAGGATGAAGCGCCGGTAGAAACGGCCGGTGCCGCGTTCCGAGCGCCGGCGGACGATCGTCTCGTCGGCTTTTTCGGCCTGCACGAAGCGCTCGCCCGATATGGTCAGCACGCTGTTTTCCAGCGTGATGTCGACGTCCTTGGGATCGACACCGGGCACATCGACGTAAAGCTGGAACTTGTCCTCGAATTCGTTGATATCCACGTTCGGGACCCAGTCGGCGGTTACGCCGCTGCTGTCGCTGGTAGACCAGCTCGAAAACAGGCGATTGATATCATCCTGCAACTGGCGAACACCCGTCCAGGGTTCATAACTTACTAATGACATTTCGCTGCCTCCAATACTTAAGGTCCTGAAAAATAAGGCACTATTGCCTCTCGTCGTCTAAGATAGGGTCGCCCCCGGGATTTTCAAGAGCCCCTGAAATACAGCCGTTGCTGCAGGTATCATGCAGGGCGTCTGCAACCTGGCCACCGGGAGCAATACCGTGCGAAACGCTGCAATTCTTGCCGCCTTACTCTTGAGTTCGTTTGCCGCCGCCGACAGTCACAGCGACGAAGGTCTCCGGCCGGTCACGCACGACGACCTCTGGACCATGCGCCGACTCGCCACCCCGGTAACGAGTCCCGACGGGGAGTGGGCAATCGTCGCCGTGACCGAGCCCGCCTACAAGGAAGAAGAAACCGTCAGCGACCTGTGGCTCGTGGCGGTGGACGGAGAAACGGCGCCGCGGCGCCTGACCGCGACGGACGACGCCGAAGACGGCGTGGCGTGGAGCCCCGACGGCACGCGTATCGCGTTCAGCGCGAAGCGCGGTGAGGACGTCAGCCAGATCTACGTCATGGACATGACGATGCCTGGCGAAGCGCAGAAGGTCACGTCGCTGGTAACGGGGGCGACGGGTCCCAAATGGAGCCCCGACGGCAACCGCATCGCGTTCGAGAGCCGCGTCTACCCGGGTACGGCGACGAACGAGGAGAATGCGGCCGAGAAAAAAGCGCGCGAGGAGCGCGAGTACAATGCGACGGCCTACGAGATCTTTCCTATCCGGCAATGGAATCGCTGGCGTGACGACCTGCAGACACACATCTTCGTCCAGGACGCCGTTCCCGGTGCCGAGGCAAAGGACCTGCTGGCGGGCACCGAGTTCGTCGCACAACCGGGATTCGCGGGCGTGCCTTCGCTCGCAAGCGAGAGCCTGAAGCCGGAGTGGACCCCGGACGGCCGCGCGCTCGTCATATCGGCGACAGAGAACCTGCACGAGTCGGCGCACAGCAAGACACTCTATCACCTGTATCGCCTGCCCGCGACGGGCGGTGAACCGCAGGCACTGACGGGCGGCGACGACTGGGGCTGCGAGTCGGCGCAGTTTGCGCCGCGTGGCGATACGCTGTACTGCAAGTACGAGCCGGTTACCGGGTTCGCCTACAACCTCACGGAGATCGCCGGCTTCGACTGGCCCGGGAGCGGCAAGGCGGCGGAGCCGACGTTGCTGACCGACGGTTTCGATCGTTCCGTGTCCGACATGACGCTGAGCCGCGACGGTAAAACGGTTTATTTCACGGCCATGGACGAGGGCAGGGTCAGGCTGTTCCGTGTTCCTGCCGGCGGCGGGGACGTGTCGGCGCTGGATCGCGATAGCGGCGGGGTTTACGCCGGTCCGCAGCCGGCCGGGGGTTTACTCGTAGCGCGCTGGGAGGATGCGACGAACCCGGCGGAACTGGTCCGCGTCGATCCGCAGAGCGGCCGTCACGAACTCCTGACTTCGTTCAACCGGGAGCGGGCCGCCGTACTCGATCGACCGCCGTTTCGCGAATTCTGGTTCGAAAGTTCGCTCGGCCGCCGCATCCACAGTTTTGTCGCGTTGCCACCGGCGTTCGACGAAAACAAGCGGTACCCCGTCGTCACGCTCATCCACGGCGGCCCGCATTCCTCGTCCCTGGATGCAGACCACATCCGCTGGAGCCCGCACCTGATTGCGGCGGAGGGCTACGTCGTGATTATGACCGACTACACGGGTTCGGTCGGCTATGGCGTCGAGTTCTCCCGCGCGATCCAGGGCGATCCGCTGAAGACGCCCGGCGACGAACTGAACGAGGCTCTCGACGAGGCGATCCGGCTGTACCCTTTCATCGACGAGGAGCGGCAAGCGGCGGCCGGCGCCAGTTACGGCGGCCACCTGATCAACTGGCTGCAGGGCACGACCAACCGCTTCCGCACGCTCGTCGGGCATGCCGGCCTCGTGGACATGGAGGGGCAGTGGTCGACGAGCGACGTCGTCTATCACCGCGAGATCAATGCGGAAGGCCCGCCCTGGGGCGACAGCCCCATCTGGGACACGCAGAGTCCCTCGAGCTACGCGGACAATTTCTCGACGCCGATCATGTTGACGATCGGGGAGAAGGACTACCGCGTGCCGGTTAACCAGACGATCGCGGCCTGGACCTACCTGCAACGCAAGCAGGTCCCCGGGCGCCTGCTCGTGTTCCATGAGGCCGACCACTGGATCATGAAAGGAGCGGAAGCGCGGCACTACTGGGACGAAGTGCTCGCCTGGCTCGAGAAATATTTGCGCTGAATCGCGGTCCGGGAACTGCGCCTACGCGGTCACCCCGAGATGCCGGCGGAAGCTGTAGAACAGGATCGGTATCACGATCAGCGTCAGCACCGTCGAAACCAGGATGCCGAATATCAACGAGATCGCGAGGCCGTTGAAGATAGGATCGTCGAGAATGAAAAAGGCGCCCATCATCGCGGCAATCGCCGTCAGCATGATCGGTTTCGCGCGCACCGCCGATGCCCGGATCACGGCGTCCTCCAGGTCGTGTCCCGATTCCTGCTGGTCGAGGATAAAGTCGACCAGCAGAATCGAATTACGCACGATGATGCCGGCCAGCGCGATCATGCCGATCATGGAGGTCGCGGTGAAATTCGCACCGAGAATCGCATGGCCCGGCATGACGCCGATGATCGTCAGCGGAATCGGCGCCATGATGATCAACGGCAGCAGGTAGGAACGGAACTGGGCGACGACCAGCAGGTAGATGAGTATCAGGCCGACCGAGTACGCGAGCCCCATGTCGCGGAACGTCTCGTAGGTAATCTGCCACTCACCGTCCCACTTCATCGAGAAGTAGTAAGGATTTTCGGGCTGGCTGATGTAGCGCTGTTCCACCGGCGTTCCGGTTTTTGCCAGCTCGTCGATCTTCCCCGAGAGTTCGAACATGCCGTAGAGCGGGCTGTCCAGGCGGCCGGCCATGTCGGCCGTGACGAACACGACCGGGAGCAGGTCCTTGTGATACACGGCGTCATCCCAGCCCGTTTCGCGGACGTCGGCAATCTCGGCAATCGGCACCCGCTGACCGCTCTGGCTGCGCACCTCCAGCGCCAGCAGCGCGTCGAGGTCGGCCTTGGACGACACCGGGAGGTCGAGGCGCACCGGGATCGGGTAGCGTTCGCGGGCCTGGTGTACGTAGGTGACGTCTTCGCCACTCAACGCCATTTGCAGTATCCCGGCAACGCGTTGCTGCGGCACGCCCAGCAGGGCTGCGCGCTGCCGGTCGACCTCGATGATGAAGCGTGTCGCGTCGGCCTCAACGGACGTGTCGATGTCGACGATGTCGGCCGTGTTGCGGAAAATCGCTTCCAGGCGCCGGCCGAGCAGTTTCTGCTCCTCGTAATCGGGCCCGTAAATTTCGGCCACGATAGGCGACATCACCGGCGGTCCCGGAGGTACCTCGGCGATCTTTACCGACGCACCGAATTCGCGGCCGATGGCGGCCAGTTCGTCGCGTACGCTGCGGGCAATTTCATGGCTCGAGCGCTTGCGGTGGTGCTTGTCGACGAGATTGACCTGGATGTCGCCGACATTGGCGTCGCTGCGCAGGTAGTACTGCCGCACGAGGCCGTTGAAGTTGATGGGTGACGCCGTCCCCGCGTAGACCTGGTAATCGGTAACTTCCGGCACGCGCTCGATCGACTCGGCCAGCGCGTCGAGCACTCGGGACGTTTGTTCGATGCTGGTTCCCTCCGGCATGTCCACGACGACCTGGAATTCCGACTTGTTGTCGAACGGCAGCATCTTGAGCACGACCAGCTGCATCACGACGAGCAGCATCGCAACGCCGATGATGGCGACGGTACCGCCGTAGAGCCAGGCACGTGCACGTTTGCCGGTTTCGCGGTCGAGGAACGGGTGCATGAGACGGTGGAACGTGCGGTGCAGCCTCGACTCCTCCCCGGCCGACTGCTCGTGGATTGGTGCGTTTTGCAGCAGGCGGTGACTGAGCCACGGCGTCAGGACCAGGGCGACCGCGAGCGAGATGAGCATACCGGTGCTGGCGTTGATCGGGATCGGGCTCATGTACGGCCCCATCAACCCGGTCACGAACGCCATGGGGAGCAGCGCGGCAATGACGGTGAAGGTGGCGAGAATGGTAGGGCCACCGACCTCGTTGACGGCGGGCGGAATAATCTCGCCGATCGAACCGGAGGAGCCGAGACTGCGGTGCCGGTGTATGTTCTCGACGACGACGATTGCGTCGTCCACGAGTATGCCGATCGCGAAGATCAGTGCGAACAGCGATACCCGGTTGATCGTGAATCCCCAGCCCCACGAGGCAAACAACGTTGCCGCGAGCGTTACGATGACCGCGGTGCCGACGACGATGGCTTCGCGCCAGCCCAGGGCGAACCACGTCAGCAAAATAACGGACATCGTCGCGAACGCGAGTTTCTGGATGAGCTTGGACGCCTTGTCGTCCGCCGTCTTGCCGTAGTTGCGGGTTATCGTGACGTTTACGCCCTCCGGAATGAGCGTGGCTTCCAGCTGCGCCAGGCGTTCGACCACGGCGTCCGCGATGTGGGTGGCATTGGTACCGGGTTTCTTGGCAACAGCGATCGTCACCGACGGCGCGTACGCGATCGGGTCGATGCCGATATCTTCCGCTGCCGGCCCGGTCGCAAACCACGTATAGGTATCGGGCTGGTCCGCGTGCTCGCGAACCGTTGCCACGTCGTCCAGGTAGACAGGCCGTCCTTCGGACATACCGACCACCAGGCGAGCGACGTCCTCCCGGTTACTGAGAAATGTGCCGGCCTGCACGGGCACTTCCGTGTTGTCGTAGACGAGTGCGCCCGCATGCGCAACCGTATTGCTCGCCGTCAGGGCCTGGCGCAGGTCGTCGAGCGTCATGCCGAAACCGGCAACGCGTTGCGGATCCAGTTCGACATGGACGATTTCCCGCGAGCCGCCAATCGTGTAGACATCCCGGGTTCCCGGTACACGCTTTATCTCCGCTTCCAGCGCATGGGCGACCTTCAGCAGGTCCTGCGTTGCACGGGCCGTGTCTTCTGTCCACAAGGTCGCCGAGACGATCGGCACGTCGTCGATACCCTTGGGTTTGATGATAGGCGGCAGGATGCCCACGTTCGGTGGACGCCAGTCCTGGTTCGAGAGTATGGCGTTGTAGAGGCGTACGAGTGCCTCGGTCCGCGGTTCGCCGACCTTGAACTGCACAGTAAGCACGCCCATGCCGGGCCGGGAAACCGAGTAGACGTGCCTGACGCCATCGATCTCCGCCAGAACCTGCTCCATCGGCAGGGCGACGAGGTTCTCGACCTCGGTCGTGCTTGCGCCGGGGAAGGCGACGAACACGTTCGCGAAGGTCACATCGATTTGTGGCTCTTCCTCGCGAGGCGTCACGATGACCGCGAACACCCCGAGCAGCATCGCTGTAAGCGCGAGCAGCGGCGTCAGGGCATTGTTCTGGAACCGGGCGGCAAGGCCGCCCGAAATGCCGAGCTTATTCTTCATCGTTCGCTACCGCCCGGGACTTGACGTGTATTCCGGCACGCACGGGGTCCAGGGCGACGCGCTCGCCCGCGCTGAGGCCGGCCAGGATTTCCGTTCGGTCACCGAAGGTGTTACCCGCACGGACCTGGCGCAGGCGAACATCGCCATCGGCCGATACGACGTAGACGCCGGTTACCTCGCTGCGCCTCAGCAGTGCGCGAGTGGGAACCAGCAGGTGCTCGGCATCGCCGACGACGAAAGCGACTTTCACGAACATGCCCGGGTACAGAGCAAACTGGCCGTCCGGTAACTCGACGCGCACGGTAAAGGTATTGCTCGCGCTGTCCGCGAACGGAAAGATCGTGACGCTCTCCGCTTCGACACGGCCATCGTCGGTGAGTATCCAGGCTGCCTTGTGATCACGAACTCTGGCGGCGACCTGCTGCGGAAGTTCCACGACTACCCGCAGGGACTCGAGCGACAGACCGCTCATCAACGGTTGTCCGATCGCAACGGCTTCTCCGACCTCGACGTGCCGCTCGGTAACGATCCCCGCGTACGGGGCCCTGACGAGCGTGTACTCGAGTTGCTGTTCAGCCGTCTCCACAGAGGAGCGGGCAGCGGCGACACGCGCCACGGCGGCGTCGCGCGCGGCCAGCGCCTGGTCGTATTCCCGCTTGGAACTCGAACCCGACTGGAACAGGCCCTCTGCGCGACGGAATTCGGCGACCGCCTGCTGCTGGTGGGCAAGCGCCGCCTCGAGGTTCGCTTGCGCCTGTCGCAGTGCCGCCCGTTGCTCGACGTCGGTGAAGCGTACGATCGGCTCGCCCGATTCGACGTAGTCGTCGACGTCATAAAAGAGCTCGGCGATACGTCCTGCCGTCTGCGCGGACACGGTGGCCTTGTGCACGGCCTCGACGGTACCGTCGTAGACGCGCTCGAGCGGCGCTCGCGCCACCTCGGCGGTCGCGGTTTCGAAGGGCAATTCTGCGGCCGCCCGGGCGTGCGAATTCGCAAACACCAGCATCGCCGCGGCGGCAAGAGCCACGGTGGACCGGTTTGCAATACGGTGACGAGTCATCATGTCATTTCTTCCTGGAAGCGGGGACGCAATACAGCGCGTGCAGGGTCTCTATGACGGAACGTGCATCATTGCCCTTCAATGAGTAAAAATGGGTCTGGCCTTCGCGGCGGGCCTGCACATAGCCGTCCTTCCTGAGCAAGGCCAGGTGCTGCGAGATGGTCGATTGCCGCGCGTCGACCAGCTCGGCGATTTCATTGACCGAGTGCTCGCCCTCGATGAGCTGGCACAGGATCAGGAGACGTTTCTCGTTCGCCATCGCGGCAAGCAGCTGGTGGGCTTTACCGGCCTGCTTTTTCATGACGTCGGGATCGACCTTCATCACAGTGCTCCTATGGCGCGCGCGAGCCGCAACTTCGCCATCGCCAGGTCGTAGCGGGCATTGTCCCGGTTGCTGAGCGCCTGCTGGCGCAGCGTTTCGGCATCGAGTACCTCGATGTTGGTGCTGGAGCCGGCTTCGTAACGATTCTGGACGACGCGCAGGTTCTCGATGGCCTGGTCGACGGCAACCTCGGCAACGCGGGTCCGGGCCTCGGCCTCCTGGCGGTCGTTCCATGCGCGCCTGACCTGCAGCGAGATGGATGACATGAGATCGCTGCGCGTGTGACTGACCGCGAGGGCCTGCCGGTCGAGCGCAGCTGCGCGGTCCCGGTTGCGGCCGGCGTTGAACAGGTTCCACTGGAACGAGAGCCCGGCCATCCAGACTTCCTCGCTGTCGAGGAAGGCGTTTTCGAGGTACATGTAGCCGCCCGTGAGCGCGAACTGCGGGCGTGACCGGGCGCGCACAGCCGTGGAATTCTCGCGCAGCGCGTTCGCCTCGGCCTGCATTGCCGCAAGTTCGTCGCGTTCCTCCGTTGCGACGAGGATCAGCGACGCCAGGCTTTCCCCGGCCGGCACCAGGCCGTCGATGTCGAGTTCGGGGTCCAGGGAAACCGGCTGCTCCAGCGGCCGGTTCAGGTAGCGGTTATAGGCGGCACGGGCGAAGTCCAGTGCGTTTTCCGCCTGCAGCCTGCGCTGTTCGGCATGGGCCAGCGCGACGCTCGCCGCAAGAACGTCGTTCTTCGCCACGGAGCCGAATTCATACTGCTGCCGTGCCCGCTCCGTGTGTGCCTTCAGGGTTTTGACGTTCGATTCGGCGACCTCGAGCCCGCTTTCCGCCCTGAGGACGCGGATGTAATGTTCGCCGGTGCCGAGCTTGATGTCCTGCAATACGGCTTCGTACTGTTCGCTCGACGCCTCGGCCGCGTATTCGGCCGCCTCGACGCCTGCCGATATCGCTCCCCCGGCATACAGCGGCAGGCTCACGCGGACGCCGGCCTGTGCGAAGTTGTCGTTGTCGAAAATCTGCTGCGAGGTCGAACCGCCGCCGAAATCGAAGCGAGGCGCCTCGTCGAGCTGGGTAAAGGCGCTGGAAACGTCGAGGCGCGGCCAGCGTTCCGCCTGCGCACTCTCCAGGTTGAATCCGGCGGCTTCGCGGCGGGCGGCGGCTGCGGCCAGCTGGTTGTGCGACGCGACGGCGTCGGACCAGGCCTGTTGCAGGTTTTCCGCGCCGGCCGTAACGGGCAGCAAAAATATCGAGGTGATGGCGAGATAACAGCTGGCTGGTTTCATCGGTGTTCCGCCTGTGAGCGACCAGACCCGGTGAGTCTGCAGATTTATTCGTATATTCTAATTCACGAATATAAAATTAATCAATAGTTGGAACTCCGGATTGAAACCGCGGAACCGCGCAGCTAGCGTGCGGGTTGCGCGATACGCATCCTGAGGTCTGCCAGGGTTTCCTTGATGCGTGCCGCGTTTTCGGGGCCCATTCTCAGCAGCAGCTTCTGCCCGCTCGACAGAGCTTCGAGCCGGGGGTCGGCAAATTCGTACAGCACGTTCGGCTGCACGAGGCGGATGGGTTCTTCCGGCTGCGGTGTGGCCAGCAGATGGTCGATGACCGCGACCACGCGGTCGTTGAAAAAGGCGTCCGGATAGCCCAGCTGGGCGTACGCTTCCTGGAACAGCGGGTAGAAGCGTCGATAGGTCGAAACGACCGCGTCGGGATCGGCGTCCGTCAGCATGTTGACGAGTGGTTTGTAGCGGTCGTAATTGCCGGCGCTGAGGTAGAACGGCCCGGTGTCCCCGGCGGCGGAGACGACGAAGTTCCCCGACAGCCTGCCGAGCGGCCTGATCTTTTCGGCGATGCGGTCGCGGGTCAGGTTGTCCGCGGTGGCGACGGTCTTGTCGATCAGCGCTTCGTCTGCGAGCAGGGTTTCGAGCCCGGCGCCGAAGACGTCGATCAGCGCCAGTGCAAAGTAGCTGTCGCTTTCCGCGAGCGGCGGCAATTCGACCAGCTCACCTTCTGCCGGCGTGAGCTCGAGCGGTTCCAGCGGGTGCAACTGTTCTGCCGGTTCCGTGACAGGCGCCTGCTGCTCCACGGCGGCCGGCGCGACCGGCGGCGCCTTCGTTCCGTCCCAGAAAAACCACGCCGCGACGGCCGCGGCCGCGACCAGCGACAGCGCGATCAGCCATTTGATTTCGGTGTTGTCCACGGCTCACGTCCACTATCCGGCACTCTATGATAGCGCCGAACAGTGGACGTATGTGCGGTTGGTGGGGTCGCTACTCGTAGCGCAGGGCCAGTACCGGGTTTGCACGCGCGATGCGGATGGCGTGCCCCGCGACGGTGCCCCAGGCCAGCAGCGTCGCGACGATACCGGCCGCGAGCAGAACGGGAATCGTGCTGTGGATGCGGTCGGCGAAGAAATTCAGGTACACGCTGGACGCGAAGTACGCTCCGGGCAGGGCGATCGCCAGCGCCCAGAGCACGGGCGTCGAAAACTGCCAGACGAGCAGCCGGGCAATCTGGAAGGAGTTCGCGCCGAGGACCTTGCGCACGCCGATTTCCTTGGTGCGCTGCGTTGCCATGAAGGCAGCGAGCCCGAACAGGCCGATCAATGCCAGCGCAAAGGCGACGAAAGCGAATCCCGCCAACGCCGCATTCATGTATTTGAGGATGTTGTAGATGTCATTGAAGGTGTCGTCGAGAAAACGGCCTTGCATCGGGTATTCGGGAATCACCCTGTCCCAGACGTCCTCGATCTGCCCGACTACGTCCATCATGTTGCCGCCGGTAATGCGGATGGAGCCGATGCGCACCCATTCCGGATCGTAGAGATACATCCAGGGTTTTTCGGCGTTAAAGAGGCCGGTGATGTTCTGTGTAGGCGCGACGCCGACGATGACGTACTCCGGCACCGCGCCGTCCTCCTCGCTGAAGTTGTAGAAACGCTTGTTGATCGCTTCTGCAGGCGAGGAAATGCCCAGCTTATCCAGCGCCATTTCGTTGACGATTACATTCACCGCCTCCGATTCCTCGCGCTCTGTGTCGTTCGAAATCTCGCGGCTCAGCCCGCGGCCGGCGAGCAGGCGGATGTCGTACGTGTCGAGGAACTCGGGCGACATGCTCATGAACTGGAGATTGAACTTGCCGGTCTCGTCACCCGGTTCTACAGATACCGACCTCGATGCGTTGTTCTGTTCGTAGGGCACCTGGCTCGCGTAGCTGACGCTGTCGACATTGGGCAGCGCCTCGAGTTCGTGCCGCAGCGTTTCGAGACGATCGCGAATGCTGTCCACATTCAGCCTGGACAGCGTGTAGATCTCGGAACGCGGGAACTCGTAGCTGGATTCCTTCACCTTCTCGTTCTGCATGAAAACAATGGCAACGAGCGCAAGCATGAATGCGGAGATCGCGAATTGTGCGCCGATCATCAGAGACCGCATTTTGGAGCCCTTCCTGCCTTTTCGAGCGGAGTCGCGCAGCGCGTCGATCGGGCTTGCGCGAGTAATGAGCCACGCCGGATACAGGCCTGCAAGCAGCCCGACGAGGACCGTGGTCGCAACCAGCCATGGCAGCGTCGTCAGGTAGTCGATCGAAAGTGCCTTGTTGGCGGCATTGTTGAGCAGCGGAATGACAATCTCGAGGGCCGCGAGCGCGATGACCATTGCGATTGCGGTGATGACCAGGCTCTCGACGAGAAACTGCATCAGTAATTGCCCCTGTCCCGCGCCCATTGTCTTGCGCATGCCTACTTCGCGGCTTCGCCCGAGCGATTGTGCAGTTGCCAGGTTCGTATAGTTCACGCACGAAACCACGAGCACGAGAAAGCTCAGCAGGGAAATCACAGAGATGACCGGTAACCCGATGAGGTCCCAGACGGCGGTATTCGCGCTGCTCAGCGGGGAAACGTCGAATGACGCGATGACCTCCTTTTGCTCGTCGTCGACAACACGTTCATACAGGCTGTCCATCTGCGACTGCAGCCATTCCCCGTCGAGCTCCGGGGGCAGCATTACATAGGTCATGTTGCCCATTGAGAGATTCGTCCAGTCACCTGCAACGTCGAAGTCTTTCATGCGCGCGAGCGCCTGGATGGGAGCGACAAAGTGAAACCCCGCCTCGACGATCGGGCTGGAGACCAAGTGCGTATTGAGCGGCGGATCGGCGATGACGGCAGACACGTGGAAATCGAATTCGTTATCCAACGTAACGACTTCTCCCACGGCATCTGCCTTGCCGAAGTATTTTATCGCTGCCGATTCCGTTACCAGCAACGAGGTCGGTTTTTCGAGCAGCTGCCGGTCACCGTGCAGATAGTCGAAATCGAATATCTCCAGGAGAGCCGGATCCGCAAAACGGATGGATTCGTAGAACGAGTCGGAACCGATCGCGACGAGATACTCCGACACGATCGTCCGGGCGACGGCCTCGACGTCGGGGATATTTGCTTCGATCGCCGGTCCGACCGCGGACTGGACCACATTGAATTTCTCGATGCCTACGTTGAGTTCCGGCGCAGCGGTCGCGCCGATCGTGTAGATGCGTTCGGCATTCTCGAAGAAGAGGTCGTGCGTCCGTTCGTAGTCTACGATCAGGCCGCCGAAGACGTAAATCGTCAGCCCGATGGCCAGGCCTGTGATGTTGATTGCCGCGAACCCCTTGTTCTTGCGGAGGTTCCGTAGCGCGATCTTGACGTTGTTCCAGAACATGATGTGCCTCGCAATGCCGGCCGGATCAGGCGGCGCGCGTGTTGTCGGTGATGATGTGGCCGTCGAACAGGTTGACGGTGCGGTGCGCATAGTCGGCGTGCGCCGGCGAGTGCGTCACCATCACGATCGTGGTTCCCTCCTTGTTGAGGGAGCGCAACAGGTCCATGACCTCCTGGCCGTGCACGGAGTCCAGGTTCCCGGTGGGCTCGTCGGCGAGTATCAGCGGCTGGTCGCCTACCACCGCACGGGCGACGGCGACGCGCTGCTGCTG
>DATHRM010000438.1:0-3018 GCA_035465295.1 Woeseiaceae bacterium | reverse complement strand
TACGCGCCGGCCTGGCCGCAACCTCGGCTGCGGCCGGCAGCTCGACGACTTCGCCGCTGCCGATCACGCCGTACGCCTGCTCGATCTGCAGGTCGGCCAGGCGGCGCATCGCCTCGGGCGTGCGTGACGTCTCGGGCGTTTCCTCGAGATACCGGCGGTAACTCTCTGCGGCGCGCTCCAGCCCGTCTTCGAGGTACACCTCTTCGACGTCGGGCTCCACGGCCGCGAGTTCGGCAAGCGTGCCCTGGGGGGTGGTCGTGGTGCATCCCGCGAACCCCGCCGACACGGTAGCGAGCAATAAGGCAATCCGCCGGATCACTGGACCTCGCTCCTCGCCTGCGCCTGGGTCGCGCGGTCATAGCTGTCCGCCAGCGCGAAGCGCGCCTTGTCGCGATAGTTTTCGAGCCTGCCGCGGCGCGCCATGAGTTCGTCGATCGCGACGATCTCGAGCTGGCGCCCCTGCCGCTTCATCAGCAGGTCGACCTTCTGGATCGCCTCGCTGACGCGCGAACGCAGGCGGCTGATGGGCGTCTCGTAACCCTGGAAACTGTGCGTCGCGGCCTGCCGCGAGCGCACGAACTGGTCGTACTGCGTCTGCGCCGTGACCATCGCCTCGTGGAGCGTGCGCAGGTTCTGGTCGAATTCCGTCAGGCGCTCGTGGTACTCGGTCTCGAGCGTCCACGTCAGCAACCCTTTCAGGCGGTCCAGGCGCTCCACCAGCGCTTTTTCGTAAGGCGTCGATGCCCCTTCGAGCTGTTCCTCGATGTGCTCGATCCGCGCCAGTACGCCGAGCTCCTCGCGGGTCGCCAGGAACTCCGGGCGCGGCGTCGTCAGCAGGTCGTCGCGGCGCCTCACGAGCATCTTGTGCTGCTCCCGGCGCAGCCGCAGCCGCGAATCCAGCTCGCGGAACTTCGTGTCCACGTCCGGCAGTAACGGCTCGTAATGGTCGTGACGTATGTCGACCATGTCGTCGAAGGCATCGAAGCTCGACTGCCAGCTGACCAGCTTCTTGCGCAGGTCCGCGAGATCCAGGTAGTTCTGCAGGCCCGTCTGGAAGTCGTGCGTCGCGAGGAGCTCCATCAGGTAGTAGGTCTCCGGCGTCTCGGGCAGTGCACGCAGGCGTATGACCCAGTCCTTGTCCTTGCGGATTTCCTCGCGCACCAGCGCGTCGAGGAACCGGCCCTCGCGAATGCTCTCGATGGACTCGTTGAGCTTGTCGACCTCGGCGCCGAACGCGTCGAGCGCCTGCCCGTAATGGATGGCCGCCCGGCCGTGCACGTCGAGCTTACCGTACGCATAGGGGAGCGCCAGCATGGCCTCCTGCGTGGCGGCGTCGGTGACTTCGCGCTGCGCGAGGATGCTCCACGGAACGACGGCGCGTTCGTAGTTTTCCGTCGACAGGCTCGCCCAGCCCGCGCTCAGCAGCGCCTGGTTCGAGAACGGGCCGTCGAGACGAACGCGGTTCAGGTACGGCATCGCGCTGTCGTACCGGCCGTCCTCGAGCAGGATCGTGCCAAGGACGAGATTGGCCTTGTCGCGGATTGCGAGCTCCGCCGGGTCGTCGGTAACGATCTCTCCGGCGCGATCCAGCTGCTCGATGGCCCGCTCGCGCTGGCCGTCCTGCAGGTAGGCTATCCCCAGGTTATAGGCCGCGAAGCCGCCGAAGTTTTTCGACCCCTGCAGGCGCTTCAGCACCTCGAAGGATTCCGCCGGTTTCTCCTGGGCGAGGTAGACGTTCGCGCGCAGGAACTCGATGTCCTCGCGGATGGATTCGGGAATCTTGCCGTCGATCCGGTCGAGCGCGAGCAGCGCGTCCTCCATCTGGCCTTTCTGGAAGTGAATCCGCGCCAGCCGGTAGGCCGCGTCGTTACGCACGGCTTCGTCGACCGCGCCCTCGAGCACCGCCGTGATCGCGCGGCCGGCACGATGATGCATGCGGTAACGCAGCTCGAAATCGCCGAGCGAAAACTCCGCGTCGTCCATGTGGTAGAAAAGGGTGTCGAGCTCGGGCTCGTCGAGCCCGTTGTGCTGGCTGACTTCGGTGTCGAGCCGTTCCAGCGCCTCGAAATAATAGCCCTGGTGCGCGTAATAGAGCGCCTCGCCGAAGTACAGATCCTTCAGCGCTTCGCTATGTACGGGGCTCGTTGCCAGACTGGCGATCAGCAGGAGCCCGATCCCTGAGAACGGTGCTCGATACATGGGCTACCAGTCTCCGAGCTGTATCCCGCTCTTACCGAGGCCGGGACCGGCCAGCGTGATACCGAGCGCCTTGGGCTCGACGCCCTTGGCGAACGAAAATTCGTCGGTCTTGTTGAACTCCGTGCCGTTCTTCAGCTTGCCGATCATCGTGACGCTGAGCCGGTGATCGCCGGTCGGCACGTTGCCGGTGTAGATACGCTGCACGCCGCCCTTCTGCAGGGCCTCGAGTTCCTTGAAGCTGTATATATGGTGTGTCGCGAGCTCGCCGTTGATCTCGATCTTCACGGCGTCGAGACGAAAATCCTCGTCGTCGTCGATCGCCACGAACAGCGCTACCTGGGTGTTCGACGGATAGAGCAGGCGCTCCTCGAGATTACTGAGATCGGAGGCGATGCTGAGAACGTCGGACTTGATCTCCTGGACCTGTCCGTCCAGGCTCCGCATGTCGTCCCGCGATATGTCCTGCGCCGCACCCGTGGCGAACGGGCCGCCGGCAAGTACGAGCAACGTCAAAGTGCGAATAAGTATCGACATCGTATTAAGTCCCTTCTTGTATTACATAATCCGTATGCAATTGCCGCCAACCATTGTTGCCACGCGTGAGAAACGGACAGTCGCTAGTGTTTAGTAAACGAGCCGGTTTATCTGTGAACTGCGCCGCAAATCCGCCGATGGCGGTAGTGTGAATCGCGTCACTGTGCAACCGCGCCGATCGCCGCATAGTTCAGCCAGACGGACATGATCAATAACTGGCTCAGCTCTCTTCGCCAATTCGGCCTCCTCGTTCGCGAGATCTATTTCGCGCCCGGCGACTTCGTA
>DATHRM010000437.1:0-7612 GCA_035465295.1 Woeseiaceae bacterium | reverse complement strand
CGGCATCGGGGGCAAGGACTGGATCCTGGGAGATGCATTCACGGCGGCCGACGTCATGCTCGGGTCGAGCGTGGTGTTCATGCGCATGTTCGACATGTTGCCGGATTCCGATACGCTGGCGGCGTACGCGGATCGTTGCCTTGCACGGCCGGCCTACCAGCGGGCACTGGAGCTCAACGAACCCTCGTCGTAACCGCCACGAGTCCCGCTCCTAGCGATTGCCGGCGTGCCGTTCCTCGAGGCGAGCCACGACCTGCCCGAGGTCGAGGTCCTGCGCATGCAGGAGCACGAGCAGGTGGTAAACAAGGTCCGCCGCCTCGTCGATGACCTCTTCGCGAGAGCCGCTCACCGCGGCGAGGGCCAGCTCCACACCCTCTTCCCCGACCTTCTGGGCAAGGCGCTGCCCGCCGCTGGCAACCAGGCTCGCCGTATAGCTGCCGGCCGCCGGGTTGTCGAGGCGGTCACGAATGACCGTTTCCAGTGTCGCCAGGAAGGCGAGGTTGCTATTGCTCACGTCGGTCCCCTGCAGGCCGTATCTCGATTCCTTCGGCGCCGAGATAGCGTTTGAGGTCGCGAATGTCGATTTCCGCGCTATGGAACACGCTTGCGGCGAGCGCGCCGTCGACGTCCGCCATCCGGAAAACGTCGCAAAAATGCTCGATCGCCCCGGCGCCACCGGACGCGATCAGCGGCACGTCGCACACATCCCGGACGGTTCGCAGCTGCAGGTTGTCGTAGCCCTGGCGGACGCCGTCCTGGTTCATGCAGTTGAGTACGACCTCGCCGGCGCCGCGCTGCTGTGCTTCGCGAATCCAATCCGTGGTCAGGCGCTCCGCGGCGGACGTCTTGTCCGGGTCACCCGTGTTCCGGTAGACATGGTAGTTATGATCACGCTCGCGGCTGTCCACGCCCAGAACGACGCACTGGGTGCCGAACCGCCGCGCGAGGCGCGTAATCAGGTCGGGGTCTTCGAGCGCAGGAGTGTTGATCGATATCTTGTCCGCGCCCTTGTTGAGCACCTCTTCGGCGTCCGCGACGCTGCGGATTCCGCCCGCGACGCAGAACGGGATGTCAATGACGGCCGCCACCCGGCTGACCCATTCCCGGTCGACCGAACGCCCCTCGGGGCTGGCGGTAATGTCGTAAAACACCAGTTCATCGGCACCCTCGTCGCGGTACCGCTGGGCGAGTTCGACGATCTCTCCGACAACCCGGTGATTGCGGAACTGCACGCCCTTGACGACGACACCGTCACGCACGTCGAGGCAGGGAATTATGCGTTTTGCAGGAATGAGTTCACCTCCGCGGCACTGATTTTACCGTCCAGCAACGCCTTGCCCGTGATGGCCGACGGCACACCGATTTCCCTGAGCCTGCCAATATCGGCGATGTCGCGAACGCCCCCCGATGCCTGCAGGCAGACATCCGGATAACGGCGCAGTATTTCGGCATACAGGTCGAGGTTCGGGCCGGACATCGCCCCGTCCCGCGAAATATCCGTGCACAAAAGGTGGCGTGCGCCGATCGCTGCATACCGATCCATCAATGCCCACAGGCTGACTCCGCTCGATTTCGTCCAGCCGTGAGTAGCGAGCACCGGCCCCGTTTCGTCGATCGTCACGTCCAGGGCCAGAACGATGCGGTCCGCCCCGAACTCATCGAGCCAGGCGGCGACACGTTCCGGTTCCGTTACGGCGACGCTGCCGACCACGCAGCGCGAAACGCCGTTGTCGAGCCAGTGCCGCACCCGCTCGCCTTCGCGAATCCCGCCGCCGAGCTGCACCGACAACGGCGTCCCGGCACACAGATTACGAACAACGCGGGCATTCTGCTGCGAACCCGTGCGTGCGCCATCGAGGTCGACAATGTGCAGGTCCTCCACGTTCAGGTCGGCGTACGTGCGCGCGATATCCAGTGGCTGGTCGCTGTAGTGGGTGACCCTCGCAAAGTCGCCCTTGTAGAGGCGAACGCATTTGCCCTCGTGAAGGTCGATGGCCGGGATGATCTTCACGGGTTCGTCTCCAGGAAGTTCCGCAACAGGCGGGCACCGTCGGCCGAGGAACGTTCGGGGTGGAACTGTGCCGCGATGAAATTCTCCCGCCCGATGACGGCAGAGAACGCGTCGGCATGGCACGCCGTGGCCAGCGTAAAGTCGGACGGCGGCAGGGCGTAGCTGTGAACGAAGTAGAAATAGCTTCCGTCCTCGATGCCGTCCAGCACCGGCGTCTGCGCCACGCGCGTCACCGGGCACCAGCCCATGTTGGGCACCGGGAATCCGTCGGCAACCGGCAGCCGGCGCGCCACGCCCGGGATAATGCCGAGGCAGTCGACGTCTTCCTCTTCCGAGGCGTCCGCGAGCAGCTGCATGCCCAGGCAGATGCCGAGCACCGGCTGCTGCAACCCACGAATCACGTCCACGAGTCTGCTGTCACGCAGCCTTTGCATGGCATCGGCTGCGGCCCCGACGCCGGGGAGAATCACCCTGTCTGCACCCGTAATTACGTCGGCGGCGATTGTCAGGGTTGCGTCGTAGCCGAGACGCTCCAGTGCGAAGAGCAGGGACGCGATATTGGCGCCACCGCTGTCGATGATGGCAACCGGGCCCGCCATGCTAGCCCAATGTCCCTTTGGTCGTGGGCAGTTCTGCGCCTTCCCGGCGTATCGCCTGCCGCAGGGTACGCCCGACGCCCTTGAAGCAGGCTTCGACCATATGATGCGTGTTCTCGCCCTGTACGGAAACGTGCAGCGCCGCACCGAGGGACTCCGCCAGCGAGCGGAAAAAATGGGTCACCATCTCCGTGGACAATTCGCCGACGGCGTCGCGCGGAAACGGCGCATCGAAAACGAAGCTCGCACGCCCGGACAGGTCCAGCGCGACGGTCGCCGTGCTTTCATCCATCGGCAACAGGAAGCCGTACCTGCCGATGCCGCGCTTGTCGCCGAGGGCATCCCGCAGGGCGCTGCCGAGGACGATAGCCACGTCTTCAACAGTGTGATGCTCGTCGACGTGGAGATCGCCCTCGCATTGCAGGACGAGGCTGAAGCCGCCGTGCTTGGCGATTTGTTCGAGCATGTGATCGAAGAAGCCGATGCCGGTCTGCACGTCGATGCGCCCGCCCTTGTCGAGATTGACGCGCGCCCGGATCGTCGTCTCGCGTGTCGATCTCTCGATTTCTGCAATCCTGTCGCCCGTACACAGCGCCGTAACGATGCCGGGCCAGCTGGTCTCGTAGGATGCATCCGGGTCCACCAGGAAACCGCGCAGGCCGAGCCGCTCGGCAAGCTCGAGATCGGTGCTGCGATCGCCAATAACGGCGGATTTCGAAATATCCAGGTTGTTGCGGGCGAGGAAACGCGTGAGCAGCCCGGTGCGGGGTTTGCGGCACTCGCAACCGTCGTCCTCGAAATGCGGGCAAATGAAGGTCTCGTCGAACCTGATCCCCTGTGATTCAAACAGGGCGACAACGTGGTCGTGGCACGCTTCGAACTGCTCGAGCGGAAAGGACTCGGTGCCCAGCCCATCCTGGTTGCTGACCATGACGAAGCGGTAGCCATGGTCGGCGAGCTCGAGGAGCGCGGGAATAACGCCGGGAACGAGCCGGATCTTCTCGAGCGAGTCGACCTGGTTGTCGTGCGGTTCCTCGATGAGCGTCCCGTCACGGTCAATGAACAGCACCTTCGTCGTCATGCCGCTCCCCCTTCGATGCCGGCAAGCACGGCAAGCAGCCGGTCGTTCTCCGCACGGCTGCCCACGGTGATGCGGATGCAGCCGGGCAGGGCGCTGCCGAAATCGCGCAGCAGGATACCGTGCTGGCGCGCCTCCCGAAGCACGAGATCGCTGTTTTCGACCCTGACCAGGAAGAAATTCGCGGCGCTCGGCCAGGCGGTCTCTACGAAGCCGAAGGATGACACGGCAGCCGTCAGGCGCTCACGCTCGTCGACGATCTCCGCTATTCGGCTGCTCGCTTCGCCGAGGGCAGAGCTCTGCAGGGCGTCTTCGACGCACTCCACGACCGGCGTCGACATCGCGTAGGGCGCCTGTATCGCATTCAGGATGCGGACGACCTCCGCGGGGCCGATGACGGCTCCGCAACGGGCGCCCGCGAACGCGAGCGCCTTCGACAGGGTGCGCAACACGAGCAGGTTCGGGTACCGGTCGAGCAGTTCGACGGCGGAGGGCGCTCCGGAAAATTCGATATACGCCTCGTCGACGACGATCGCGGACCGTTCGCCGCGCCGTTCAAGCAGGTCGACCAGGGCCGGACGCGGTACGAGCGTACCCGTCGGATTATTCGGCGAGCAGATGAAGATCAACCGCGTCTGGTCGTCGCACGCCGACAGCAGTGCATCCATGTCCACCGCAAAGCCGTTGTCCGGCAGCGTCTGCACCGTCCGCTGCGAAGCGCCCTGCACGACAGCGTAATGGCCGTACATGGAAAACGTCGGCGACGTCGTGACGATGTTGTCCCTGCCTTCGCGGCAGAACGCGCGAATGAGCAGGTCGATCGCTTCGCTGGTGCCCCGCGTCACGAGCAGCCGCGATGGCTCGCATCCGAAATACTCGCCGAGCGCCTGCGCGAGGCGTCCCGGCCGAATCTCGGGATAGCGGTTGAGAGGGCGCCGAAACCGGTCGGCCGGACTGCTCCAGGGCGCCTCGTTGGCGTTCAGCCGTATCGTGTTATCCACCTGCTGCGCCGCTTCGTAGGGATGCAGGGCACGCAGCTCCGGTCGTGCAAGGTCGGCGATCGTCACGATTCCGCTCGCAATCGCCGGGTCACGGCGGATGCATGGGCGTCCAGGCCCTCGAGGCCGGCCAGCGTCACGACGGCCTCGGACAAGCTCACGAGCCCGTCGCGGCTCAACTCCTGCACCGTCATGCCGCGCATGAACTGGTCGAGACTCAGGCCGCTGTAGCTGCGCGCGTAGCCATAGGTGGGCAGCACGTGATTGGTGCCGCTGCAGTAGTCGCCTACCGACTCGGGGGTCCATTCGCCCACGAACACCGAGCCGGCATTGCTGATCGCGGCCACCAGGCCACGGGCATCGCGGCACTGCAGGATCAGGTGTTCCGGCGCATACTGGTTGCTGACGGTGACCGCCGTGTCGAGACTGTCGACAATGACCGCGCGTGCATGCTCGAGTGAGCCGCGCGCGATCTCGGCCCGGGACAACGTCTCAAGCTGTTCCTCGATCTGTCGCTCCACGGCGTCGGCAAGCTGCTCGCTGGTGGTTACGAGCACCACCTGCGAATCCACGCCGTGCTCCGCCTGCGACAGCAGGTCGGATGCGACGAACTCGGGCGACGCCGTGTCGTCGGCGATCACCAGCACTTCGGACGGGCCGGCGGGCATGTCGATGGCGGCACCGTCCGGATCGGCCGACACCACGGATTTCGCGCAGGTGACCCACGCATTGCCGGGGCCGAAGATCTTGTCCACTTTCGGCACACTGCCCGTGCCGTACGCCATCGCCGCCACCGCCTGCGCGCCGCCGATCTTGAAGATATCGGTGACACCGGCGCGCGCTGACGCAACGACGACCGCCGGATCCGCCCGGCCGTCCGGGCGTGGTGGTGTGCACACGATTGTCGTGCTGCAGCCCGCGATGACTGCCGGCACCGCGAGCATCACGGCGGCCGACGGGAGCGGGGCGGTGCCGGCGGGCACATACAGGCCGACCGCATCGATCGGCCGGCTTACGCGCTCGCAGCGCACGCCAGGCATCGTTTCGACCATTACGTCGGGCCGCATCTGTGCCTCGTGGAAACGCCGTACGTTGCTGATGGCGACGTCGATGGCGTCGATGGCCTGCGGCGGCAGCGACGCTTTCGCGGCGTCCATTTCCTGCGGCGACACGCGCAGGTCGTCGAGCTCGACGCCGTCAAGCCGGGCGGTGAGTGCGTGCAGTGCGTCGTCGCCGCGGTTCTTTACGTCCCTGACGATATCCAGTACCGCCGTGCGAATCGCGGCGTCGTCCTCGACGGCGGGCCGCCGCAGGAACGAGCGCCGGGCGGCAGCATCGAGGGCATTCCATTGTGCGCGTTCTATAGGCATGGTTCAGACCAGCATTTTCTCGACGGGCAACACAAGCAGGGAACTCGCGCCCGCCGCCTTGAGATTCTCGAGGGTCTCCCAGAAGACGTTTTCCCGGCACACGGCGTGCACCGCCACCCTGTCGTTGGTTCCTTCGAGGGGGATAACCGTCGGCGCCTCGCTCCCGGGCAGCAACCTGCAAATTTCGTCGAGCGCTTTTCGCGGCGCGTGCAGCATGATGTATTTGCTCTCGTGAACCTGCAAAACGCCGTCGAGGCGCTGCAGGATGCGGCCGACCAGTTCCTGCTTGTCCTCGGGCAGCGGTGCGCGGGTCTGGATGATCACCGCTTCGCTTTCGAGGAGCACTTCCCGTTCGCTGAGACCGTTTGCCGCGAGCGTGCTGCCTGTGGACACGAGGTCGCAGATGAAGTCGGCCTTGCCGAGCTTGGGCGCTATTTCCACGGCACCCGAGAAATACTCGATCCTCGCGTCGATCTTGTTGCGTTCTAGAAAATCTCTCAACAATGACACGTAACTGGTTGCTATAACGCTATTTTGCAGCGATTCCAGGCCGGTGTAAGGCATCTCGTCCGGCGCGGCGATCGACAGCCGGCAGTGCCCGAAATCCAGCTCGTACACGCGATCGAACAGGGTCTCGCGGCCTTCGTATTCGCGGCCCAGGCGTTTCTCTTCGACCACGTTGAGGCCGACGATGCCGAGGTCGCAGATGTCGTCCGCGACGAGTCCCGGTATGTCGTCGTCGCGGACGAGCAGGACGTCGATCGGCATGTTCTCGCCGAAACAGAACAGCTGGTCCTTGCTCTGCGTGAATTTAAGGCCGCAGCGCTCGAGCAGGTCCAGCGAGTGTTCGGTCAGGCGGCCGGTTTTTTGCACCGCAATCTTGATGCGCTGCTTGCTACTGTCCATGGTGTTATTCCTTAGTGTGAGTGCTTGCCGGTCTGCGAGCCGGTGCGGTCGAGGGCCGCCTGGTAGCCACCGAAACCATCGGTCAGGAAGCGCGCGACGCGGCCGATCGTGGTAACGCTGACGCCCGTCATATCGTGAATGCGCCGGTAAGGAAGACCCTCCTGCAGGAGCTGTACGACCTGCCAGCGGTCGACGAGCGCCTGGAGTTCGGCCGGGGTGCACAGGTCGCGCAGGAAATTGCCGCACTCGCGGGTGTTCTTCAAGCTCACGACTGCACGGAACAGGGCCTCTTCGGCGCGTGCCTGGCGGGTGTCGCTGTCCTGTCGGTTGGGTTTCATTGCTGTACCAATGTATTAATGCGTTAATACATTATTACACTGCGGGAGCATTGGCAAGCCCCGTTTCAGCATGCCCGGCAGGGACGCTCAAGTTACTGATGAAACGAATAAATTGTCTGCCAAAGATGCTGCCAATCGCTTGACGCACCGGCACCGGTGACCCTACACTCGGCTCTACTCATCGAGACCGGCTGAGGGAAAGGCCCTTTGAAGCCGGGGCAACCTTCAGGACTAACCCTCCTGAAAAGGTGCCAACTCCTGCGGAGGCCATGCCTCCGAGAGATGAGTGTCGTTGCAGCACGCTCGCACACGATT
>DATHRM010000436.1:0-10575 GCA_035465295.1 Woeseiaceae bacterium | reverse complement strand
GAAACCGAGCTCTCGCACGCGGTCGCGAAATGCGTGGCGGCCGCTGTGCTTGCCGAGAACCAGGTTCGAGCGGCTGATGCCCACGTCCTCCGGCCGCATGATCTCGTAGGTGGAGGCATGCTGCAGCATGCCGTGCTGGTGGATACCGGCTTCGTGCGCGAACGCGTTTTCGCCGACGATGGCCTTGTTGCGCGGCACGTGCATCCCCGTGATGCTCGACACCAGCCTGGACGTCGGGTAGAGCCGGGCGGTGTCGATCCCGGTGTCGAGGTCGAAGAACTCGGCGCGAGTCTTCAGCGCCATGACGACCTCCTCGAGGCTGCAGTTGCCGGCGCGCTCGCCGATGCCGTTGATCGTGCATTCGATCTGCCGCGCGCCCGCACCGACCGCGGCGAGGCTGTTGGCGACCGCCATGCCGAGGTCGTTATGGCAGTGCACCGACAGCGTGATGTCGTCGATGCCCGCCACGTGCTCCCTGAGGTAGCGGAACAGGCGGTCGAATTCCGCCGGCACGGTGTAGCCGACCGTGTCGGGGATGTTCACCGTCGTCGCGCCGGCTTCGATCGCGGCGGAGACGACTTCCGCGAGGTACGAGAGCTCGGTCCGCGACGCATCCTCGGGCGAGAACTCGACGTCGTCGCAAAGCTCACGTGCCATGCTGACCGCGCCGACGGCGCTCTTGATGATTTCTTCCTTGGCCATCTTCAGCTTGTGCTCGCGGTGAATGGCGCTGGTTGCCACGAACACGTGGATGCGATGCCGCTCCGAGCCCCGGACCGCAGCATGGACCTTCTCGATGTCATTCGGATTGCAGCGGGCAAGGCCGCATATGACCGGACCGAAGTTTTCGTCGGCGATCGCCTTCACGGACTCGAAGTCGCCCGGCGAGGCCGCCGGGAAGCCGGCTTCGATAATATCCACGTTCAGTTCGGACAGCGCCTTCGCGACGCGCAGCTTCTCCCGGAGGGTCATGCTGCAACCGGGCGCCTGTTCACCGTCGCGCAACGTCGTATCAAAAATGCGAACTCGCTCAGCAGACATCTGTGCTTCCTCCGGCGATCTCTCGGTTCGGTCTATTCTTCGAGCCAGTCCATGCGGCCCCGCAGTTCCGCACCGACTTTCTCGATCGGGTGCTCCAGGTCGGCTTTCATCATGCGCTTGAATTCCGGCATACCGGCCTCGTTCTCGGCGATCCAGTTGCGCGCGAACGTACCGTCCTGGATGTCATCGAGAACCGCTTTCATCTGTTTGCGCGAGTTTGCGTCCACCACGCGCGGGCCGCTGACCATGTCGCCGTACGCGGCCGTGTCGCTGATGAACTTGTGCATCTTGCGCAGGCCACCCTCGTGCAGCAGGTCCACGATGAGCTTGAGCTCGTGCATGACTTCGTAATACGCCACTTCCGGCTGGTAGCCGGCCTCGACGAGCGTCTCGAAGCCGGCGACGATGAGTTCCGTCGCACCGCCGCAGAGGACGGCCTGCTCGCCGAAAAGGTCAGTCTCCGTTTCCTCGGCGAACGTGGTCTCGATGACCCCGGCCCGGGCGCCGCCGATGCCCGAGGCATACGCCAGGGCGAGCTTGAGCGCATTACCGGTGGCATCCTGGTGGACAGCGACGAGGCAGGGCACGCCGTGGCCTTCTTCGTACTGGCGCCGCACGAGTCCGCCGGGACCTTTCGGCGCGATCAGCACGACGTCGAGGTCGTCGCGCGGCTCGACCTGCCCGAAATGCACGGCGAAGCCGTGGGCGAACAGGAGCGCCGCACCTTCGGGAATATTGTCGGCAACGGCCGCATAGAGGCTTTTCTGCACCATGTCGGGCGTCAGGAATGCCACGATGGCGGCATCGCGCACGGCCTCGGCGGGCTCCATAACCGTGAGGCCGTCCGCTTCCGCCTGCTTCCAGCTGGCGCCGTCACGGCGCAGCCCCATGACGACGTTGAATCCGCTGTCCTTGAGATTCAGCGCGTGAGCACGCCCCTGGCTGCCGTAGCCCAGTATCGTGACCTGGCGATCAGCGAGGCACGTGGCGTCGACATCCGCTTCCGAATACATCTTCATCGATTGCTTTCCTTAGGAACTCTTGCCAGTCAAAAAAAACCCCACAATCCGTCGCGGATGCGGGGCTTACGTTTTCCGTTGTCAGGATACGCGCTACCCGCCATGTCTCCTCGTAAGAAGAAGCACGAGCGAACGCGGCGAACCGGGCAGTTCGCCCCGGGCAATCCGGCGTGCGCGCAAAATAATCATGCAGTGCATCATGTTGCAAGCCCTGATCGATGTCAACTTTCGTAAATTCAGTTACTTGTGTTACTAAAGTCTCCCACCGGCCGTCCTGTGCCCGCGGTTTTTTCGCCGCGGCGGATCTCTTGTCCGCACGGCACCAGAAGGTCCGTCGCGACGTCATCGAAATGACGCCCCAGCTCGCCGGGGCTTTATGTTGCGCTCGGGCTGGCGATCCATGAGTCTTATGTTATTCTTGGCGCCCGGAGCTTCAGGACCTGAAGTGATAAAGGAAATAATAGGCGGGGAAACCGGTGTGCAGCGCGCCGGGTGGCCAACAACGAGCAGAGGTCATAAGGGTCCAGGATTTAATCGCCGCGGCGGAGGTGGAGAGGGCCGCGAGCGCAGGCAGGATCGCATCAGCCGATGCCTGCTTTCATTTGTGCATGTATTCACCGGATACGTTGCATCCCTCTCCAAACATATTAGACAAAAAACGACCTTTAAGGAGCGTCCATGAAACGGTGCATAAATAGCAGCCGGCGCGTGAGTAGTGCAGTACTTGCAACTGCAGTCGTCACCCTCTCCGGCAGCGTTTTCGCCCAATCCGTCGATCAGGTCTTGCAAGCTGAGCTGCGGCGGTTAAACCTGGCTCAGCAATCCCAGGAACGGATCAACGATATCGTTGAAGGTACTCGTTCTCTGGAAGACCAGTACCGGGCAATAAACAAAGAAATCGACGGCCTCAGGGTCTACAACCGCCTCATGATGGCGCAGACCGAGGGCCAGAAGGCGGTCCTCGAGGATATCGCGCTGTCCATGGACCAGGTCGATGTCATCAACCGCCAGATCTTCCCGCTGATGGAACGCATGATCGACGGTCTCGAGCAATCCATCGCGCTGGACGTTCCGTTCCTCATGGAAGAACGGACCGAGCGTGTGCAGAATCTCAAGGACATCATGGAGCGTTCCGACGTCAGCGTTGCCGAAAAATTCCGCAAGGTCATGGAGGCATTCCAGATCGAGATGGACTTCGGCAGCACCATCGAGCCGTACAAGCAATCGCTCACGCTCGAAGACGGCACGACCCGCGACTACAACATGCTGCGCATCGGACGAGTCGGACTGTACTTCCAGTCCGAGAACACCAACATCACGGGCCGCTGGGATAACGAATCCCGCCAGTGGGTGCTGGACAACAGCGCGCGCAACGAGGTCCGCAAGGGCTTGCGTATCGCCAATCAGTTGATTGCACCGGAACTGATCCTGGTACCTGTCAGCGCTCCGACGGAGGCACAATAATGAAACGCCTAACAACAATTATTGCCGCCGGTCTGCTGGTATTCGGAGTCGGAAGTGCCCAGGCACAGGATGATGCGCGCAGCATGCAGCAGCTCCTCGAGCTGATTCAGCAGGGCCAGGCACGTGATTCCCAGGAGGCTCGCCAGCGTGAAGCCGAATTCGCACGCCGCAAGAACGAGCAGCAAAACCTGCTCAACCAGGCGCGCGCGGAACGCAACCGCCAGGAGCGGGAGAGTGAGCGGCTCGAGCAGCTGTTCGAAGACCAGCAGGCGGAGATCGTTGCCGCTCGTACGGCCCTCGACGAGCGCCTGGGTGCGCTGAAAGAGCTGTTCGGCGTCCTGCAGACGGTCGCGGGCGATGCCCAGGGCCGTTTTGCCAACTCGCTGACCAACATCCAGTTTCCGGACCGCGAAGAATTCCTGGTCCAACTCGGCAGCAAGATGGCGGGCGCGAATTCGCTGGCGTCGATCGAGGATATCGAGCAGCTCTGGTTCGAACTGCAACGCCAGATTACGGAAACCGGCAAGGTCGTGCGCTTCGAGCACACGGTCACGCTGGCGAACGGCGAAGAAACGCAGATGCCGGTCGCCCGTGTCGGCGTGTTCAACATCGCGGGCCCGGTCGGCTACCTCCAGTATGACCCGAGCACCGAGCGTGTCAGCGAATTGCAGCGGCAGCCCGACCAGTCGCGTTATACCGATTCCGCCAAGGAACTCGCAGCGGCCCAGGAATCACCGGTAACCTTCGGCCTCGATGTCACCCGTGGCGGCATCCTGGCGCTGCTCGTCGAATCGCCGACGATCCAGGATCGCATCAACCAGGGCGGCATCGTCGGCTACTGCATCATCGGCCTCGGCATCATCGGCCTGCTGATCGCAATCGTGCGCTTTATCGGTCTCTCCAACGATAGCCGCAAGGTCGCCGCGCAACTCAAGCGCGATTCGGCGAGCACGGACAACCCGCTCGGCCGCGTGCTGGCTGCTTACGAGAGCAACCGGGATGCGGACACCGAGACCATCGAGCTGAAGCTCAGCGAGGCGGCGTTGAAGGAGATGCCGCGACTTACCAAGGGCCTCCTGTTCATCAAGGTCATCTCCGTAGTGGCGCCGCTCATGGGGCTGCTCGGTACCGTTACCGGCATGATCAAGACCTTCCAGGTCATCACGCTCTACGGCGCCGGTGACCCGAAGATGATGGCCGGCGGTATTTCGCAGGCTCTCATGACGACGGTACTCGGCCTGGTGGTTGCGATCCCGATGGTACTGCTGCACACCATCGTCAGCGGTCAGAGCCGCAAGGTCATCAATATTCTCCAGTCGCAGAGCGCAGGGCTCGTCGCCCAGCATTCAGAGGCAAAGCACTAGGAGAAAGTCCATGCTCTGGCTAACTGACAGTTTCGAGGCCATCCGCGACTTCATGGAGCTCGGCGGTCCCGTATTAAGGTGGATAGCCATCGTGATCTTTCTGATGTGGGTTCTCATCGTGGAGCGGATGCTTTACTTCCGCACCTCGATGAGGGCCTTCGCCCAGAAGATCCACGATGAGTGGGAGTCGCGGCCCGAACGGCGTTCCTGGAACGCGCACCAGATACGCGAGCTGCTGATTTCGCAGTTCAGTATCGACACCAACCGGAATATCCCGATGATCCAGACGCTCGTGGCGCTGTGCCCGTTACTCGGGCTGCTCGGCACGGTGACGGGAATGATCAGCGTATTCCAGGTAATGGCGGCTTCGGGGTCGGGCAACGTCCGGGCCATGGCCGCCGGCGTGTCGCAGGCGACGATTCCGACAATGGCGGGAATGGTGGGTGCACTTTCGGGCGTGTTGCTGGTCACGATTCTCAGCCGGCGCGCCCAGCATGAAGTGCACTTCCTTGAAGACTCGCTGACGATGGATCACTAGGGGAAAACGACAATGCGCAAACATGATTTTTCATTTGGCGCCGGCGATGAGGAAGAGAATGAAATCAACCTGACGCCGATGCTCGATGTCGTATTCATCATGCTGATCTTCTTCATTGTCACGGCATCGTTCATCAAGGAAGCGGGCATCGACGTCAACCGGCCGGACGCTCCGGTTACGGAGACCAAGCCCGAGGATGCGAACATACTCGTGGTGATCACGGCGGACGATCAGATCTTCATCGATCGCCGCCTGATCGATCCGCGGGCCGTGCGCGCCAATATCGAGCGCCTGCATGCCGAAAACCCCGATGGTTCGGTCGTCATTCAGGCCAGTAAGAAGTCGACGAACAAGATGCTGGTCTGGATCATGGACGCGTCTCGCCAGGCGGGCGTCTACAATATTTCGATCGCGGACAGCTCGGCTTGACTGGCTGACGGCCCGGCATATCAATAAAGGACAAAGCCATGCGTAAAGACAAGATGTTTGGCGCGGAAGAGGAAGAGAACGAGATCAACCTGACGCCCATGCTGGACGTGGTCTTCATCATGCTCATCTTCTTCATCGTGACGGCGTCGTTCATCAAGGAGGCGGGTATCGACGTAGATCGCCCGGACGCACCATCGGCCGATTCGCAGGATGATGCAGCCATTCTCATAGCGATCAGCGCAAACGACGAGATCTGGATCGATCGGCGAGAGACGGAGCCCAACGCAGTCCGGGGCATGATAGAGAGGCTCCACGCCGAGAATCCGAAAGGTTCGATTGTGATCCAGGCGGATGAAGAGTCGACCAACGAGATGCTGGTCGTGGTGATGGAGGCCGCCAAACAGGCCGGCGTGACCAATGTGGCTATTGCCGCGTTGAAGGACTAGGAACAAAACGGGCAGGCGACGGGTCCCATAAAGAGGAGAGTTTAACGATGTATGGCCGATACGCATTTTCGATCGTGATCGGAGTCGTGGTTACCTTGAGCCTGTTGTTTCTCATGCAGGTCCTCATTGCCACGGGCAAACAGGCGCTGACCAAACCCAGGGATCGCGCCAAGCTCGAATTCGTCCGTGTGAAACGCAACGAGGCACTGAACACCGAAGACTTCACGCCGGAGAAGCCGCCCAAGCCGCCCGAGACGCCGCCCGAGACGCCGCCGCAGGACATGGACAACATCGACCCGAGTGCGCCGACCATCAATGTCGCGCCGCCCCAGGTTGCGTCGGAGACATCGATTGGCGGCCCCGGCGGCATGAACATTGCCGAAGGCGATTACCTGCCGATCGTACGTGTCGCACCGGTCTATCCGGCCCGGGCGCTGTCCAGGGGGCTGGAAGGCTATGTGGATATGTCGTTCACCGTGACGACCACCGGAACCGTGAAGGACCCGGTCGTCATGTTCTCGACCAGCAGCCTTTTCGAACGCGCGGCCATACGGGCGGTGCTCAAGTTCAAATACAAACCGCGAGTCGTGGACGGCGTGCCGGTGGAAGTGCCCAACGTCAAGACACGTATCACGTTCAAGATCGAGGAATAAGAATCATCGACTACCTGGCGGGATCAAACGACCAATAGGAACGAGTTCGCTATGAGCATATTGAGCCGAATTAGCCCGAAGATCAGTCTCGCCGTCATTGCGATGGCGCTTGCTTCGAGCGGTGCATTCGCACAGGACGACGAACGCGCGGAACGCGACGCCCAGAAGACCAAGCAGGCCCAGGCGGTCAGCAAAGAGGTCTACGACAAGATCCAGAAAGCGCAGGAGCAGGTCGACGCGAAAGACTACCAGGGCGCCCTGCGGGCGCTGAACGCCCTCTATGATCCCGACAGGCTGACCGAGTACGAGCAGGCCAACGTCCTCAATTACATCGGCTTCGTGTACTACAACATGGAAGACATCCCGAACGCGATCAGAACCTACGAGAAGTTGGTTGTGATTCCGAGTCTGGAGCCGCAGATGGGCAAACAGACGATGTACACGCTGGCCCAGCTCTATACGATGGAAGAGAATTACCAGAAAGCGCTGCAGACGCTCGAGAGGTGGTTTGCGCTGGAGCCCAACCCCGCGCCCGAGCCTTTCATCCTGAAAGCGCAGAATCTCTACCAGCTGCAGCGCTACCAGGAGATGATCAAGCCGATCGAATCCGCCATGCGCATCGCACGCGAACGGGACAAGCCCGTCAAGGAAGACTGGTACGTCCTGCTGAACTTCGCCTATTTCCAGGAAGAGGAATACCGCGAGGTTCGCGATATCCAGAAAATCCTGCTGGAGAACTGGCCGAAAAAGCGCTACTGGTTCTCGCTCGCCGGCGCCTACACGGAGCTTGGCGAAGACAACAACCTGATCGCCTCCTACGGCGCAGCGCACGACCAGGGCCTGCTCGAGAAAGAATCCGAGCTCGTGACCATGGCGCAGCTCTACATGCAGGCCGAAGTACCGTACAAGGCCGCAAAACTACTCGAAAAGGAAATGGAGGCCGGCCGGGTCAACAAAAACGCGAAGAACTACCGCCTGTTATCGCAGGCATGGATGCTGTCGCAGGAAGACGAGCGCGCCATACCGGCCCTCAAGGAAGCTGCGAAACTGAGCGACGACGGCGAGCTCGACGTGCGCCTGGGCAACACCTACCTCAATCTCGGTGAATACGACGAGTGCATCAATGCCGTCCAGGCCGGTCTGCGGAAAGGTGGCCTCAAGAATCCGGACAACGCGCAGATATCCCTCGGTATGTGTCTCTACAACAAGCGCCGTTACCAGGCCGCCATCGACGCGTTCCGCGCTGCATCGAAGACGCCGCGTTCGCGCAAGGTCGCCCAGCAGTGGATAACGGTGATCAATGCCGACGTCGAGCGCAACGAACAGATTCGTCTCGCACAGGAAGCGGCGACCAAGAAACGCAAGGAAGTCGAAGCCCGCCGCAAGCAGGCAGACCGCGCCTGACGCATATACCTCGCCGATACGGCGCGGTTTCAGCTCCCGTAATGTCCCGGGGGCGTTGACCTCTGCAGGTCAACGCCCCTATAGTTCGCGGCTTTGAAAAACGGACAATAGAGCCCGATGCCAAGGATTACGTACATCTCCCCCGACGGCACGCACAAGGATGTGGACGTCGAAAACGGCTATTCGGTGATGGAAGGCGCCATCAACAACAACGTGCCCGGCATCGTTGCCGAGTGCGGCGGCGCCTGCGCCTGCGCCACCTGCCACAGCTACATCGACGACGCTTGGCTGGACAAGATCCCGCCGATGGACGACATGGAAGACAGCATGCTCGATGCGGCCTACGAGCGTAAGCCCAATAGCCGCCTGACGTGCCAGATCGAGGTCAACGACAGCCTCGACGGCCTCGTCGTTCACGTGGCCGAAAACGACTATTAGCTAGCTGCCGGAGCGCGGCTCGCGAACCGCCACTACCGCAAGCCCGTCTCCAGGCGGCCGATTACCATCCGCTGGATTTCGCTGGTGCCCTCGTAGATCTCGGTGATTTTCGCATCGCGAAAATAACGTTCCAGCGGCAATTCCTTGCTGTATCCCATACCGCCGTGGATCTGGATGGCCTGGTGCGTCACCCACATCGCGGTTTCAGACGCGAACAGCTTGGCCATGCTCGCGTTCAGCGTGTTCTTCTGTCCGGTCTTCTTGCATTCGGCTTTCGCCCACGCCGCCTGCATCACGAGCAGCCGTGACGCTTCGATGCGCATGCGCATATCGGCCAGCTTGTTCTGGATCGACTGGAAGCTGCCGATAGCAGAACCGAACGCCTTGCGTTCCCGCGAGTATTCCAGCGAGGCCTCGTACGCGGCCCGCGCAATGCCGAGCGACTGCGCCGCGACGCCGACGCGGCCGGCGTCCAGCACCATCATTGCGATCTTGAATCCCTGGCCCTCGTCACCGATGCGGTTCTCGACCGGGCAGCGGTAGTCTTCGAGTTCGATCTCGCAGGTTGCCGATGCGCGGATGCCGAGCTTCGGCTCCAGTTTGCCGCGGTGATAGCCGTCGACTTCCGCGTCGACGATAAAGGCGCTGATCCCGGCCGGTTCGCCGTCAGCCCCTGCGGTCTGTGCGAAGAAAATGACGTATTTCGCGACCGGTCCCGACGTAATCCACGACTTCTTGCCGTTGATCGTGTAATAGCTGCCGTCATCGGAGAGCACGGCTTTCGCCCGCATGGAGCCGGCGTCGGATCCCGATTGCGGTTCGGTCAGGGCGTAAGCGCCGTTGACCTCGCCGGACGCGACCGGGACGAGGTATTTCTGCTTTTGCTCCTCGGTACCGAATTCGAGCAGCGGCACGCCGAACAGTGAATTGTTGACCGAGACGATGGTGCCGTGGGCTGCATCCGCCGCGGAAATCTCCTCCATGACCAGGGCGTAACTGATCGGGTCCAGGCCCGATCCACCGTACTCCTCGGGAATCTCGATGCCCATGAAACCGAGTTCCGCGGCAGCCTTGATCGTCTCGGCCGGGAACTCGCCGCTGCGATCGAAATCCGCCGCAACCGGGGCTATCTCTTTCTGCGCGAATTCGCGTGCCGCGTCGCGAATCATCTGCTGATCTTCAGTGAGTGAAAAGTCCATGTTTCCTCCTTGGGCAGCGGAGCATTATACGGTTTGGCGAGCGCCGGCGACATTGCGATCTGCCGAAAAGCCCCCGGGCGCATGACTACCGCGGTAGCAACGATTATCATTCCGGGCTCGAAACGGGCCGATCTGCGGCCCCGCCTTAGCAGCAAACCAGGAGAACTGAATGACCATTAAAGCGGGAGACAAAATGCCGAGCGGCACGTTCGGCGTTATGACCGACTCGGGTCCAGGAGCGATTTCCACCGATGACCTGTTTTCGGGCAAGAAAGTGGTGCTGGTTTCGGTGCCGGGGGCATTCACGCCCACCTGTTCAATGAATCACCTGCCCGGATTCGTCGAGCACGCGGATGAAATCCTGGCGAAGGGCGTCGACACGATCGCCTGCATGGCGGTCAACGACGTTTTCGTGATGGACGCCTGGGGCAAGGACCGTGGCGTCGGGGACAAGGTCGTGATGCTGGCAGACGGCAATGGCGAGTACGCACGCGCGCTCGGCCTCGAGATGGACGGCACCGGCTTCGGCATGGGTATGCGCGGCCAGCGCTTCGCAATCGTCGTCGACGACGGCACCGCG
>DATHRM010000435.1:0-15582 GCA_035465295.1 Woeseiaceae bacterium | reverse complement strand
CTCCACAACAACAAGACGGGCCACGATTTCCCCGCCGGCCCGCTCGACGTGCTGGAGAGCTGGATCGAACTGACCGTCGAGGACAACCTCGGCAATACGCTCATGGAACTGGGCGCCGACCGCTCGATCAGCCCGTCGATCGATGCGCCGGTCGTCTACAAAGCGGACTGGTACGACAGTCAAGGTCTTCCCGTGGAGCGGCACAACCTGTGGGACGTGGTGGGCGCGAGCTACAAGCGCACCATCCAGAGCGGCGGCAGCGACGTCATCGATGTGCCGTTTCGGTGCCCTGGAATTGCCCGTCCGCGCCTGTCGCAGTCGGCGAGCCAGGACACGCCCGGAGAGCGCAAGTCGGACATCGTATTTGCCATCAACAACGCCGGGCTGACAGAACTGAACGTGACGGCGCGATTGCTGTTCCGCAAGGCGAACCCGGAATTCCTGGAGAAGGTCTACGACGTGGACGAGGTGCCCGAGGCGCCGATCGTCGAGATCGTGCGTGCCGAGCACACGATCCAGGTCGAGGGCGAGTAATCAGAACGTGCGCAGCACGCCCAGCGTGATGAGGTTACGTTCGTAGGAAAACTCCGGGTCACTGGAGTCGTTCTCGGAATACTGGTACTGCAGGGCGAATATCCATACCTCGGCGACAATCCGGGTCAACGCGGCACTGATCGAGGCCAGGTCCTCGGTCCTCGGTATTTCGAGGTCGTCGTAGTCGCTGGAGCGGAATCCGAAGCCGGCCTCGAAGCCCCAACCGCCTTTGGGCTGGTAGCGGTAGTCGGCGTGGAAGCGACTTCTTGATGGTGATACGCCCGCGTCGAGTCGGTCGTTGTTCTCCGCGCCAAGGCGAAAAATGACCGTGTGATCGCCGCGGTACCAGCGGTACCGCAGGTCGAACCGCTGGCGCGTGCCGGCTATGCCGGCAAACAACAGCTCGACCTCTTCGATGTCCTCGTAGCGATATTGGACGTCGAGAGCGGCCGCGTCGCCGAGATACCGCAGGGCACGCGCCCCCAGAGCGATTTCGCGTTCGAAACCCGAACCGCCCAGCGTGCCGTAGACGACGTGGGCGCTGCCTTCGAGCCGCCAGTCACCCGGTCGCCAGATGTAGAGGCCGCCGAGCCGGAATTCCGACTGGTCGAAATCATCCGCGTCGGGGTAGGCGACGGCGTAGGCGCTCGCATCGAGCAGGAAGCCGCCGGAGCCGGCGGGTGCGCCGCGGAGTGCAACGAACAGGTCAACCATGGGACTTTCGGCGGTCACGCCAGCGGGCAGCCCCAGGCTGTCGCGCAGCGCCACGTTGTCGTCATGGCCGGCGCGCAGCCCGAACGACCCGAACCAGCGCGGGGTGTCCTCGCCCTCCATTTCGACGTCGTCCAGCATCGCGACGGCAAGAGCTCGTATTTTCTCGTCGTCCGGGCTCAGCTCCCAGGCGCGAATGAAATGCGCCTGCGCGGCACGCGTGTTGCCGAGGCGCCGTTCGACGAGCCCGAGGTTGTACTCGGCCAGGCCGCGCATTTTCGGGTAGTTGTCGGCGATGTAGCGAAACGTCGTCCTGGCGTCCTCAAAACGATTCAGTTTGAACTCGCAGACCCCGATATTGTAGTGAACGGCGACGCCTCCCTGTCCGGCATCGCGGGCCATTTCGAAGTAGAGCAGGGCGGATTCGAAATCCCCGGCCGCAAAAGCCTGCTCGCCGGATGTCCAGTCGTCGGACACGTCTGCGACGGTGAGCGTTGGAAATACTGCGCACAGCAACAATGCTGTGAGGACGATGAGTCGGCGGAGGACCATGCTTGCCCGGGAAACCCCGTATTTCGAAAATATCAGTTATGTAAATAACAAAAGAGCCCCTCGCCGGGTAGTGCGGGGGGCTCACATTGTGACTGATATCACGGGTCCCTGCCCGGAGCAGGGACCTGAGGCACACTTGCGCTCAGTCCCGACCGGGAGGCGTCTCCGGAGGACCAGGAGGTTCGGGCCTGTTATCGTTGCCGCGGCTCCGATTCTCGTTCCTTGCTTTGGCGTTATCGGTCATATCCTGTGCCTGCTCGCGCGCCTCGGCGGCGTGCGACCAGCCGTGCTGGCGTCCGGCGTTGCCGCGGTCTTCCGCCTTCCGGAGAGCTTCCTTGGCCTTGTCCACCGTGCCTTGAGCCGCCTTGTCGTCGAGGTCCGGAAGACGAATTTGCTTGGTTACCGCCTCCGGCAATTCGCCAGCAGCGTCGGCGGCCGGAGGCATCAGTTCCATGGTGACTTCGCCGTCGAAATCGGGTTGATCTGCCCAGGCACCGGCACTGATTCCCAAGAGCGCGATCGACGCCAGAATAGAAACTTTGCATTTCATCTCATCTACTCAAAATTCTTTGTCTACGAGCCCAAATGTTGCGGAATCGTCATTGCCGTAATTCACTTCCCACTCTGAATAACGCTGAAATCGACCGGTTCGTTACCGGTAATAGACATAACTAGCTATCCAGTTTCATTTGCACTACAAATATTTGCTCGCTGTCCGGATGGCTGAGCCTGACGACGATCTGGCCGCCGCGCTCCCCGATTGCCCGTATGGGTAACGTGAGCTGGTTGATACCCGGCTCGAGGTCGTCCGTCCAGGTGAGTTCGTGACGATCCCCGTAACCGTCGATTTCCACATCGCCCGACAAGAGAACGCTGAACTTCGCGTCCTGCAGCGGTTTTCCGGTCTTGATCGCGATATTCATCGGCCGCACCTCGTGTGCCGAGACATAGAACTCGGCGGCCTGCGGCGCCTCGATGCCAGGACTCGCAAACAGTCCGAGCGCGAATGCGACTGCAAGCAGGGAAGCCGCTATTGCGCCACTGAAGCCGGCGCCGAGCCAGAAACCCCGGCGGGATGCCTGTTCGTGCGGATCGTAGCCTGCTTTGCTCATGACGCGATTGAATACGCGTTCGGAGCCCGGTACCGATGCCTGGTCACGCACGACCAGCATGGCGCGCACGCCCCGCAGGGCGTCGGCACAATCCTGGCAGGCGGATACGTGTTTCATGCATGCGGCCCGCTCGTCGCCCTGCAGCGATCCGTCCGCGAGCGCCCTGATCTGTTCGCTTGCTGATTCACAATTCATTTTTTGCCACCGACTACGGTTAGTACCGGTTTGTGGATATCCTGGTTGGACAAAAGCCGTCCGAGCCGGGATCGCGTCCTGTGCAAACGGGACTTCAGTGTTCCTTCGGGCAATCCGGTTACCTGCCGCAGTTCCTCCAGGGTAAATCCCTCTATGTCGTGCAACGCCAGGAGGCTCGACGCCTCGTGGCCCAGAATCTCCATTGCGCGGAATATCGTCTCGAGGCGCTTGTCCCGCTCGACGATATCGTCCGGCCTCGATCCGACCCGCTCCAGGAAGTCGGGATCGTTCGAATCGGCGCCGGTGTCCGCCATGTCAACCGGCGAACGCTCGCGCGATCGCTGGATGTCGATGAACCGGTGGTACAGGGTCTTCAGGAGCCATGCGCGCTGGAACTCGATCTGCTCCAGTTCCTCGATGTGCATGTGCGCCTTCAGACACACGTCCTGCACCAGGTCTTCCGCGTCCGCCGCAGAGCGTGTCATGCGTTGCGCCGCGATAAAAAGTGCGTCGAAATGGGGCCGCATCAGCTCGGTGAAGCGGTTCTTGTCAGAGCCGAGCCATTTCACGATGGCGTCTCGCCCGAGCCTTTGTCCACATTTGGTAAACGTCTACTATTCATAACGGTCGCCTGCCTGTACCGGTTGCCGGTTTTTTACATAACCCGGGCGCTTTTTTGTGCGTTGCCGCACATTAGCAGCGTTCTTGCGGCCAGACGTTGCTCTGGGTCAAGAACTGCAATATTCCCCGCCGAAAAACAGCAGTGGCGCGCCTTCGCCCGCCGTGTGCGCCTGTACCTCACCGATGATGATGTGGTGATCGCCGCCCTCGTGAATGTCGCGCGTCTTGCAGTCGAAGCGTGCCAGCACCCCGGGAAGGATCGGCACGTTCTGCGCGGAGATCGAGTGTTCGATGCCGTTGTAGCGGGTGTGGTCCGTCCTCGCGAAATGCTCGGCCACGTACTGTTGCTCGGCCTTCAGCACGTGGATGGCGAAATACTCCGCCGCCAGGTAGGCCTGCAGCGAATTGGACACCCTGGCAATGTTCCACAGCACCAGCGGCGGATCGAGCGAGACCGAACTGAAACTGTTCGCCGTGATTCCGCAGGGGCGGCCGTCGGGCGCGCAGCAGGTCACGACCGTCACGCCGGTAGCGAATTGGCCGAGGCTGCGGCGCAGGCCGAGTGCTGATTCGATATCCATGATGAACGCCGCAGTATGCGATGCGCTCAACGTGCCGGCAAGGCAAAAAGAGCCCCCGCTACCCGGCGGGTAGCGGGAGAGAGCCAGCCCGGTAAGGCATAGCGGGGGAACTATCGGTCCTTACATCGTTGTTACGGCTCCAACAGGTAGACGCCGAGCTTGAATGCCGTGAAGACGTTGCTGTCGGCTTCGTATTGGCCTCTTGCGAACATCGACCGCGCGCTCGTCGCGCCGTCGAGGCTCGCCGCGAGATCGTCGGCAAATTCCGCGAAATCGGCGTACTGCCGCAGGCTGTCGGCGGTCTTGATCACGTACAGCGTGCGTGCAGACGCAGGCGGCACGATCGTCGTGCCGGACTCGAGCGCCGTCAGGTCGATCAGTACCGGGCCCTGCCTGATGTAGTGGCGTTCGTCGATGTCGGCATTCTGGTTATCCAGGACCAGCCCGTCAGCGCCCATGCTCAGGAACGGCGCCGTCGTACCGAGCGCACCCCAGCCCACGCCCAGCGCGCTCCTCACGTCCATGAAATCGATCACGGTGCGTCCGCTGAAGTCCGGCGGGGCCGCGCCGAAGGCCTCGGGGAAGCCGCGAACCGCGACCGGCTTGCCGGCGGCGAAGTCGGCAAGCGCCAGGCTGCCTGTCGCGATCTCGTAGTTCCCGGGATCGGCGTCCAGCTCGGGTGAGGGTCCCGTGCCGCTGAAGTCGAAGACATCCGCACGACGGCGATCGATCGCCTGCAACGCGATATCCACCTGGCCGGGTACGACCGCGTTGACGATGCCGCTCAGGTGCGTGACGTGCAGGCGTACGGCGCCCGCAGTCGCATCGAACAGGATTTGCGGTGAGTCCGCATCGCTGGCGGCGCGCATCGCGTCCGGGCCGCTGCCGCGGACCGTCACGCGCTGACCGATCGAGATGGCATCGATGCCCAGGTCGGTCTGCCGGTCGCCGTCCCTGGAGACCCGGGTGTCGGGCCCGACCTGCACGAGCACGTCGTCATGGAAATGGGCGCGGCGGTCGTGCGGAATGATCGTGGCGCCGCGCACCGTGAGAATATCCCCGTTGCGAGCGATGACGTTGCCGACGACGGCATCGCGTCCCGCGCCCGGCACGCTGGAGCCGGCGAGCACGACCGCGGCCGTGAACTCCCGTTCCGCTACGCTGAGCATGCCTCCGGCAACGGTGGGTGTGCCGCGGCCGGCTGCCGCCAGGGCTTGCAGGCCGGCGGCGCCGAAGAAGGACTCGCCGTTGACCTCGAACTCCGTGTCGTCGGTCGTCTGCACGGTCATGCGGCCGAAATCACCGTGCCGGTGGTGAAACGGACGCAGTGCGACGGTGTAAGCGCCGGCGGCTTCGTCGACTTCGACCAGCGGTCCGCGCACGCGCGTCGTCTTCTCGTCAATCGGGGTCACTTCCGCCACGATAAAGGGCTCGGCTGTCGCGATCGCCGGCGTCGGCACGATATCGACGACATGAGAGGCCGCCAGGTCGAAATCGAGCTGTAACAGCGACGGCAGCCCGCGGCGTACCGTCAACTGATCGCGATCGGATAGCGTGATGCGAAGTTCCGCCTGTGCAAGCGGCGTGCCGTCCCGGTCCGTAACGGTTGCCTTTTTCGAGGCGCCCCCGGCTTCGACGAATACCTCGGCATCCGTGTAGTCGAGGCGGATCGTGCCGGCAACGTAGGTCGCGGGAGGAACCGTGGCGACCGTCACCAGTTCGGTGAGGTCGACGTAATCGCTGAAGTTGATGCGGGTTTCGCGTGGCAGGGTTTCGACCACGCGGCCGTTCGCGGTTTCCAGCGTCAGCGACACAACGTCGAGCGTGTAATTCAGAAAATCACCGTCCGCGTCTGTGAATGAGACGATCACGGAACCGCATTCGGCGGTGGTCCCGGCGTCCGCGGGATCGCAGGAGGCCACCGGGTCGGAGCCGCTGCTTCCGCTGCCGCCCCCGCAGGCACCCAGCAATAGCACGAGTGTCGCGACGGAGGCCCGGATGGCCGCGTTCCCTGCGCCCGGGAGTCCGGGCAAAGCGTTTGACAAATTCATGAGTATCTCCCTGGTCGTGAACGGCGTATGTCAAGGGTAGTAACGGGTCAGCGGCCGTCCGGTTGACCTGAAGCGCTTAAGGTCAAAAAAGTCAGCCACTTATCTTGTATTCCTGCGGTGACATGTCAAAATGCGCCTACTCATGGCGAACCCGTCCGACACCACGACCACACCGGGAATCCGGCACCGTCGACCGCGTGCCGGAGAGCGCACCCGCGGCACCGTCGACGCGCTGCAAATCAAGATCGCCGTCAATCTGCAGAATCTCGAAGCCGCGAATCGCGACGAAATGTTGCGGGCCAACGTCGCCGAGTTGCCGGATGCCTGCGGCTGTGACGCCGCATTCCTGGCGCTTATTTCGGACGACGGCCGAAACCTCGAACCGGTGTTCGCCGGCAAGACGGGATTCGCGCAATGCACTCCCGAAGTCCTCGGCGGAGAGCGGCTCGAGCACTGGCCATGGCTGGTGGGCCGGCTGGGACATCTCAAGGTGATAGAGATCGAGGACACGACGGCGGGTCCGGCGGCGGCGCAGGCCGAGCTCGGGCGGCTCGCGGAACTGCATATCGGTTCGGCACTGATCATCGGCGTCTCGGTTCATGACGAGGTTGCCGGTTTCCTCGCGCTCGCCAACGAGCACGGCGCCCGCGGCTGGGATGCAAACGCGCACCTGCTCATCAAGCTGATGGGCGCGTCGCTGGCGACGGGCCTCGAGTTGCTGCGCGGCCAGGAGATCCTCGGCGAGCTGCGAGAGCGCAACGAACTGATTTCGATGACCGCCAACGACGGCATCTGGGATTTCGACGGGCTGACCAAGCACGTCGACCTGTCGCGTCGCTGGAAGAAGATGCTCGGCTACGACGAGGACGACGAGGACGTGCTGCTCGACTGGTACCACCTCGTGCACCCGGACGACATGGCGCGCGTGCAGTCGCGAATGCGCGATCACCTCGAGGGCAAGACGCCGTTTTTCGAGTCCGTGCATCGCATGAAGCACCAGTCCGGCGACTGGCGCTGGATGTCCAGCCGCGCGAAGGCGGTGCTCGACAAGAATGGCCGGCTGCTGCGCCTGCTCGGCGCCGAAGTGGATATCACCGAGCGCAAGCTCTACGAAGAGGCGCTGTTCCGGCAGAAGGAAAGCGCCCAGATCACGCTGCAGTCCATCGGTGATGGCGTCATCACGACTGATGCGGGCGGTAACGTCGAGTACGTCAATCCCGTCGCCGAGGAACTCACCGGCTGGAAGGTCGATGACGCCAGCGGGCGGCCCATCGACGAAATATTCCGCGGTTTTCACGAGGAGACCTGCGAACCTCTCGAGAATCCCCTCGCCGTGTCGATCCGGCGGGACCGCGCCATCAAGTCGGTGCGTCCCACGCTGCTGATCCGCCGCGATGGCAACGAACTCTACATCGAAAGTACCGCGTCACCGATTCGCGACGGCAAGGGCGTCGTTACGGGCGGCGTGCTCGTATTCCACGACGTCAGTGAATCGCGCGAACTCAACCGCCGCCTGAGCTACCACGCCAGCCACGACATCCTCACCGGACTGGTCAACCGGCGCGAGTTCGAGAGCCGCCTGGAACGCGCACTGAAAAGCGCCAAGGCACGCGAGACTGCATATGCGCTGTTGTACCTCGATCTCGACCAGTTCAAGATCGTCAACGACTCCTGCGGGCACAGTGCCGGCGACACCCTGCTGCACCAGCTCGGTAACCTGCTCAAGGCGAAGATCCGTTGGCGCGACACCCTGGCGCGACTCGGCGGCGATGAATTCGGGGTATTGCTCGAGAGCTGCAACCTCGACGAGGCCATGCAGACCGCCGAGGACCTGCGTGCGGCGATCGGCGACTACAAGTTCATGTGGGACGATCGCGCCTTCCGCCTCGGCGTCAGCATCGGCGTCGTGCCGATCACGGCCGATAACGAGAACGTCGCCGACCTGCTCAGCGCCGCGGACAGCGCCTGTGCCGCCGCCAAGGAAGCCGGCCGCAACCGCATCCACAGCTTCCAGGAGAACGACATCGACCTGATGCGCCGGCGTCGCGAGATGCAGTGGGCTGCGCGTATCAACAATGCGCTAGAGGAAAATCGCTTCGAGCTCTTCCGCCAGACGATCATGCCGCTGCAGCGGGAGGAAGAGGGGGCGCATTACGAAATTCTGCTGAGGATGCGCGACGAGAGCGGCGGCGTCATTTCGCCGGGACTCTTCATCGGCGCGGCGGAACGTTACAACCTCACGCCGGCGATCGACCGCTGGGTTATCAGGCAGGCGTTCCGCTGGCTGGTCTCGGAGGCCGACGAGCGCGAGCGGCTCATGATGTGCTCCATCAATCTCTCGGGGCAGAGCCTGGGCGACGAGAAATTCCTGCCGTTCGTCATCGAGCAGTTCCAGATGTCGGGGCTCGACGCAACCAAGATCTGCTTCGAGATTACCGAGCATACGGCGGTCGCCAGTTACTCCCAGGCCGTTCGCTTCATCAACGCACTCAAGGAAGTCGGCTGCAAGTTCGCGCTGGACGATTTCGGCGAAGGCATGTCGTCATTCGGCTACCTGAAGCACCTGCCGGTGGACTTCCTCAAGATCGAAGGTGGATTCGTGAAGGAGATGCTGCATGATCAGATCGACCGCGAAATGGTACGTTCGATTAATGAAATCGGGCACCTTACCGGCAAGCAGACCATTGCCGAGTTTGCGGAGAACGAAGACATCATCACGATGCTCAGGGGTATGGGCGTCGACTACGCGCAGGGTTACGGCGTATCAGAGCCTAAACGCGTAAGCAGCGCCGCGGCGTACACGGACGCTCCCGGCGAGCTGTAAGCACGTCCGCTAGTCGATGCGAAACAGCATCGACAGGTCGGCGGCGCGTACGTTCTTGGTGATCGCACCCGTCGAAATATAATCCACACCGGTTTCCGCGATGTCCCGAATCGTGTCGAGACCGACATTGCCCGATGCTTCGAGTTCCGCCGCGACATAGCCGTAACCCGAATTGATCGACACGGCCTCACGCAGGTCGTCCAGGGAAAAATTGTCGAGCAATATGCGCGCGGCTCCGGCGTCGAGCGCCTCCCGCAGTTCGTCCAGCGACTCGACCTCGACTTCGACCAGGACGTCGTCTTTCGCAGCCTGCGCGCGCCGCAGCGCCTCGGTGATGCTGCCGGCGCTCCTGACGTGGTTTTCCTTGATCAGTATCGCGTCGTACAGCCCCGCACGGTGGTTATCCGCGCCGCCACAACGCACGGCGTATTTCTGCGCCTGCCTGAGGCCGGGCAGGGTCTTGCGCGTGTCGAGGACCCTGGCGCGCGTACCGGCGACCGCGGCGACATAGCGCGCGGTGAGCGTCGCCGTCCCCGACAGCGTCTGCAGGAAATTGAGCGCGGTGCGCTCGCCCGTCAGGAGGGCGCGCGCAGGGCCGACGAGCTTGCAGATGACGTCGTCCGCCTCGGCGCGCTGTCCGTCTTCGATGTACCAGTCGGTCTGGATTCGTTCGTCGAGCTGCCGAAATACCTCGGTCGCCCAGGGATGGCCGGCGAGCACCAGGGCTTCGCGGGCAACGATGGTGGCGCCGGCGACCTCGTCTTCGTCGATGAGGGCTGCCGTCAGGTCGCCGTCGCCGATATCCTCGGCCAGTGCTGCAGCAACCGTCGGGCCGAGGGTCTGCTGCTCGGCGTCCCTGAGTGAGACCAACGGCTGCAATTACAGGAAAAAGCCGCCGTGACCGTAGCCGACCATGCTCATGAGCATCGGGACGGACAGCATCGTATTCGTTCGCGATGCGAGCAGGGCAACGCGCTTCGCCGTGGCCACTTCGTCGGCACTCGCTTCGACGAGGCCGAGCACCTTCTTCTGGTTCGGCCAGATGAGCACCCAGACGTTGAACAGCATGATCGTGCCCAGCCAGGCGCCGACACCGATGACCATGGCCTGGACGTTCAGCGAATCGCCCATCAGCCCCAGCGTGAAGGCGTCGGCGAAGATGCGGTAGTGACCGAGCGCGGCCGCGCCGGACAGCCAGGTGAGCAGTGCCCCCCAGCGGAACCACCAGAGCGCGCGCGGCGCGACGTATTTGGTAATTCCAGCGCCGCCGGGGCCGCCCTCGTCCGCGACGGCGTCGGCCAGCGCCGGGACCTGGACGAAATTGAAATAGTAGAGCAGGCCGACCCAGGTGATGCCGGCAAGCACGTGTATCCAGACGATAAAGCTGACGGCGTTGAATGCGATGCCTGCGGTCGCGGCGGCAATGACGATTGCCAGGACGATGCCGGCAGTGATTGTGCCGCCCACGGTATTCAGGGGATTCATTATTCGCTCTCCAGGGATGTTTTGTTGTTCGATTCGATGCGAATTGGAATAGTGGCGCCTGCGCGCCGGCTGTATTATAAGAGATTGCCCGGGCAAATAGATAATCATTATTATATGAGAACATTTATCATTATACTCGCGCTGCTGGCGGCGACGGGCTGCACCAGCATGTTGCTCGGCGCCGACGTGGCGCCGGCAGAGCAGCGCGACACAGACGAGGACGAGAGGTCCAAGAAGGATGACTGACGTGGACGTAAACGCGAGAATCGAAGAGCAGCTGAAATCTCACGACATTTTGCTGTACATGAAAGGCACGCCGGATTTTCCGCAATGCGGGTTTTCAGGGCAGGCCGTTGCTGCACTGAATGCCATCGGCAAACCGTACGCCTTCGTCAATATCTTCGAAGACGAGGAAATCCGCCAGGGGTTGAAAGAGTACTCGAACTGGCCGACGTTCCCGCAGCTTTACGTCAAGGGAGAGTTGATCGGCGGCAGCGATATCGTCGTCGAGATGTATCACTCCGGCGAGCTGAAGGAATTGCTGGAAGGCGCAGCGGCCTGATCGCGGTTCGAGAACCGCGCCTGCCGATCGGTTTTTCCGCAGGCGCACCTACGACAGGCTGGCTTCGAACACCGGCCGGAAGCGGTTGACGACCTCGCAGAATACGTCGGCCGTGATCTCGGCGTCGTACGCCGCGGAGTGCGCCGATTCCTCGTCGAACTCCAGGCCGGCGGCCTTTACGGCGCGGGACAGGACCGTCTGGCCGAAGGCGACTCCGCACAGGGTTGCCGTGTCGAAACTCGAAAACGGGTGAAACGGGTTTCTCTTGATCGCAGAGCGTTCGATGGCTTCATTGATAAAGCCGAGGTCGAATGCGGAATTGTGACCCACCAGGATGGCGCGGGTGCAGTTGGCTTCGCGAATTGCGCGCCGCACTTCACGGAATACGCGCTGCAGCGCATCGCGCTCGTCGATCGCCGGTCGCAGCGGGTGATTGGGGTCGATGCCGTTGACCGCGAGCGACGCGGGATCCATGTTGGCGCCTTCGAACGGCTTGACGTGGTATCGATACGTCTCGTCACGGCATAACCTGCCCGCCGCGTCGAACTTCAGCAGAACCGCGGCAATTTCCAGCAGCGCATCGGTCTTCGCGTTGAAGCCGCCCGTTTCGACGTCCACCACCACGGGCAGGAATCCGCGGAAGCGGTCCGCCATTGTCACGTTATCCGTCACTCAGTCCGCCGATTCGAGGATCTTCTCGTCCAGGACCAGGCTCATCGTGTAGCGTACCCCGAAACCGGTCACCTCGGTGGGCACATGGCCGAGGCCCCCCTTGTGATTGCCGGCCGACAGGTCCATGTGGATCCACGGAACGTCGTTCTCGACGAATTCCGCCAGGAAGCTGCCGGCGAGAATGTGATCGCCGGTGCCTTTCACGGAGCACTGCTGCAGGTCGGCGACGTCGCTCTTGAGATCCTCGAGGAACTCCTTGCCGATCGGGAAAGGCCAGACGCGTTCGCCGCAGTGCTGGCCCGTGCGCTTGAGACGCGGGTGCCATTCCGGCCGGTTCGTAAATACGCCGCAATACCGGGTCGTGATGGCATTGACGCAGGAACCGGTCAGCGTGGCGTAGTCGACGATCAGCCCCGGCGTGTCGCGGCTGGCGAAAACCAGCGTGTCCGCGAGCGCCATGCGGCCTTCGGCGTCGGTATGTATGGTCTGGATCGTCTTGCCGTTCGCCGCAACGATCAGGTCCTGGGACTTGTAGGCGGTGGGTCCGGTGCGGTTCTCCGTGATGGCGAGCCAGGCGTCTGCTGCCAGCGGAAGTTCCAGTTCGGAGATCGCGAGCAGCGTCCCCAGGGCGACCGCGCTGCCCTGCATGTCGCCGTGCATGTCGAGCATCGCCTGGAACGGTTTTAGATTGGTGCCACCCGTGTCGAAAATGATGCCTTTACCGACGAGGCTCAGGTCCGCCTTCGCCGACTGGGCGTCAGGGCGATAGCGCAGGCGCACGATCGATGCACTGTCGTCGTCGTTGCCCTGCGCGACGGCGAGAAATGCGCCGGCCCCCATTTTCTCGAGCTCCTTCACCGAATAGCGCTTGTATTTCCAGCCGTGTTCCTTGGCCAGCGCCCGCAACAGGTCCGCATAGCCTGCGGCGTCGAGCTTGTTCGGCGGCATCGCCGTCAGCCAGCGTGCGAGGTTGTTGCCGTTGGCTTCGGCACGCACACGGTCGAGGTCGAGCTTTTCGGCGAGGCCCACGATCCGGATACTGCGAATTTTCTCCGACGGCGGGTCGCTCTTGAATGCCGGCAGCCGGAACGCGGCGGCGAGAGCCGCGGAGACGACGTTTTCCACGATCGCCGCCGCCGCGTCGTCGTCGAACCCGACCACGGCGATGCCCAGGCTGCCCGCCTTCTCGGCGGTCGCGCTGGCGACGAGTTTGCGCGCGCGGCTCAGCCGTTCGAACGTATCGGCGTCCGCCTTCAGCGTAAGAGCGGCAACCAGCGTCTGCTTCTTGTTGTCGAGACGGGTGTAAAGCGCGGGAATCGCGTCCGTGCCGCGGCGCCGCATTGCGGCCTTGAGTTTCTGCCCTTCGGGCAGGTTCTTCCACACCGACGCCGGGACCTGCCCCGGTAGTATCAGGAGCAACTGGTCCAGCGGCTCCAGCTGCTTCGCCGTCACGCGCCCAAGTCGCTGATAAATCCGGATTTCTTTGGAATCGGGATAGAGTGGATGCATACGAATGTAATCCTGCCCTGTGCTTGACCGTCACCGCGCAAACCCGGAACATCGCAGGTGATAATAATTATTAGTGCGAAGCCCGACGCGATCGAGCGGTGATCCTAGCAGGACACCTCGTAATATTCACGCAATGCGGCAGCCCCCGTCATGCAGAACGCCGGGGCCGGCTACAATGGACGACACATGACCAAGTTCAACCCGTATGACGACATCGATCCGGTAGAGACGAACGAGTGGCTGGAGTCTATCGACTCGGTCCTCACGCAACACGGGCCCGAGCGGGCGCACTTCCTGCTGAACCGGATGATCGACTTTGCGCGCCGTTCCGGAGCGTACCTGCCGTACTCGCCGAACACGGCCTACGTCAACACGATTGCGCCGGGAAGGCAGCCCGAATACCCGGGCGATCGCGCCCTCGAGCGCCGTATCGAGGCCTACCTCCGCTGGAACGCGATGGCGATGGTGGTGCGGGCGAACCGCGTCAGCACCGAGTACGGCGGGCACCTGTCGAGTTACGCGTCGTCGGCGACCATGTACGAGGTCGGCTTCAACCACTTCTGGCGCGGTGACGAAGCCGGGCATGCCGGCGACATGGTGTTCGTGCAGGGGCACTCGTCGCCCGGCATCTACGCGCGCGCATTCCTCGAGGGCCGCCTGACCGAGGAGCAACTCGCGCGCTTCCGCCGCGAAGTCGGCGGCGGCGGCCTGTCGTCCTATCCGCATCCGTGGCTGATGCCCGACTTCTGGCGGTTCCCGACGGTATCCATGGGGCTCGGCCCGATGATGGCCATCTACCAGGCACGATTCATGCGCTACATGGAGCACCGGGGCATGATGGAGCCGAGCGACCGCAAGGTCTGGGCCTTCCTCGGCGACGGTGAGATGGACGAGCCGGAATCGATGGGCGCCATCACCATGCCCGTGCGCGAGGGCCTCGACAACCTGGTGTTCGTCGTCAACTGCAACCTGCAGCGCCTCGACGGGCCCGTGCGTGGCAACGGCAAGATCATCCAGGAACTCGAAGCGGCCTTTGGCGGTGCCGGCTGGAACGTCATCAAGGTCATCTGGGGCTCACGCTGGGACCCGCTGCTGGCCGACGATCACAGCGGCAAGTTGCGGCGGCTCATGGACGAGACCGTCGACGGCGAGTACCAGGTCTACAAGGCCCGGGACGGCGCCTACGTTCGCGAGAAGTTCTTCGGCAAGCACCCGGAGACGGCCGAGATGGTCGCCGACATGTCGGACGAGGAGGTCTGGCGCCTCAATCGAGGCGGCCACGATTACCGCAAGATCTACGCGGCCTACCACGCCGCGGTCAGGCACGAGGGGCAGCCCACGATCATTCTCGCCAAGACCGTGAAGGGCTTTGGTCTCGGCAAGGCCGGCGAGGGCCAGAACATCGCCCACCAGCAAAAGAAGATGGACCTCAATGCCCTGCGCGCTTTCCGCGACCGCTTCAATATTCCGATCGCCGACAAGGACCTCGACGAGGTCCCGTTCTACCGCCCCGCCGAGGACAGCGAGGAACTCGAGTATCTTCGCGAGCGACGCAAAGCGCTGGGCGGGTACCTGCCGGCAAGGCGCACGAAAGGGCCCGATCTCCCCGTACCGCCGCTCGAGCTGTTCAAGACCCAGCTCGACGGCACGGGCGACCGTGAAATATCGACGACGATGGCCTTCGTGCGAATGCTCACGGCGCTCACGCGCGACAAGCAGATCGGCAAGCACATCGTGCCGATCGTCCCCGACGAGGCGCGCACCTTCGGCATGGAAGGCATGTTCCACCAGATCGGCATCTACGCGTCCAAGGGCCAGCTTTACGAGCCCGAGGATGCCGGCGAGCTCATGTACTACCGCGAGGACAAGTCGGGCCAGATCCTCGAGGAGGGCATCAACGAGGCCGGCGCGATGAGTTCCTGGATCGCTGCGGCCAGCGCCTACTCCAATCACAACGTGCAGATGGTGCCGTTCTACATTTATTACTCGATGTTCGGTTTCCAGCGCGTCGGCGATTTCCTCTGGGCTGCGGGCGACATGCAGGCCCGGGGCTTTCTCATCGGCGCGACGGCCGGCCGCACCACGCTGGCTGGCGAAGGCCTGCAGCACCAGGATGGTCACAGCCTTGTCGCTGCGTCGACGATTCCCAACTGCTGCGCCTACGATCCCACCT
>DATHRM010000434.1:0-3655 GCA_035465295.1 Woeseiaceae bacterium | reverse complement strand
CCACAGCACCTCGAACGCGGTCAGGCTGCCGCCGAGCGAGCTGCCGAGGCTTTTCAGCAGCCGCGGCACGTTCGCATAGTCGTCCACCGCAACGAACGCGGTGTTGCGGCTGCGCAGCGCGGGCCGCAGGCGCAGAACGGCACGCGTAACGATGCCGAGCGTGCCCTCGGTGCCGATGAAGAGCTGCTTGAGGTCGTAACCGGCATTGTTCTTCAGCAGCCGGTTCATCGATGACACGATCGTGCCGTCGGCGAGCACGGCTTCGAGACCGAGCACCTGCTCGCGCATCATGCCGTAGCGAATCACGGCGTTGCCGCCGGCGTTCGTCGAGATCGCGCCGCCGATCTGGGCGCTGCCGCGAGCCCCGAAATCCACGGGGAACATGAGATCGGCTTCGGCCGCACGCTCCTGCACCGTGTGCAGGGGCACGCCCGCCTCTACCGTCATCGTGCAGCCGGTCTCGTCGAGCGACTCGACAGCGTTCATGCGCTCGAGGGACAGCAGGATGTCGTCCGGGCCTGCCGTCGCACCTTCGACGAGCCCGGTGTTGCCGCCGACCGGGATCACGGTCTGACCGGCCGCGTGACACAGCTTCATCACCGCGGCGACCTCGTCGGTATCCGCCGGCCGCACGATCGCTTTCGCCCTGCTCGGCTCCGGCCGCAACCAGGAGGCAGGGCGTGCCGCTACGTCCGCGCCGGTCAGTACGCCCTTTGCGCCGAGGATTTCGACAATGTCGTCAATGAGCCCCGCCACGTCCGTTCAGTCCGTCCTGAGCTGGCTCTTGTACGCGAACAGGGCGGCGGATCCGCCCGTGTGCAGGAAAACGATGTTCTTCGCGCCTTCGAAGTGCCCCTTCCCGACCAGGTCGATCAGGCCGGCCAGCGCCTTGCCGCTGTAGACGGGGTCGAACAGCAGGCCTTCGAGGCGGGCGAGCAACAGCACCGCATCGTTCATCGCGTCCGTGGGGATACCGTAGCCCTCGCCGACGTAGTCGCAGTTTGCGACGACATCCTCGCGTTCGACGACACCCGGCGCACCGATGTATTCCGCGGTTTCAACGGCGAGTTCGAATACCTTCTGCTCCTGCACGTCTTTCGGCGCACTCACCCCGATGCCGAGCAACGGGATATTGGCGTTCATGGCTTTGAGACCCACGATCAACCCGCCCTGCGTTCCCGCGCTTCCGGTTGCGGTGACGAGGTGGTCGATGACAAGGCCGCGCTCGTTGGCCTGGTTCACCAGTTCCAGAGCGCAGTTGACGTAGCCGAGCGCGCCGATTTTGTTCGAGGCGCCGCCGGGGATGACATAGGCCGTGCCACCGGAACCGTTCACTTCTGCAGCGACCTCGTCCATTGCCGCGTCGAAATCTGTGCCGGCCGGGTACTCGCGGATGTTGGCGCCGAACACGTGGTCCAACAGCACGTTGCCCGACTGAAGATAATCGTCGGTGGGTTCATCGACCCGGTGCTCGAGCAGCACCTCGCAGCGCAACCCGAGCTTGCAGGCGGCCGCTGCTGCCTGGCGCACGTGATTCGACTGGTAGGCGCCGACGGTCACGATTGTGTCCGCGCCAGCTTCGAGCGCCGCGGCCATCGAAAACTCCAGCTTGCGGGTCTTGTTGCCGCCCGTGGCGAGGCCGGTGCAGTCGTCGCGCTTGACCCAGATCTGCGGCCCGCCGAGGTGCTCGCTCAGGCGCGGCAGGGGCTCCAGCGGCGTCGGCAGGTGGGCTAGCGATACGCGGGGGAATCGTGACAGGTGCATAGTGCGTTCTCTCGGGGGTTACAGGCAGTCGGGCAGCGGAATCTCACCGGTGGCAAGCTTGACCGTTATCTCGGCAAGCGCGCCCGTCGAGGATATCAGCGGCACGCTGACGGCGTCCTGCTCGAGCACCAGCGGAATCTCGGTGCAGGCCGCGATAATCGCGCCGGCACCGCGCGACACGAGCGCGTCCGCGAGTGCCGCCATGCCGCGCGCCGTGTCTTCCGTGCGTTTGCCGCCCTTGATCGACCTGATCAGCGTCATGAGTTCGCCGAGCTCTTCCGCCGTCGGCAGCTCCGCCTCGAGCCCGGCCGCTTCGAGGCCGGACTGGTAGATACCGGATTCCAGGCACCCGTCGGTGACCAGCAGGCCGACACGATCCACGCCCGGTGCTCGTTCCTGCGCCGCGGCAATCGACACGCCGACGATGCTGATCAGGGGGATATGCGTCGCGACCAGGATCGCGTCTTCGAACACGTACGCCGTGTTGCACGGAATGACGAGAAAATCGGCGCCGCTCGCTTCGAGATCGGCCGCCATGTCGGCGAGAACCGGACCCGGATCTTCCCCGCCGCCGAGGATCGCCTCCTGCCGGTTCGGCACATGCGGGTTGTGGTCGACGAGCATGCGCACGTGGTCCTGGTCGCGAGCCGCGTCCGTCAACGCGATAACCCTGGCCATGAAATCGACCGTGGCTTCCGGGCCCATGCCGCCCAGTACGCCGACCGTCTTTCCTGAAGTTTCCATCTGCGGCTCGTATGCTGGCGCCCTGGCGAACCTGAATCAGGTTTCGTCCAGGATCACTTCTTCCCGGGTAACAAAGAACACGGTCTTGCTCATATCGGCAAACCGGGGTTCGTCCGGCTGTACGTCCCTGAGATAGTCCGGGTCGCTGTAGAAAGCCTCCATGTCCGCGACATTGTCGAACCATAGTTCGGCCGTGCCGTCGAACGCCACCTCGCCCTTCTGGTACTGATCCGGCACCGTATGGCACTGCACGTACTTCCGGATGTACCTCGCCGTCGCGGGACAGTTGCGGACCAGTTCGGCGTGGCGGGTTCTCCAGTGTGCCTGGAACTCTTCGACGCTCATGCCCTCGCGTTTGCGGATTGCGACGATGAGTTTGATCATGCTCTGCCTTTGTCGAATTGCTTGTTATGGCCGGCGGCCATCGCAGCCGGGATCTTATCACTGAACCGGACCTGCTGGAGCCGGCTGAGCACGAGCTGTCCTTGAACAAGGAGAAGCCGCTCCAATACCATGTGTTTTGCCGCGCGTCAGCGCTGCCAAATGAAACAGGCGCAGTGACAGAATCTCCATTCAAAACGCGCAATTTCCCGATCTACTTCGCGGGCAGCACCGTTTCACTGCTGGGGCTCTGGGTCTACAGGGTCGCGCTCGGGTGGTTTGCCTGGCAGCTGTCCAAATCGGAGCTCTGGGTCGGCATCGTCGCCTTTACCCAGTTCGCTCCCGCCGTCCTGTTCGGCCCGGTGTTCGGCGTCCTGGCGGATCGATTCGACCGGCGCGCGGCATCGATGCTGATCAACTCGCTCAGCGTCATCAACATGTTCGTCCTCGTGCTGCTGACGAACCTGGGCTACATCGATATCCGCGTGCTCGCCCTGCTGGCGCTGATGCAGGGTATCCTCGACGGCGCACATGCGCCCGTGCGCATGTCGATAGTGCCGAACCTCGTTCAGCGCGAGCAGCTGCAGAGTGCTATTGCCTGGACGTCGATCGCATTCAATATGTCGCGTTTCGTCGGTCCTGCCATTGCCGGGTTCGTCATCGCGGTATGGGGTGTCGCGACCGCGTTCCTCATCAACGGCATCAGTTATATCGCCTACATCGCGGCGATGGCCGTCCTGCGGCTCAACCCGTCGTCGGCGAAAGG
>DATHRM010000433.1:0-23550 GCA_035465295.1 Woeseiaceae bacterium | reverse complement strand
ACTGACGGTCCGCAAAAATATACGTAAGACCACGCAAGTCGCGGAAAGAAAAAGGTTTTCGACAGTCTCTCGTTGGAGACCATTCGAAGGCCTGACTTATTGGCGGAGAGGGTGGGATTCGAACCCACGGTACGGGAGAACCGTACACCTGATTTCGAGTCAGGCCCATTCGACCACTCTGGCACCTCTCCTTAACATTCGCATTTTCGTTTGGCGAGACGCCCTGCGGGCGTCGTACACCGGTTTGTCGAGTCAGGCCCATTGACGGCGGGCATCCTGCCCGCCGCCCTTCGGGCGCACTTCGTGCGTCCAAAATCGCTCCCGGCGATTTTGTCGACCACTCTGGCACCTCTCCGATGCTGCATTGCGGGGTCGGGATTGTACGCAGGTGTCGCAAACTTTAACAGCATGGACCACGTCAAAAACGGTAAAATGAGTCCATTGCGCCAGGCCGAAAACAGCGCAGCGAGGGAAACACTGCCTGTCCATTCGGTCAAACTAATAAGCGATGCAACATGGAGACAGCGTTTGCGCCTGTTGCTCTACATAACTCTGGCAGCACTGCTCGGCACCTGTTCGTCGCCGCCGCCCCTTCTCGACCAGGTGCTGGAACTCGGCGAGTTGCGTGTCGTCACGCGCGACAGTCCCGTTTCCTATGTCGAGGGTCCCGACGGGCCTTCCGGCCCCGAATTCGACCTCGTCAAGGCATTTGCTGACGAACTCTGCGTCGACCTCGTCATCAGGACCGTCGACAGCATCTCCGAGATCGTTCCGTACCTGAATGCGGGCAAGGCGCACATGGCCGCAGCGGGCCTGTCGATCACGGAGTCGCGACGCGAATACCTGCACTTCGGCCACCCGTACGAAATGGTCGACATGCACCTCATCTACAAGCTCGGCACCGGCAAACCCAACGACATCGAGGAGGTGATCGGCCGCCCGATCGAGGTCATGGCCGGCAGCAGCCACGCCGACATGTTGCAGGTTCTTTCCGCCGTTCACCCCGAACTCGAATGGACGGAAAACGCCGACGCCGAAGTTACCGACCTGCTCGCCAAGGTAGCCAACGAAGAGGTCGACTTCACGATCGCGGACAGCACGGAATTCAATATCCAGCGGCACTTTCACCCGGACCTGCGCGTGGCCCTGGATCTCGAGCTCGGTGACCCGATCGCGTGGGCGTTTCCGAAAGGGTCCGGCGACAGCCTTCTCGCCCGCGCCGACCGCTTCCTGATCGAAGCGGACCGCGATGGCTATCTTGCCCAGGTACACGACCGTTACTACGGCCATACGAAGAAGTTCGACTATGTCGGTACCCGCAATTTCATCCGCCATTACGAGAGCCGCCTGCCGCGGTACCGCGAGATGTTCGAGGAAGCCGGCGCCAAGTGGGGCGTCGACTGGCGCCTGCTCGCCGCCATCGGGTACCAGGAGTCGCACTGGCGCTCCGGCGCCGTCTCGCCGACCGGCGTACGCGGCATCATGATGCTGACGGAAGACACGGCTTCCTTCCTCGGCATCGACGACCGCGTGGATCCGAAGAACAGCATCTTCGGCGGGGCCCAGTACTACGCCAGGCAGACCGAGCGCGTCGCCGACACGGTCGACGAACCGGACCGCACGTGGATGGCGCTTGCCGCCTACAACGTCGGTTTCAACCACCTGAAAGACGCGCGCAAGATCGTCGAATGGCAGGGCGGCGATCCGGACACCTGGATCGACGTATCCAAGTCGCTGCCGCTGCTCGCGCAGCGCAAGTGGTACACGAAGGTGCCGTACGGCTATGCGCGCGGCTGGGAACCGGTGCTGTACGTCAACAACATCCGCAGCTACTACAACATCCTCAAATGGCTGACTGCGAACGAGGAGCCCGACATCCCCGAGGATTCGGAATCGCCGGACGGCGAAATAACAGAGCCTGACTCGCTGGAAGCGCAACGCGAGATCACCGAGACCTGACGATCATACCCCGTAGGAGTGGTTCTTGAACCGCGACTGATCGCGCGCCGAGGCGCGCTCCTACAGGGTTCTCTTCGACTCGAAGAATGACTTCAGCGGCGCTCCGCACTCCTCCGCCAGCACGCCGCCATTGATCTCGAAACGAGGGTTGAACGACGGGCTGTCCGACAGGTCGATTGCACTGCCGGCCGTCCCGGCTTTGGGGTCGTAGGCGCCGAAGACGAGTCGCTCGATGCGGGCCTGTACGAGCGCTCCCATGCACATGGCGCAGGGCTCCAGCGTCACGTACAGGGTTGCATCGGTCAGGCGGTAGTTGCCGGTCCTGCGGGCCGCTGCACGCAGCGCCACGATTTCCGCGTGCGCGCTCGGATCAACGTCGGTCTCGCTGCGATTGTGGCCGCGCGCGACGACCTCGCCGCCGGCAACGACCACGGCGCCGACGGGCACCTCACCGGACTCGGCGGCGGCTTCCGCCTCGGCGAGCGCCGCGCGCATGTGGGCCAGGTCCGTCTCCGACCAGGCCGTCATCTATTCCCACTCGATCGTCGCCGGCGGCTTGCCGGAGATGTCGTAGGTCACGCGGGAGATGCCGGCCACCTCGTTGATGATGCGCAGGCTGACGGTCTCGAGGAATTCGTACGGCAGCCGCGCCCAGCGCGCCGTCATGAAATCGATGGTTTCCACGGCACGCAGCGCAATCACGTAGTCGTAGCGACGCCCGTCGCCCATCACGCCTACGGACTTCACCGGCAGGAACACGGCGAACGCCTGGCTGACCTGGTCGTAGAGATCGTGCTTGCGAAGCTCGTCGATGAAGATGTCGTCCGCGAGCTGCAGCTTCTCCACGAACTCGCGCCGGACTTCGCCGAGTATGCGCACGCCGAGGCCCGGCCCGGGGAACGGGTGCCGGTAGACCATCTCCTGCGGCAGGCCGAGTTCGAGGCCGATCTTGCGGACTTCGTCCTTGAACAGTTCGCGCAGCGGCTCGACCAGCGACATGCGCATGTCCTCCGGGAGCCCGCCCACGTTATGGTGCGACTTGATGACGTGCGCCTTGCCCGTCGACGCCCCGGCCGACTCGATGACGTCCGGATAGATCGTGCCCTGCGCCAGCCACTCGATGCTTTCGAGCTTGTGGGCTTCTTCGTCGAATACCTCGATGAACTTGCCGCCGATGATCTTGCGTTTCTCTTCCGGGTCGCTCACGCCTTCCAGTGCAGCGAAGAAACGATCGGCCGCGTCCACACGTATGACGCGCACGCCGAGATGGTTGGCGAAAGTGTCCATGACCTGGTCGCCTTCGTTGTGGCGAAGAAGCCCGTGGTCGACGAACACGCAGGTCAGCTGGTCGCCGATGGCTTCGTGCAGAAGCGCCGCAACCACCGACGAATCGACGCCGCCGGACAGGCCCAGCAGGACCTTGCCGTCCCCGACCTGCTCGCGCACCCGTGCGATGCCGTCCGCGACGATGTTACCCGGCGTCCAGTCGCTGGGGCAGCCGCAAATGTCGTGGACGAAGCGCTCCATGATCGCCTGGCCCTGCAGCGTGTGCGTGACTTCCGGGTGGAACTGAACGCCGTAAAAGTGCCGGGCGCGATCCTCCATCGCCGCGAGGGGCGAATTGCTGCTCCTGGCCGTCGCCTCGAAACCCGGCGGCAGCGACTCGACGCGGTCGCCGTGGCTCATCCAGACCTTGAGCAGGGGCGGGCCGCTCTCTGTATCGCTGAGGCCGCCGAGCAGGCCGGAATCGCCGGGCTCGATCTCCGCGTAGCCGAACTCGCGGTGACTCGACGCCTCGACCTTGCCGCCCAGCTCGGCCGCCATCGTCTGCATGCCGTAACAGATGCCGAGGACCGGTACACCCAGCTCGAAGACCGCGTGCGCAACGCGGGGCGGATCTTCAAGGTTGACCGACTCCGGCCCGCCGGACAGGATCACGCCGCTAGGCGCGAATGCCCTGATGGCGTCATCGCCCATGTCCCAGGGATGGATCTCGGAATACACGCCGCGCTCGCGCACGCGGCGCGCGATGAGCTGCGTGTACTGGCTGCCGAAGTCGAGGATCAGCAGCCGGTGTGCATGGATGTCCTTGCGCGGGACGTTGGTAACGCTTGCGGGCTGGCTCATGAGTCGCTGCGGAGTGTCCGGTAGTTCGGCGCTTCCTTGGTGATCGTCACGTCATGTACGTGGCTCTCCTTCATGCCGGCGCCGGTTATGCGCACGAACTGCGGCTTGCTGCGCATCTCCTCGATCGTGCTGCTGCCCGTGTAGCCCATGGCCGCGCGCACGCCGCCGATGAGCTGGTGCACGATCGCAATCATGCTGCCCTTGTACGCCACGCGCCCCTCGATGCCTTCGGGCACGAGCTTCTCCAGCTCTTCCGTGGTGTCCTGGAAATAGCGGTCGGAAGAACCGTGGGACTGCCCCATCGCGCCGATGGAGCCCATGCCGCGATAGGACTTGTAGGAGCGTCCCTGGTAGAGCTCGACTTCGCCCGGCGACTCCTCGGTGCCGGCGAACAGGCTGCCGATCATGACGGAGTAAGCGCCGGCGACGATCGCCTTGGCGATATCGCCCGAGTAGCGAATACCGCCGTCCGCGATCAGCGGAACACCCGAATTCTTCATGGCGGCGGCGACCTCGGCGACCGCCGAGATCTGTGGCACGCCCACGCCGGCGACGACGCGGGTCGTGCAGATGGAACCGGGCCCGATGCCGACTTTCACGCCATCCGCGCCGGCTTTTACAAGTGCTTCCGCCGCGTCGGCGGTCACGATGTTGCCGCCGATGACCTGCATGTCCGGGTATTTCTGCTTGATGCGGGCAACCCGGTCGAGCACGCCTTTCGAGAACCCGTGCGACGTATCGACTACCACCACGTCCACGCCCGCCGAGACCAGCGCATCCACGCGATCGTCGGTGTCGTGCCCGGTGCCGACGGCCGCGCCGACCCGCAGCGCGCCGCTCGAGTCCTTGCAGGCGCGCGGGAAGTCCTTCGCTTTCTGGAAGTCCTTGGCCGTGATCATGCCCCGGAGTTCGAAGTTGTCGCCGACCACGAGGACCTTTTCGATGCGGTGCTGGTGGAGCAGCGACACGACTTCCTCTTCGCCGGCCCCCTCCGCCACCGTCACCAGGCGTTCCCTCGGCGTCATAACCGACGATACCGGCGCATCGAGCTGCGTCTCGAATCGCAGGTCGCGGCCCGTGACGATGCCCACGGTCTGGCTCTCGCTGACGACCGGTACACCGGAGATCCCCATCGCCCGGGTCAGGTCGATGACCTCCCTGATGGTCATGTCGGGCGTCACCGTTATCGGGTTGCGCACGATGCCGCTCTCGAACTTCTTCACCGTGTGGACCTGCCGCGCCTGTTCCTCGACGTTCATGTTCTTGTGAATCACGCCGATACCGCCTTCCTGGGCGAGCGCGATGGCCAGCCGGGCCTCGGTCACCGTATCCATCGCGGCGGACAGGATCGGGATGTTCAGCGAGATTTCGGCCGTCAGCCGGGTGCTGAGATCGACTTCGCGAGGCAGTACCTCCGAGTAGCCGGGCTGCAGGAGGACATCGTCGAATGTCAGGGCTTCCTTGGCGATGCGCATGGTCAGGTTCGCGTCCCTTGATGAGGTTAAACGGGTAATTGTACGCCGCTCATTTTTCCGGCACTAGCTTGGACTGATCGGATATACTCGCGACCATGGAAAACTCGGGCCAGGCGACAGCGATCACCGTCAGCCAGCTGAACCGCGAGGTCAAGACCCTGCTCGAACGGGGCGTCGGCCGGCTCTGGGTCGAAGGCGAAATCTCCAACATGGCGCGGCCCGCCTCCGGGCATCTCTATTTCAGGCTCAAGGACGAGTCGGCGCAGATCAGCGCCGCGTTCTTTCGCAATCGCCAGCGCGGCCCGACGCACGCGTTCAAGAACGGCGACCACGTCCTCGCTTACGGCCAGGTCAGCCTGTACGAAGCGCGCGGCGACTACCAGCTCATCGTCGAACACATCGAGGCCGCCGGCGAAGGCGTCCTGCAGCGCCGCTACGAGGCGCTGAAGAAGAAGCTCGCCGCCGAGGGCCTGTTCGACGCCGACCGCAAGCAGCCGATCCCCGCCCTGCCGCGCCGCATCGGCGTCATCACGTCGCCCAGCGGCGCCGCCGTGCGCGACGTGCTGAGCGTCCTCGGGCGCCGTTTCCCGGCCGTGCCGGTCGTGATCTACCCCGCCGCCGTTCAGGGGGATGCGGCACCGGCGGAATTGATCGGCGCCCTGCAAACCGCGATCCGGCGTGACGAGTGCGACGTGCTGATCCTCACGCGCGGCGGCGGCTCGCTCGAGGACCTGTGGGCGTTCAATGACGAACAGCTCGCGCGCGCGATTTCGGAGTGCCCGCTGCCGGTCGTGAGTGCCGTGGGCCACGAGGTGGACTTCACGATCGCGGATTTCGTGGCCGACGTACGCGCGCCGACGCCATCCGGCGCCGCAGAACTCGTGGTGCCGGACCGCGGGGACTGGTTGCGCGCCATCGACACGATCGCCACGAGAATCGCGCGCCAGGGCCAGCGGACGCTCGAGAACAAGGCGCAGGCGATCGACTGGCTGAGCCGCCGTCTCCTGCGGGCAAGCCCGGCGGCCAGGGTCGCGCGCCAGCAGGACAAGCTGCGGGAGATTGTCGGCCGGCTCGCGGCCGCGATGCGGCACGACCTGCATGCGCGGGGGAGCCGGCTGTTCACGCTGAACAGGGGGTTATTGCAGGTGTCTCCCACCGTAAGGGTGCAACGCGCAATCAGCCGTGCGGCAGAGTTGCGGCAACGACTCGCTGCAGCGGGGCGGCGGCAGGTCGCTGACGCCGGTCACCGCTTGCGCCTGACCGCACGCGCACTGAACGCCGTAAGCCCGCTGGCCACGCTCGACCGGGGCTACGCGATCGTTACCGACGCCGCCACGGGCAAGGCGCTGACGCGCGCGTCGCAGGTCAATCAGGGCGACGACGTGCGTGCGCGGCTCGCGCACGGCGAGTTGCTCGCCAGGATCACCGGAATTATCGATGACGAAAACTAGCGCGACCCTGGTCCTGTTGCTGGGCATGCTGCCCGCGATAGCGGCCACGGCGGCGCCGGCGCATTCACCGTGGCCCGGCGGTATCGCCGTCATCGACGTCGGTCCCGCGGAGGCGCCTCGCCCCATCGTGGAATTAGACGGACGCCGCGTACTCGTTGCCCGGAACGGCAACCGCTGGACGGCGGCGGTCGGCATTCCGCTCGATGCGCCGACCGGCGAAATGTCGATTCGCGTGAATACGGCGCGCGACGTCACTTTCGAGATTCGGGATCACGCCTACCAGGAGCAGCGCCTGACCGTGAAGAACAGGAAATACGTCACCCCGGACGAGGCGCAGCTCGAGCGTATCGGCCGCGAGCGCAAGCTCATCGACGCGGCGCTCGGCAACTGGCGCGACGTCGATGTAGGCGGCCTGGCGCTTGCCGCACCGGTCGACGGGCGCCGGAGCTCGAGCTTCGGCCTGCGGCGTTTCTTCAACGACCAGCCGCGGTCGCCGCACAAGGGCATGGACATCGCGGCACCCGAGGGAACCGTGATCGCCGCACCCGGCAACGGTGTGGTCACGGCGACCGGCGACTATTTCTTCAATGGCAAGACCGTTATCATCGACCACGGTCAGGGCTTCGTAACCATGTACTGCCACCTGAGCGAGATCGGCGTGAACGAGGGGCAGCAGCTGGAGGCGGGCGAGCCTATCGGCGCCGTAGGCGCTACCGGGCGCGTCACGGGCCCGCACCTTCACTTTGGCACCTACCTGAATGGCACGGCCGTTGATCCCGCGTTGTTGTTACAAACTGTTACCGCGGCGGAGTGATGTTCCGGGCCTCTCGCAGGCATCATTCACACACTTGCTTTTGCATTCAGCCGGAGATTTCCTGATGCGCATATTCTTGTTCGTTATTTCTCTTGCCACCTTGCCCGGTCTCGCATTTGCCCAGGGCAGTCGCGCCGGCGCATGGGAGTGGTCGTTTGCCGCTATTTACCAGGATTCTGCCAGCGCCGGTGCCGAGGGCGGCTCCAACCTGAAGCTGGACAATGAATTCGGCCTCGGCATCAACTTCGGGTACAACTTCACCGACAAGCTGTATCTCGGCGGCGACTTCGAGTGGCTGCGGCCTGATTTTACCGCCACGCTGGTCGAGGACTCCGCTGCCCGCACGACGACCACGATCAACCACACGATGTCGCAGTTCAATGGCCGCATCAAGGGCACGATGACCTTCCTGAGCGGCCCGCTGTCGCCCTTCGTGGATGTCGGCATCGGTTGGTCGTATTTCGACTCCAACGTCGCCGACGGCGACCCGATCGTGGGTTGCTGGTGGCACCCCTGGTGGGGCTACATCTGCGAGAATTTTTACAGCACCTTCAGTTCGACCGAGTTCACCTACGGCGGCGCCATCGGGCTGCGTTACGTCACGCGCGGCGGCATGACGCTGAAACTGAGCGTTAACCAGTACTGGCTCGACGTCGGCAATGCAGGCGGCGACCCCGAACTCAATGCCGCGCGGCTGGAGTTCGGCTGGGCGTTCTGATCGCGCTCGGCGGATTCGCGGTTCGAGAACCGCTCCTACGGGTATTCGTCAACCCTGTAGGAGCGGGCCTGAGCCCGCGATCCGTTCGCGGTTCGGGATAGGCTAGTCCCTGCCGAACTCGCCGGCGCACTCCAGGAAGTCGCAGATCACCGGCCGGAACGCGTCCATATCCACGAGGAAGGCGTCGTGGCCCTGGATGCAGTCGAGTTCGACCAGGTAGGTTTCCTTGCAGACGCTGCGGATGCCATCCGCAAGGTGATGCTGCTGGTGAATCGGGAACAGGATGTCGGTTTTGGTGCCGATGACCAGGGCGCGCTGCAGCTTCAGGCGGCGGAAACCGGCCTCGAGCGAGCCGCCGTGCTCGGCCAGCGAAAACAGGTCCGAGGCCCGCGACAGGTAGAGATAACAGTTCGCGTCGAACGTGCCGCTGAACTTGTTGGCATGGTTTTCCATGTAGGACTCGACCGAGAACTCGATGCGGAAGCGATCGTCGACGGGCCCGACGTCCGTGACGCGTTCGCGTCCGAAGCGCTTCTCCCATTCCTCCGGCGACCGGTAGCTGATCATGCCGAGCTTGCGCGCCAGGCGCTGCCCGGTGATCGGCGGATCGGCGGGGTCGTAGTTGCCCTTCTGCCATTTCGGGTCGGAGCGGATCATCTCGCGCTGCAGGGACCGGATCCCGATCGCCCACGGTAGCGGCCGCGCCGACGAGGATATGGATATGAAACCGGCAACGGCGTCGGGGTGCCTGACGCACAGCGCGAGGCCGCTCATGCCGCCCATGGAACAGCCGACGACGGTGTGCAGGCGTTCTATGCCGAGCCGGCGCACGACCTGGTACGCAGACTCCGCGACGTCCTCCAGCGACAGGGTGGGAAAGGAAATGCCGTAACGCTCGCCGGTTTCCGGGTTCACCGAGGCGGGTCCCGTGGAGCCGAAGCAGCTGCCCAGCGAATTCACGCAAATGATGCAGTACTTGTCCGTATCGAGGGGCAGGTCTTCGCCGATCATGTTCTCCCACCAGCCCGGCGTCGGGTCTTCGCCCGACGAGGCGGCGTGCGCGGAAGGAGACAGCCCGGTGAAGATCAGGATCGCGTTGTCTTTGCGGGTGTTGAGTTCGCCCCAGGTCTCGTAAGCCAGCGTCGGCGATTCGAGGTAGCCACCGCGGTGCATCTTGAATCGCCCTTCGAGGGTCATGAACTTGGTCGCCAGGGTCATCGCCGTTACTTCTTCACATGCTTCATCAGCCGCTTGCGCCGCTGCTGCTGGCGCGGCGTCAGCTTGTTGCGCCGTCCCTTGTAGGGGTTCTCGCTCGTCTTGAACGCCAGGCGCACCGGAGTACCCCTGAGTTTAAACGCTTTACGAAATCGATTGATCAGGTAACGCCGATACGCTTCCGGCACGCGTTCCGTCTGGTTGCCGTGAATCACGATCACGGGCGGATTGCGGCCGCCCTGGTGGGCATAGCGCAGCCGGATCCTGCGCCCGCGCACCATGGGCGGCGGATGCGCCGTTACCGCGCTTTCGAGTTCCCGCGTCAGCTCCGTCGTCGACAGGTCGCGCATCGCCGCCGTGTAGGCCCGCTCGACCGCCGGCAGCAGGTCGCCGACCGCGGTACCGTGCAGCGCCGAAATCGTGATCCGCTCGGCGAAGTCGAGGAACGGCAGGCGCCGGTCGAGTTCGTCGCGCACGTGCTTGCGCTCGGCGGCCGACAGGCCGTCCCACTTGTTCGTAACGACCACGAGCGCGCGGCCGCGCTCGAGCACCAGTCCGAGCAGGCTCACGTCCTGCTCCGTTATGCCTTCGTGCGCATCGAGCACCGCAATGACCACCTGCGCCTGCTCGATGGCCTGCAGTGCCTTGATGATGCTGAACTTCTCGATTGTCTCGCGGACGCGCGCCCGCCGCCGTATGCCGGCGGTGTCGATCAGGACGTACTTGCGGTCGTTGCGCTCGAACGGCACTGCGACGCTGTCGCGGGTCGTGCCGGGCTGGTCGAACACGACCATCCGGTCCTCGCCGAGCAGCCGGTTGATGAGCGTCGACTTGCCGACATTCGGGCGGCCGATAACCGCGATGCTCAGTTCATCGTCGTCCGGCCGTTGCTCGTCCTCCGCCGGGGCATCTGTCTCGAATTCATCGAGCACCGCCTCGATCAGCGCGCTGACGCGATCGCCGTGCGCAGACGATATCGCGTGAGGCTCGCCGATGCCGAGGCTGTGAAATTCGCTCGAGGCGATAGCCGGGTCCAGGCCCTCGGCCTTGTTGACGGCCAGCCACACGCGCTTTGCGTGCCGCCGCGCCAGGCTGGCCACGTGCTGGTCCGCCGCGGTCACGCCCTCGCGCGCATCGACGAGCACGATCGCCGCGTCCGCCTCTCCCAGCGCGCGCACGGTCTGTTCGACCATGCGTTCGTCGATGCCGATCTCGCCACCGGCGACGCCACCGGTATCGATAACGAGATAGGGTACGGGACCGAGTTTGCCGAAGCCGTATTTGCGGTCGCGCGTCAGCCCGGGGTAATCGGCAACCAGCGCGTCTCGGGAACGGGTAAGGCGGTTGAATAATGTCGACTTGCCGACGTTGGGCCGACCGATCAATGCAATGACGGGAAGCATCGGAAATTACCGACACGAGCGCGTGTCAGGTACCCTCTTCGTCGCTTTCCGCGATGTCGGGTGCGCGGCGCTCGTCGCGCTCGGGCTCCTCGATGTACCAGGCCGTGACCTTGCCGTCATCCGACTGCACGTACAGCCGGTCCGCCATCACCAGCGGGGTGCTGACGATCGCGCTCTTGCCGGCACGGACGCGTGCGACGGGCTCGCCGTCGACGTTGCTGAAGAAATGCAAATAGCCTTCGAGGTCGCCAACGGCTACCGTCATCCTGAACGACACCGGTACCGTGGGTTCGCGCCGCAACAGTGCGCTCTGGCGCCACAGTTCCGCGCCGGTGCGCCGGTTGAGCGCAATCAGCTCGCCGTTATCCAGCGTCGAGTAAACATTGTTCCAGTCGGCCGACACGCCTTCGTAGGTCGACACCTCGCGTGTCCAGAGCACCTGCCCCGACTCCGCGGCGAGCGACGCGATGCGGCCCTGGTAACCGGAGGCGTAAATATCCTGCCCGACCACGGCAATGTCTCCGTCGATGTCCGAGAGCCGGTCAAGGTCGGAGCGCCCGGTCGGCGGCGCCAGCATGCTGTCCCACTCCACGTCGCCGGTGGCCAGGTTGATCGCCATGACGCGGCCATTGTCGAACCCGGTGACGACGCTCTGCCCCGCCTGCACCGGGGATGTCGAACCGCGCATCGTGAGCGCCGGCGTGGACTGCTCGAGAGACCAGCGCTCGGCCCCGTCGAACGCGGACAATGCCGTGAGCTTGTTGTCGACCGTCTGGACGACCACGTACTGGTCATGCACGAGCGGTGCGGCCAGCGACTCACCGGAAATGTAGGCGCGCCAGCGCTCGGTGCCGTCCTCGGCCGCCAGCGCGACGACGTAGCCGTCGGCAGCCACCACGACGACCAGGCCTTCCCCGACGCCCGGCCCGGACGACAAGCTGATATCGAGTTTATTTCGCCAGACCTGTTTACCGCTCTCGGGATCGAATGCAACGACGTTGCCGTTGACGCTGGCCGCGTAAATACGGTTGCCGTCGCCCATGGGGCGCAGGGCGACACGCAGAAACTCGGCATCGGCGCCGATCTTCTCGCTCCACAGCCGCTTGACCGGCACCCGGGTTTCGAACTCGATCAGCTCGGCAGGTTCCAGCTCCTCGTCGTCGTCCCCGAAAAGGCCGCAAGCCGAAAGCAACAGCGCCGCGGACACGGCCAGCAAATTGCGGCCGAGGGGCATCACTCGCTGCCCACCTCATCCGGAAGATCCATGAGCTTCAGCTGTACCAGACCCTGGTCGACGGTCGGCTGCGCTTCGTCGAGCGCCGCCTGGTAGGCCGCGCGCGCCTCGTCGTAGCGGCCGAGGGCAACCAGGGCATCGCCGCGCTCTTCGGCATAACGGGCCGCGAACGCAGCATTGTCCTGCCCTTCCAGCAAGCTCAGGACCTCCTCCGGCTTGCCCTGGTAAAGCAGTATTTTCGCCAGGCGGACGCGCGCGACGTGCTTCAGGTGCTCGAATCCGTCCATGGCCAGGAGCCCTTTCAGGGCCTCCGCCGCATCCTCGTCGCGGTTCCTGTCCATGTAGAGGCGCGCCATAGCCAGTTTCGACTGCGCGCCGTAAGCGCTGTTCCCGTATTCGCTGTCCAGCTCGGCAGCCGTCGCTTCGGCGGCTTCGAGATCGCCGCTCGCCACTTGCTCCGTCAGTTCGTCGTACAGGGCCGATGCGGCAATTTGCTCATTGACCGTCTGCGCCTGGTAATAGTTGATCCCGAACAGGATGGCCGCGCCGAGCACGACGCCGCCGATGACGTACCAGCCGTAGTCCGACCACCACGCACGCATTTTGTCTATCTGTTCTTTTTCCGAAAGTAGATCGTCCACGAATACTGCCCTTAGTCATCAACGGCGCCAGCACCTGCTGCCGCCTTGTCCAGTTTTCCTGCGAGCGTCGCTGCCACGTCGTCGAGGCCGACACTCGTCTGCTCTTCGCGCGTCTTCATGGGCTTCAGCCCGACGCATCCCCCGGCCAGCTCGCGCTCACCGAGTATCAGTGCGTAAGCAGCCCCGCTGTTGTCCGCGCGTTTCATCTGCGACTTGAAGCTGCCTCCACCGAGATTCAGCTCCACGCGGATGCCCGCGATCGCGTCGCGCAGCTGCTCCGCGAGTTCCACCGCGCGCTGCAGCGTGCCGTCCCCGACTGCAACGATGTACACATCGGCGGCCGTATCGGGCGCTTTACCGCCGCAGGCCTCGAACAGCGCGACGAAACGCTCGATGCCCATCGCCCATCCGACGGCGGGCGTCGGCCGTCCGCCGAGTTTCTCGACCAGCCCGTCGTAGCGTCCCCCGGAACAAACCGCCCCCTGGGCCCCGAGCGCATCCGTGACCCATTCGAACACGGTGCGATTGTAGTAATCGAGTCCCCGCACGAGGCGTGGATTAAGCGTGTAGGCAATCCCTGCCGCGTCGAGCAACTCGCGCAACTCCTCGAAGTGCTCCGCCGACTCCGCATCCAGGTAGTCGAGCATGACCGGGGCGCGCTCGATGATGCCCTGCAATTCCGGGTTCTTGCTGTCGAGAATCCTGAGCGGGTTGCGCTCGAGGCGCCGAATACTATCCTGATCCAGCTCTTTTTTCACGCCGGAAAAATACTCGATCAGCGTGTCCCTGTAGCGTTTGCGCGCCTGGGGCGTGCCCAGCGAATTGAGTTCCAGGCTTAGCTTGGAGATTCCCACGCGCCGCCACATCCTGGCGCTCATGATGATGAGCTCGGCGTCCACATCGGGCCCGTCGTAGCCCAGCGCCTCGACGTTGAACTGGTGGAATTGCCGGTAGCGCCCTTTTTGCGGTTTTTCGTAGCGGAACATCGGCCCCGAGGTCCACAGCTTCTGGCGCTGGTTGTGAAGCAGGCCGTTGGTGATACCGGCTCGCACCACGCTCGCCGTCGCCTCCGGGCGCATGGTAAGGCTCTCGCCGTTGCGGTCCTCGAACGTGTACATCTCTTTTTCGACGATGTCGGTGACCTCGCCGATGGAGCGGCGGAAGAGCTCCGTATGTTCGAGTATCGGCAGGCGTATTTCGTCGTAACCGTAGGAGTAGACGATCGCCTGCAGCTCCTGCTCGAGATACCGCCATGTTGCGGATACCTCCGGCAGGATATCGTTCATTCCCCTGATGGCCTTGGGTTTCATGTCTCTGTCCGCTGCCGGGCCGACTAGGTGCCCGCGATCGTCAGGCGTGCCGTGCGCCCGCGCCGGTTCGCGGCGGGAATGGTGAAGTCTTCGCCGTTGACGCGGACGTCCACGTTGTCGGCGTCGCCGAACAGCACCGTGAGCGGAGCGGGACCGCTGACATTGACCGTGCGGCCGCTGCGACCGAGCTGGAAGTACAGGCGGCGGCCCGTCGCATCCGTGATCTCGGTCCAGCAATCGCCGAGAAATGTAACCGAGAGCCGGACCTCGCCCGCGGCCGGCGCCGCGGTGTTGTCGACGACCGGTAGGGCCTGTTGCTGCGTCTCCGCCGGGACCGGGTCCGGCTCGTCCGCGGGAGATTCCGGTGGCGGCTCCGCGGCAGGCTCCTCGCCGGCCCCTGTATCGCCGGCTGGCCCCGTATCCGTCAGCGGTTCGGGTTCGGATGTCGACGCCGGTGCCGGCGCGGCCGATGGCACGGCGGCGGGCACCGGCGGTGTCGCGAACGGCCGCTCGATGAGCAGCCAGTAAGCGACGGCCACCAGCACGAGCACGATGATAGCGGCCACCAGCGGGCCCGGTGACAGCTCGCGCTTGGGTTTCTGCCGACTCACGATGACCGGCGGCATCTCCTGGGCGCGGGTCAGGCGGTAATAGTCGGCCAGCACGTCGTCGTGGTTGACGCCGACGAGCTGCGAGTATTTCTTGAGGTGGCCTTTGGCGAACACCGGTGCACCGAGAATGTCGAAGTCGTTGTTCTCGAGCGCCCGGATCTTCGCCTCTTCGACGTGCAGTTCCTTCGCGATCTCCAGCACGCTGATCTGCTTCGCACGTCGCGCCTCGGCCAGCCGCTCGCCACCGAGCGGGCCCTCGGCCTTCGCCTCGGGCGCCTCGTCGTCGGGTTTGTCTTTCTCGTCGGTCATGACAGTGGCGGCGCGCCGGCCCTAGCCGGACTGGCGTATGCGCTCGGCCTCGGCCGAGTCGGGGAAATCTCTCAATAACTGCAGGGTGTACTGCCGCCGCGCCATGTCGTCCCCGAGCTTCTCCTCGATCAGGATGGCATGGTAGAGCACGGCCGCAGTCGCCATGTTGCCGCTCAGGTAACGCTGCAGGAAGGCGCGTGCGCGCAGGTTGTCGCCTGTCTCGTAGAACAGCACCGACATTTGCAACAGTGCCTCGCCGTAATTCGGCCGCCGCTCCAGCGCAGCACGCAGGTACTCCTCGGCCGCCACGTGATCCGGCTTCTGCATCATGCAGACGCCGGCATTCGTGTACGTCTGCTCGGAATAGTCGTTCGTCGGCGCTTTTATCGCCTTGTCGAAATACTCGCGGGCACCGTCGAAGCGACCCTGGCGGCACAGGAAGACCGCGTAGTTCTCCTGGATCCTGTAATTGCGCGGCGCCACGCGAACCGCCTTGTCGTAAGCGTCTTCCGCGAGCCTCACGTTGCCCAGCGCCTCGTAGGTCAGGCCGAGCGTGGACCAGGCAAAGCCGTTTTTCGGATTCTGCTTCAGCGCGAGCTGGAGCCGGTCGCGCGCAAGATCGTAATCGCCGTTGCGGTAGTAACGCGCCCCCAGCTGGTAATTGAGTTCCGCGGCGTCGCCCTGGTCGGCCTTCTTTTCAGGCGGCCCGGTCGTCGTCGAAATACAGCCGCCGATCGCGAACATGGCGGTGATCGCCCCCAGCACAAGAACGGTCTTTTTCACGCTGTCGCCACCCTGATGTTTTTATCGCCCAGTCGTCTGCGGACCCGGTCGCTGACCTTGCCGGCGAGCTGCCCGCAGGCAGCGTCAATATCGTCCCCTCGCGTCCGCCGCGTCGTCGCCACGATGCCGCGGTCGCGCAGCCGGTCCTGGAAAAAACGAATCGTCTCCGCACCGGAGCGCTTGAACTCGGTACCCGGGAAGGGATTGAACGGAATGAGATTCACTTTCGCCGGCTTGCCGCCGAGCAAATCCGCCAGCTCGTCCGCGTGGCCGGGCGAGTCGTTGACGTTGCGCAACATGACGTACTCGAAGGTGATGAAGCGGTTTGCATGCTTTGCCGCATAACGCCAGCACGCGTCGAGAAGTTCGTCGATCGGATGCAGCTTGTTGATCGGCACGATGCGGTTGCGCAGCTCGTCATTCGGCGCATGCAGCGACACGGCGAGCGATACGTTGCAATCGTCGCCGAGCTTTTCGACGTGCGGCACGATACCCGAGGTGCTTACGGTGACACGCCGGCGCGACAGGCCGTAAGCGTAGTCGGAGATCAGGAGTTCGAGGACCGGCACGACATTGCGATAATTCGCGAGCGGCTCGCCCATGCCCATGAAGACCACGTTGGTCACGGCCGTTTCGCCATTCGGACGTCGCGGCAGCACCTCGTTGGCATGCCAGACCTGGCCGATGATCTCGGCGGCCGTCAGGTTGCGATTGAAACCCTGCGCCCCCGTCGCGCAAAACGAGCAATCGAGCGCGCACCCGACCTGCGACGAGATACACAAGGTACCGCGCGCCGGCTCGGGAATGTAAACCGCTTCCACGCGCTGGCCGGAGCCGCTGGCAAACAGCCACTTGACGGTGCCGTCGGCCGAAACATGCTCGGAATCGACGCGCGGCAGCATGACCACCGCGCGCTCGCCGAGCTTTGCACGCAGCGACTTCGACAGGTCGGTCATCGCCTCGAAGTCGGTAACGCCGCGCTGATACAGCCACTGCATGAGCTGCCGCGCGCGGAAGGGCTTCTCGCCGAGTTCCGCGAAAAGCGCCTCGAGCTCGCCTTGCGGCATGCCGAGCAGGTTCAGTTTGTCAGCGTCAGCGGCCATGCTCTCTTTAATATTAGCGGGTCCGCGGGCAGACGCCTTCTTCACCGAAGAAAAACGCGATTTCCGCTGCCGCGGTATCGGCGCCGTCCGACCCGTGGACGACGTTCTCCTCGATGCTCGCGGCGAAATCGGCGCGAATCGTGCCGGGATCCGCGTCGGCCGGGTTGGTGGCGCCCATGATCTCGCGGTTTTTCGCGATCGCGTCGTCACCCCGCAGAACCTGGATCATCACCGGACCTGACGTCATGTACGCTACGAGGTCGCTGAAAAACGGCCGTTCCCGGTGGACGGCGTAAAAACCCTGCGCCTCTTTCTCGGTGAGGTGCTTCATCTTGGCGGCGATGATCTCGAGGCCTCCATCCTCGAAACGCTTGTAGATTTCGCCGATCAGGTTTTTCTGAACGCCATCCGGTTTGATAATAGAGAGCGTCTGCTCAACGGCCATGCGATGTTCCTTTTCAAATAAGTGGAGATTACCGCGCCGGCCAGAAATCGGCCGGGCGGACGTAAACCCTCGATTTTACTTGGCAAATGGGAGCCGGGCAACGGCGGCGCGTCAAACGTTGAAGCTCTCTCCGCAACCGCACTCGCCGGTAATGTTGGGGTTTCTGAAGCTGAATGCCTCGTTGAGGCCGCTCTTGACGAAATCGACCTCGGTGCCGTCGATCAGCGGCAACGCATTGGCATCGACGACGACCGTGACGCCCTTGTCTTCGAACACGATGTCGGCGTCCTTGATGTCCTCGGCGTAATTGATGACGTAGGAATAGCCCGAGCAGCCGGTCTTCGTCACGCCCAGGCGCAGACCGACGCCCTCGCCCCGGGCCTGGAGGTAATTGCGTACGCGGCTCGCTGCCGACTCTGTTAACGAAATTGCCATGTCTAGTCCGTGTCCTTGCCCGCATCCGGGCCTTTGCGAGCGCTTTGCCCAAGCGACCGCGCTGCATCCTCGAGCACCAGTATACGGCCCAGCTTCTCTCTCGGTACAGGAAGAGTTTGCATAATTTCCCCCGCACCGAATGCCTGCAGCGCCGAGACGGGCCGACCCTCGAACGCCCGGCAAAACGCCTCCGCAGCTGCAAGCAGGTGTGGGCAGCCCCACGCGCGAAAGCGCAGGCGTACGATGATATCGCGATCAATATCCGCTGCAAGGGCAACGCGCACGTCCTGCTCATTGATTTGCACCCTCAGGTCCGGCTTTTCAAGGTCGCCGGCGTGATCGGGGGCGGCAAACAGGGCCCGCACCCGCTCGCTGTAAGGATCGCTGGTCACGCCACGAGCCCCGGCGCGATGTCGCGCAGCCGTGTCACCGCCTCGCGGTAGCGCGAGACCGCAAAATCGACCTCTGCCACCGTCGTCGGGCGCCCGAAACTGAAGCGTATGGCGCTCTGTGCCAGCAGGTCGCTGCGGCCGAGGGCGCGCAGCACCGGCGAGGGCGCGCGGCTTGTGGAATTACAGGCCGAGCCGGTGGCAACGCACAGCGGCTCGAGCGCCAGCAGCAGGCTTTCACCCTCGACGTCGGCGATGCTGACATTGAGAATGCCGGGGAACGTGCTGCCCTCGCCGCCATTGCGCACGATCCCCTCGAGGTCGCGGATGCCGCGCCACAGCCTGTCGTTCAGCGATCGCAGGTGCGCGTGGTTGTCCTGCATCTCGGACATCGCGATCCCCGCCGCCGCGCCGAAGCCGGCGATCAGCGGCACGGCGAGCGTGCCCGGGCGCCGCCCGCCCTGCTGGCCGCCGCCGTGGATGAGCGGCTCGACGTGGCATCCCGCGCGATCGGCGACGTAAAGCGCGCCGATCCCCTTGGGCCCGTAAACCTTGTGCGCGGTCGTCGACAACAGGTCGACCGGCAGTGATGCGAGATCGAGCGGCAGCTTGCCGACGGACTGCGCCGCATCGACGTGAAACAGCACGTCCCGCTTGCGACAGACGGCGCCGAGCGCCTCGATGTCCTGGATGACGCCGGTTTCGTTGTTGACATGCATGATCGACACGAGCTGGGTGTCCGGCCGGATCGCCGCCTCCAGCTCGGCGGGATCGAGGACGCCATCCTCCGCCGGGTACAGCCAGCTCACCTCGAAGCCCTGCTTCTCCAGCGCATTGAACACGTCGGACACGGCCTTGTGCTCGGTCGGCATCGTGACCAGGTGCCGGCCGCGGTCGGCGCGGTAACGGGCAGCGCCCGCAATGGCGAGATTGTCCGATTCGGTCGCGCCGGAGGTCCACACCAGTTCACGCTCGTTGCAGCCGAGCAGCGCCGCGAGCTGCTCCGCGGCGCGCGCTATATGCTGCTGGCTGCGCCGCCCGGCGATGTGCCCCGACGACGGGTTCGCGAAGTCGCCGCCGAAGCCGAACAACGGCGTCATGACCTCGATAACGCGCGGATCGACCGGCGTCGATGCGGCGTAGTCGAGGTAGACGATATCGGCACCGCTTTTCATGTGCCCTGCTCCCTGTCGCGCTCCACGGCCGCCAGGATACCGCGCAGGATATTGACCTCGTTCTGGTCGGGGCGCGCCCGGATGAAGAGCCGGCGCAGACGACGCATCAGGTGTCGCGGATTGTCCGGGTCGAGAAACTGCACATCCGTCAGCACACGCTCGAGATGCTCGTAAAATCGCTCCATGTCCCCGCTGGTGGCGAGCGGCACCTCGCCCTCGTAATCGGGCGGCCTCGTCGCCTGCGCGGCGCGAATCTCGTACGTCACGACCTGCACGGCCATCGCGAGATTCAGGGAACTGAAATCGGGATTCGTGGGGATCGTGAGCAACGTGTCGCAATGATCGAGATCGGAATTGGACAGCCCGGACTTTTCCGGGCCGAACACGGCCGCGACAGGCCCGTTGCGACTCTCGTCCAGCAAGCGGGTCGCGCAGTCGCGCGCGTCGAGACAGGGCCAGTTGATGGCGCGCGAGCGCGCGCTCGCCCCGGCCACGTACACGCAGTCCGCGATCGCCTCGGCAAGGGTTTCGACGACGGTTGCACGCTCGAGCAGGTCTTCTGCGCCGGACGCGCGCGCGGTCGCCTCCTTGTCCGGGAAGTACCGCGGATTGACGAGCGCCAGGTCGGTGACGCCCATGTTTTTCATGGCACGGGCGACCGCACCGATGTTGCCCGGATGCGTGGTACCGACGAGTACGATGCGTATCGACATGACAATAGTCTGGCGAGTGGCCTGCAAAGTCCGGTATTCTACCGCCCCGATCGGGCCCCCGCCCATCGAAGCTCTTTGACATCGACGGAATCGTTACATGCACGCACTACTGAATGTGGCCGTTATGGCCGCGCGGCGCGCCGGCAACTCGCTGATGAGAAACTTCGTCAAGCTCGACAGCCTGACAGTCGAGAGCAAAGGCCACAACGATTACGTCAGCGAGGCCGATCGCGCAGCCGAGCGGGAAGTCATCGAGACCGTCCACAAACACTACCCGGATCACGCCATTCTCGCCGAGGAATCCGGTTCGACGGGCGTGTCGGACACGGTCTGGATCATCGACCCGCTCGACGGAACGACCAACTACCTGCACCGCTTTCCCGTATTCGCGGTGTCCATCGGCGTGCAGGTGAAAGGCCGCATGGAGCACGGCGTGGTCTACGATCCGGTACGCCAGGAACTCTTCACCGCATCCCGGGGAGTCGGTGCGCAGCTCGACGGCCGCCGTATCCGCGTCAGCGGGCAGAAGAATCTCGAGCGTGCGCTGGTCGGCACCGGTTTCCCGTTCCGCCAGGCCGACGTCGAGATGGACCCGTACCTCACGATGCTGGGCAAGATCATCAGGAACACGTCCGGCGTGCGCCGCCCCGGCGCTGCCGCGCTCGATCTCTGCTACGTAGCCGCCGGCCGCCTGGACGGCTTCTGGGAAGCCGGCCTTTCACCCTGGGATCTCGCAGCGGGCGGCCTGATGATCCGCGAGGCAGGCGGCATCGTCAGCGGCCTCGACGGCAGTGAGAATTACCTGGATACCGGCCACGTGCTCGCCGGCACGCCGAAAATCTACGCGGGTCTCGCGAAGCTCTGCGCATCCGACATCAAGGCGATCCTCGCCGAAAGATCAACATTGTAGGAGCGCGCCCGGGCGCGCGATCCGGGCTCAAACGAATCGCGGTTCGAGAGCCGCTCCTACGGGAGGTCGTCGACCAGGTCGGGATCCTTGACCGGTTCGATCAGGTCCTGCGCGTTTACGCCGAGCAGCAGCGCCGTCGCGCTCGCGGTGTAAATCGAGGAGTACGTACCGACGATGATGCCGACGATCAGTGCGATCGAGAACGGCGCGATCGATTCGCCGCCGAGCGTAAGCAGCGCGAAGAGCACGAGCAACGTCGTCAATCCCGTGATGATCGTGCGCGCCAGCATCTCGTTGATGGAGATGTTCATCGACTCTTCCGCTTCGACGCCGCGCAGCTTGAAGAAATTCTCGCGAATCCTGTCGAACGCCACGACGGTGTCGTTCAGGGAATAACCGATAACCGCGAGAACCGCGGCCACGACCGTCAGGTCGAACGGCAGGCTGAAGATCGAAAAGAAACCCACGGTGATGATGACGTCGTGCACGAGGGCGGCGACGGCACCCGCAGCGAACTTCCACTGGAAGCGGAACATCACGTACGCAAAGATGAGCAGCAGCGCAATGATCATCGCGAAACTTCCCTGCTCGGCCAGTTCGCTGCCCACCTGCGGGCTGACGGCTTCGATGCGGCGCAGGTCGACGTCCTTGCCTCCCGCGGTCAGCGTCGCCTGCAGCCGCTCCCGGATAACACCCTGGTCCGTGCCCTCCTGCGGCGGCAAACGCACCAGCACGTCGTTTGCCGCACCGAACAGCTGCACCTGTGCATCCTCGAACCCGGCCGCAAAAAGCTCGCCGCGAATTCCTTCGATGTCGGCATCTTCGGCATAACCGACCTCCAGCAGGATGCCGCCCGTGAAGTCGATACCGAAATTCAGTCCGCGCACCCCGAGCGACACGAGCGACGCAATGACGAGGATTACCGAGAGCGTCAGCGCGATCCGGCGACGCGACAGGCTCAGGAAATCGATGGTTGTCGTCGTTTTCAGAAATTGCATGGTCGCTTCCTAAACCGGGATGCCCGAGAGCTTGCGGCCGCCGTATGCCAGGTTGACGATCGTCCGCGTCCCGACGATCGCCGTGAACATGGACGTCAGGATGCCGATCATCAGCGTGATCGCGAATCCCTTGATCGGCCCGGTGCCGAAGCCGAGCAACACGATTGCGGCGATAAGGGTCGTGATATTAGCGTCAGCAATCGATGACAGCGCCTTGTCGTAGCCGGAATGAATCGCCTGTTGCGGCGCCGAGCCCGCGGCCAGTTCTTCGCGTATTCGCTCGAAAATGAGCACGTTGGCGTCCACCGCCATGCCGACCGTCAACACGATGCCGGCAATGCCCGGCAAAGTCAGCGACGCGCCCAGTAAGGACAGCACCGCTACGATGAAAACCAGGTTCGACAGCAAGGCGACATTGGCGATGAGACCGAACACGCGGTAGTAGACGGCCATGAAGACGATCACTGCGAGAAACCCGATCTGGATCGCCTGGAACCCGCGGTCGATATTGTCCTGGCCCAGCGAAGGGCCGATGGTGCGATCGTCAACCTTGTAGACCGGCGCCGCAAGTGCGCCCGCACGCAGCAGCTTGGCGAGGTCGCTGGCTTCGATCGGGTTCAGGCCCGTGATCTGGAAATTGTTCTTGAACACGCCGCGGATCGTCGCCGTATTGATGATTTCTTCCGACTTCACACGGCGCGTTTCGGTTCGGCCGCCGCGCGTCACCTCTTCTTCGCGCCACTCGATGAACACCGTGGACATCGGCTTGTTGAGGTTATCCCGGGTCGTGGCCAGCATGCGCTCGCCACCGGCCGCGTCCAGCGTAATGTTGACCGCGGGCTGTCCCTCGGAGCTGAAGCCTGCCGACGCGTTGACGATCTCGTCGCCGGACGCAATGACTTCGCGCTTCAGCATTTGCGCAGGCTCGTCGCCGCGGCCCGGGTAACGCCGGGATCCGGGCTGGTTGCCGGACTGGTCGACGAGCCGGAACTCGACCGTGGCCGTCGCGGTCAGGATCTTGTCGAGCTCCGTCGGGTCCTGCACGCCGGGCAGCTGTACGACGATACGATCGACGCCCTGCCGCTGCACGAGCGGCTCGGCCACGCCCAGCTCGTTGACACGATTCCTGAGCGTCGTGATGTTCTGCTCGATCGCAAAATCCTGGCGCGCGCGGATCTGGGCGTCGGACATTTGCACCGTGAACGACGTGTCGTCGTCCCCGTCGTCGATCAGCACTTCGGAGTCGGCATCGCGCACGATGTCTCTCGCCGCGTCGTAATCGGCGCTGTCCGCAACCCGCACGGTGATGATGTCGCCGTCGAGATCGACGCG
>DATHRM010000432.1:0-1705 GCA_035465295.1 Woeseiaceae bacterium | reverse complement strand
TCGACGATATCCTGCTCGCTCGCGTCCGGCCGGGCGAGCAGTTCGTCGATCGACGTCGCATCGAGGTCGAATTCGCGGTGCTCGCGATAGAAATCGTACGTCCAGGACACCAGGTCGAAATTGCGTTCGGCCGCGGCGACGTCGGCGGCAATTTCGGGATCGTGCCGCCGCAGTCCCTCGAGCAGGCATCGCCGCAGGGCCTGCCTGTGCACGGCGGGTTCGGGTTTCGGCAGCAGCCCCGGCACGTAAAGAATCAGCGGCGTGCTCATTCGTCCTGTTTCGCCCGGTCGAGTAGTTCGTCGAGCTCACGGAGATTCGAAACCGTCAGCTCCGGCGGCTCGAGACCGCCCGGCCAGTCATGCCCGTTGCGGTTCAGCCAAACCGTGCGCAGCCCCGCCGAGCGTGCGCCATGAACGTCGAACTCCGGGTGGTCGCCGACATGCAGCGTCTGGTGCGCGGCAGCGCCGCCGACGGTCACCGCGGCATCGAAGATAGGCCGGGCCGGTTTGGCGGCGCCGGCGGAGCGCGCCGACACGACGGCGTGAAACAGGTGATCGATTCCGATTCGCTCCAGTCTCGCGTTGCCGTTCGTCACGGCCACCAGCGTGTACCGGCTCGCGAGGGACTCGAGCGCCGGGCGGACTTCGGGGAACAGTTCGAGCGTATTGCGCTCGCGGTCGAATATGGCAAATGCCTCGTCGACGAAATCGTCGCCGTAGCCCGCGGCAATGCCCATCCGCGCAAGCACCTGCTGGCGCACGAACGTGAGGTCGTGTGACTGCTCGTCGTGCTCGGCGACGATCTGCGCGCGCAGCTCGGCGATATCTTCGGGCTGGTGCATGTCGACGATGCGCGGGTAACGTTCGGCAAGCCAGTCTCGCAGCCGCGATTCGGCGCGACGGATGACGGGGGCGATCTCCCACAGCGTGTCGTCGAGATCCAGTGTGATTGTGCGTATGTCGTTCACGTGTTGCTCACCGCGCCGCGATGGACGACCATTGTGGTCCGTTTCGTCAAACTACCGCAACCGGGATGGATTCATGAAATACCTGCACACGATGGTGCGCGTCAGCGATATCGACGAGTCGCTGGATTTCTACTGCAACAAGCTCGGTCTCGTCGAACTGAAGCGCCGCGAGAATGAAAAGGGCCGTTTCACGCTCGTCTTCCTGGCCGCGCCCGGCGACGAAGATGCACAGCTCGAGCTCACCTATAACTGGGACCCGGAGGAGTACGACGAGGGCCGCAACTTCGGCCACCTCGCCTACCGGGTCGACGACATCTACGCGCTCTGCCGGAAACTCATGGATGCAGGCGTGACGATCAACCGCCCGCCGCGCGATGGTCACATGGCCTTCGTCCGTTCCCCGGACAAGATCTCGATCGAGCTGCTGCAGAAAGGCGATGCGTTGCCGCCGGAAGAACCGTGGGCATCGATGGAAAACACCGGCCACTGGTAGCGATCATTCGCGGTGCGGGAACCGCGCCTACGTCTGCGGCATCAGCGGCGGCAGGGGATCACGCTCGGTGTCTTTCCCCGTGTCGTCGAGCACGGCGAACGAGCGCAGCGATTTCGCGAGTGCCGCGCCGTCCCAGCCCTCTCCACTTGGCCCGTAGGCGGCGCGCGACAGTCGAGTCAGTTCGTCCGCCAGCGGTGACGATACGCGGCGTGCCAGCGCGCCGATGCTGCGCGGCGCATCGTCGG
>DATHRM010000431.1:0-3185 GCA_035465295.1 Woeseiaceae bacterium | reverse complement strand
GCCTTCGATGTGAGTGATGCGGCCGACGCCCTGCGCGCGCTTGTAAATCGTGGCGACGTTGTAGCGCCGCTCGATATCGGCATCGAGACGCCCGTGCGCCATGGCCGAGCCCCATGCGCGGAATACGTCGAAGTCGCACGCGTATTTCATCTGGTCGACCTGGTGCGCGCCTGGCGGTCGCGCGCCGATCTCGCCGAACACGACCTCGCCGTCGGACTTGCGGTACCACTCCATGTGTGTAAAGCCAGAACCGAATTCGAGTGCGTCGATCACGTCGAAGCCCATGCGAATACCGTCGGCGAGCTGCGGGTCATCGACATCGCGCAACGCGATCACCTGCGGACTGATCCACTCGTTGCTGCGCGCGATCAGCGGTCGCGGCCGGTACCAGGCGACGTTGTAGTAAGCGATCCTGCCATCGATCGTGATCGTGTCGAAGGTATATTCCTCGCCGTCGACAAATTCCTCGACGCTGATCGTGGGCACGTGCCGCAAACGTGGCAGGACGGCGCGCAGGTCATCGCGGCTTTCGACGCGGTAGGTATCCGCCGAGCCGGCGCCGGCGATCGGCTTCAGGATCAGCGGAAAACCGAATTCTTCCGCAGCAGCCCAGCACCCCGCAGCGCTGTCGGTGGCCCTGTGTTTCGGTGTTCGTATGCCGGCGGCATCGAGCGCAACCTTCATGGCTTCCTTGTCGCGGAAGCGGTGCGCCTGCTCGATCGTCAGGCCCTCGACCCCGAAATGCCTGCGCAACTCGGCGGCCAGCATGATGCCCGGTTCCCACAGGCACTCGATACGGTCGAGCTGCTTCCCCTTCAGGCGGTCGTGCAGTTCACCGATCACCCGGGTGCTGTCCCACAAAGACCGGACCTGCACGTACTCCGACAGGGATTGCCGGACCAGGTCGGGCAGCGACCCGGCATCGGAATCGCCGACGCCGTATACGCGTGCGCCACAGTCGGCCAGACCCCGCGTGAACTCCGGCATGTCGGCCGGGTAGCCGGGTGAAATCAGGAGTACATTCAACAAACGGTTACCACTCGAGCGGAAGTGCTGCGGGTCTGGGATAGAATACCACCAAAGCCAATCACCCCCGGACGCTACTTGGCCAAGAATAAGAAACTGAACATCGTCCTCACGAGTTCGGAGCTGGCGCCGTTCGCAAAGACCGGCGGCCTTGCGGATGTCACGGCGGCGCTGTCCGCTTATCTGCACCGCTCGGGTCACGACGTTCGCGTGCTGATCCCGCGTTATGCGCGCATCGACCGCATGGGCATCGACACGGAGCCTGTCGAGCACCTGCAGGACCTCGGCATGCGCATCGGCGGTCACGAGGTGCGCTACGCGATCGACACGGTGACGTTGCCGGGGTCGCACCTGCAAATCTACCTGCTGCGCTGCCCGGCGTTCTTCGGACGCGAGAACATCTACACCCAGGATGACGACGAGCAACTTCGTTTCACGATGCTGTCACGCGCCGCCATCGAGATGTGCCAGATGACGGGCTTTGCGCCGCATATCTTCAGTTGCCATGACTGGCAGACGGCGCTGATCCCGTTGTACCTGCGGTCCGTGTACGCATGGGACCGGCTGTTTGCAGAGACGCGCAGCGTCCTCACCATTCACAACATTGGTTACCAGGGTATGTTTCCCGCCCACGTGCTCGGCCAGCTCGGCCTCGACGGCGCGGAGCAGCACCTGCACCAGGACGATCTCAAGGACGGCGTAATCAACTTCCTGAAGACGGGCGTGATGTATGCTGATCTCATCACGACGGTCAGCCCGACATATGCACGCGAAATACTCGGCGAGGAATACGGCATGGGTCTCAATTACCTGCTGCGCGAGCGCACGAACACGCTTGTCGGTATCCTGAACGGGGTCGATTACGGCGAGTGGGACCCGAGCAGCGACGAGTTGCTGCCCGCGAACTACTCGGCGAACGATATGAGCGGCAAGGCCACCTGCAAGTCCGTGCTGATGCGCGACCTCGGCCTCGACGAGGACCCGGACATGCCGCTCGTCGGAATTGTCAGCCGCCTGGTCGGGCAAAAAGGGTTCGATCTCGTGAAGAGCGTCGTGCCGCGGCTCCTGGTCGACCGTCGATTTTCGCTTGCCGTTCTGGGCAGCGGGGAGTCGCACCTGGAAAGCTTTTTCGCATGGCTGCAGCATAACTTCGAAGGCCGCGTGTGTTTCTACAAGGGCTACAACAACAAGCTCGCACACTGGATAGAAGCCGGCGCCGACATGTTCCTGATGCCCTCGCGCTATGAGCCGTGCGGGCTCAACCAGATGTACAGCCTGCGCTACGGCACGGTGCCGATCGTGCGGGAGACCGGTGGCCTGGCCGACTCGGTGCAGCTTTACGATCCGGATTCGGGCACGGGTACCGGCATCGTCTTCAGGAATTACGACGAACAGGGTCTCGCGTGGGCGCTGAATTCCGCGCTGGACCTGTACGCCGACAAGCCGCACTGGCGACGGATAGTCGCTAACGGCATGGCGATGGACTATTCCTGGGAACGGCAGGGTGCGCGATACGTCGAGCTGTTCCGCCAGTTGAGCAATGCCGAATGAACGTCATCTTCATAGAACCATCGTTCCCTCTGAACCAGCGCGAATTCGTTCGCGGGCTGCACGCGGCCGGCGCCAACGTGATCGGCATTGGCGAACGGCCGGCTGCCCACTTGTCCGACGAACTGAAAGGCTGGCTCGCCGACTACGTGCAGGTGTCTTCGGTCGTGCATGAGCCGTCCTTGCTGGAGGCGGTCAGGGCCGTGCAGAACAGCGTCTGGGTCGATCGCCTCGAAGCGACGGTCGAGGCCCATATCATGGCGGCGGCCGCGGTACGTGAGGCGACGGGCATACCAGGAACGTCCACGGAAACCGCCTACCTTTGCCGTGACAAACCGGCGATGAAGGAAGCGCTGCGGAATGCGGGCATTCCCTGCGCGCAGTCGGTCCGGGCCGGCACGCCGCAGGACGCACGCGACTTTGCGGCGGCAGTCGGCTACCCGCTGATCGTCAAGCCGCCTGCCGGCGCCGGCGCGGCAGGGACCTTCAAGGTGCGCGATGACAACGCGCTGGAAACCGTGATCGTCGAATCGGGCCTGGCGGACGGCGAGGCGGTCGCGGTCGAGGAGTTCATCGAGGGCCACGAAGGCTACATCGACACGGTCACGATC
>DATHRM010000430.1:0-6616 GCA_035465295.1 Woeseiaceae bacterium | reverse complement strand
AGCTCGAGCTTGGCGTCCTCGCTTATCGTGTCTTCCGAGCTGCTGACCTCGATACCGGCCTCGTCGAGCTGCGAAAGCAGCTTCTCGACCGGTACCTTCAGAACCTCGGCGAATTGTGCAACTGTGACATCTGCCATACTTCAACTCCGCGCGTTTTGCGCTCAGGCCTGCTGTTCCTCCGCGAACCAGTGTTCGCGCGCCTTCATGATCAGCGCAGCAGCCTGTTCTTCGTCCATTTCATTAATCTCGAGCAAGTCGTCCGTCGCGAGCTCAGCGAGGTCTTCGCGAGTCACGACGCCCTTGCTGGCGAGCAGATAGGCCAGGCCCTTGTCCATGCCTTCGAGCTCGAGCAGATCGTCAGCCGGCTCGGCTTCGTCGATCTTCTCTTCCTGCACGATGGCCTGCGTCAGCAACACATCGCGTGCGCGGCTGCGCAGCTCCGTGACGATGTCCTCGTCGAACTCCTCGATCTCGATCAGTTCCGAGGCCGGCACGTAGGCGACCTCCTCGATGGTCGAGAAGCCTTCCTGCACGAGAATAAGGCCGATCTCTTCGTCGACATCGAGCTGTTTCGAGAACATGTCGATGAGTTCCTTCATCTCGGACTCGCTCTTCTGCTCGGCGTCGGCGGCGGTCATTACGTTGAGTTCCCAGCCGCTCAGCTCGCTGGCGAGGCGGATGTTCTGGCCGCCGCGCCCGATCGCCTGCGACAGCTTGTCCTCTTCCACGGCGATATCCATGCTGTGCGAGTCCTCGTCCACGACGATCGACACGACCTCGGCCGGCGACATGGCGTTGACGACGAACTGGGCCGGATTCTCGTCCCACAGGATGATGTCCACGCGCTCGCCGGCAAGCTCGTTCGATACGGCCTGCACACGGGAGCCACGCATGCCGACGCAGGCGCCGACGGCGTCGATGCGGTTGTCGTTGCTCTTCACGGCAATCTTCGCGCGCAGGCCGGGATCGCGCGCCGCGCCGAGAATGTCGATGAGGCCCTGGCCGACTTCCGGCACCTCGATTTTGAACAGCTCGACCAGGAACTGCGGCGACGTCCGCGTCATGAACAGCTGCGGACCGCGGGGTTCCGAGCGCACCTCGGTCAGCAGCGCCTTGATGCGATCCTGCGGGCGTACCGGCTCTCGCGGCACCATCTGGTCGCGCGGCACGAAGCCCTCGGCATTGCCGCCCAGGTCGATGTAAACGCCGTTGCGGTCAACGCGCTTGACGAGGCCCGAAAGCAGTTCGCCTTCGCGGTCCTTGAACTCCTCCACGACCTGCTCGCGCTCGGCCTCGCGAACCTTCTGCACGATTACCTGCTTGGCGGTCTGCGCGGCGATGCGGCCGAACTCGACCGACTCCATCGGCACCTCGACATAGCCGCCGGGCTCGGCGCTTTCGTCGATGTCCACTGCATCGATCATGCGCAGCTCCCGATCCGGGAATTCGAGCTCCGTGGATTCGTCTTCGAACACCTTCCAGCGCCGGAACGTGTCGTAATCGCCGGTCTGGCGGTCGATAGCCACGCGGACGTCGATATCCTCGCCGTGCTTTCTGCGCGTCGCAGACGCAAGCGCAGCTTCGATTGCCTCGAATATGATCTCTTTCTCGACGCCCTTTTCGTTCGAAACGGCGTCGACCACCATCAGGATCTCTTTGCTCATCACCTAAAACTCCGGTTTTGCCCGCGTCGTCAATCGACGCCGGGCACGAGTCGGGCGGTGTCGATCGTCGCCACCGGCAGGGTGTGCGATTCGCCAACCACGTCGACCACGATAATTTCCACATCCGATGACACCAGCGTGCCCCGGAATCGCCGCCGCCCCTCTATGGGGAAGCGCATCCGCACTTTCACGGTTTCTCCTTCAAACCTTTGAAAATGCTCAATTTTTGTCAACTTCCTGTCCAGCCCCGGCGACGACACCTCGAGGTCGTAATGCCCCGGCAGCGGATCCTCGACGTCGAGGAGCGCGCTGACCGCCAGGCTGACCTTTTCGCAGTCGTCCAGGCCGATTCCGTCCGGCTTGTCGATAAACACGCGCAGGGCGCCGTGCTTGCCGCCGAGTTTCACTTCCAGGTCCGACAGTTCGTAACCCAGGCGTTCGATGGCCGGTTCGAGCAACTCCAGCAACTCGTCACGCGTCACTTTTTAAACCTAACCATATGTTTTAAAACAAAAAAATGGGCCAAAGGCCCATTATCTTCCCACGCGGCTGCCCGGTCACCGGGCAACAAAAAACCCCTGAGCGGGGCTTTTTTTCTACCAAGACTTTGGTAGCGGTGCGTGTCAGGACTCGCATCCTTCCGGAAGGCTCCATTCCGGCCCCACCACCGCGTTGGCGCGCGATTATACGGCAATCGCTGCGCGGTGCGCAATGCTTCCGCGAGGACTCCGGGGCGACTAGACTGGCCACCCCGGAAATGTGGCCAAGGATACGCCATGCACGATTTTGCGGTAATTGGCGGCGGTATCGTCGGGCTGTCCGTGGCCTGGCAGTTACGCCAGAGGTGGCCCTCGCGGCGGATCGTCGTAATCGAGAAAGAGGCCGCGGTTGGCCGCCACCAGACCGGCCACAATAGCGGCGTGATCCATGCCGGCATCTACTACGCGCCGGGCAGCCTGAAAGCCGAGCTGTGCCGCAAAGGCGTGGCCGAGACCCTGCGCTTCTGCAACGACAACGAGATTCCGTACGAGCAATGCGGGAAGTTGATCGTGGCCACCAACGCCGACGAGCATGCGCGCATGCTCGCCCTGTACGAGCGCGCTCTGCAGAACGGCATCCGCGTGGAGCTGCTGGACCAGGCGCAACTGCGGGCGACCGAGCCGAACGTGGCCGGGGTCGGCGCCATCCTGTCGCCGACTACCGGTATCGTCGATTATGTGGCCGTTGCCGCGGCGATGGCGCGCCGGTTCGAGGAGCTCGGCGGTGAAATTCGCAGAAGCGCCGAAGTCATGGCCATCGAGGAGTCGAAGGACGCCGTGACGATCTCCACCGATGATGGCCCGCCGGTCGAGGCCCGTTGCCTGGTCGTCTGCGGTGGTCTCATGGCAGACCGCCTGGCCGCGATGATGCAACTCGACGTCGACTTCCGGATCGTCCCGTACCGCGGGGAGTACTACCGCTTGCCGGACGACAAGAACTCGATCGTCCGGCACCTTATCTATCCCGTACCGGAGCCGGGGCTGCCGTTTCTCGGCGTCCACCTGACCCGCATGATCGACGGTTCCGTCACCGTCGGCCCGAATGCCGTGCAGGGCTGGAAACGCGAGGGCTACGGGCGCATCAACTTCAGCGTTCGGGATACCGCGGAGATGCTTGCGTTCCCGGGCTTCTGGCGCGTGACCGCCGACAATTTCGGCGTCGGGATCGCGGAAATGTGGAACTCGGTCTGGAAGCGCGGCTACCTGAAGCAGGTGCAGAAGTACTGTCCGTCGGTTCGTCTCGCCGACCTGCAGCACTACCCTGCCGGGATACGTGCGCAGGCGGTCAGGCGCGACGGCTCCCTCGTGGACGACTTCCTGTTTGCGGAGACCCCGCGCAGCCTGCACGTCTGCAACGCGCCGTCGCCCGCAGCGACGTCCGCGATCCCGATCGGCGAAGTGATTTGCGACAAGATCCTGCAGAAAGGCGCGGCGCAATAGCGGCAACGTCGCCAGCCCCATACAAAAGTGCCCCGCCAGGGGAACCCCGGCGGGGCAACAAGCGCTCAGGCAATATAGGGGGGTTGCCGTAGGCTTGAACTGCTCTTGTTATGAACGCACCGTAGCGTCGGCTTTCGGCCCGGACAATTGTGGTTAATACGGATTACCGCCCCCGCGGCTCAGTCGTCCGAATACCCCATTCGTTGCGCCCAGGCCAGCAAATCCGGCAGCACCGGCTCCAGCTGGGACCGATATCGCTGCCAGCGGCCGCTGGCCGCCGTGTAAAGGTCCTGGGTGACCTGGTTGTAGCTCGGCGTGCCGAGCCGGCCGCGATTGATCTTCGTGTGCCTGTAATTGCGAATTCCGTCTTCCCACTCGAGCCCGAGGAACGCCAGGCAGTCGGTCACGGTCGCATCGAAATCCGCGATGAGCGACTCGTAGCGGACCGTGTGTACGCTCAACGGCAACGCTTTACGATAAAGCGACCAGAGCGACATCACACGTTCGTAGAGCCTCGCTGCGCTCGAGAGCTCTGTGCAATTGATCATTGCCTCGTTGATGACGAAGTTGCGCATATAACAGCTCAACACGGCATCGCAGGGGTGGCGCTGGGCAAACAGGAATCGCGCGCGCGGAAAGACCCGGTGTATCAACCCGGCATGCACGATATTCAGCGGTAACTTGTCGACAACGAGGGATGCGTGCTCGGCCGGTGGGATGTGCGCGTCGACCGCCTCGTAATAGGCCCGCCGTAATGCCTCTATACCGCTCGCATCGAGATTCGCCAGACCTTCGTGGTAACCGCCGGAAGTCTTCAGGAATTCCGACTCCAGCTGGTACACGGTCGACACCTCTTCGAGCACCTGCACGTTGCTATGCGTCTGCAGAATCGTGTTGAGCAACGTGGTTCCCGAGCGCGGAAATCCGACGAGGAAAACAGGATCGGCACGACCATCGTCCACTTCAGCCGCTTGCCAATCCGACTCATCGACGTCGGTGAAAGCGCGCGTCAGCTTGTCGATCAGCTGAAAGTAAGCGTCCGGGTCCACCCTTTGTGCCGCCAGGCCCGCGCGCGTAATCCGGTTGGCTTCCTCGGCGTACCTGAACGCCTCGTCGGCAGCATCGAGCCGGTCGCAAAGGTCCGCGAGCAGGTACGCGGCCGTCTCACGAGTGTCTTCATCGGCTGCCTGCCAGGCGCTGCCCTCCAGCCGGGCCCGCGCGGCCTCGATGTCTCCCTTGCGTTTCAGGAGTTCCGCCTCGCGCAGGGCGAGCGCGGGATGTGTGCCCGGGCAGTGTTCCTTTGCGCGCGCCAGGGCCTCTTCCATCTCTTCCAGGCGGTTGCTGCGCTCCAGCCCTTCGCACAGCTTGTTGTGCGCCTCGAGGTAGCTCGGCCGCAGCTCGATCGCGCGTTCCAGGTATTCGATCGCCTCTGACGTATCGCCTTTCTGGAGCAGCGTATTGCCGAGAAAATGATGCGCGTCCGGAACGTCAGGCTTGAGTTCGATGGCCCGGCGCAGGCTCTGGATCGCCGGTTCGTACTGCATCGTGGCGGCGTGTATCAGTCCCGCAAGGGTGAACAGGATCCCTTCGTCGGGATGCGCGCGGAGCAGTGCGTTGACGGCGTCCAGGGCCTCGTTGAAACGCCCTGTCGAGTAGAGCGAGAAAACGCCCTGGACCTGTTGCACGTCAAGCGTGGACTGTTGCGAATCGATGGACATGGCTTCGTTGTGTCGATTTCAAATCGGGTCGCGAGTTTAACAGGCAACGCGCCGCAACGCCGCGCGCCGACTGGCGGGCGGTTGAAGCCCGCCACTAATCAAGGTCCAATGCGCCCTATGGTCAGCAGCAGTAAACCCTGGGTCCTCGGGCTCAGCGCCTCACACAATGGCGCTGCCTGCCTGCTGCACGGTGACCGGATCGTCGCGGCGGTGCAGGAGGAACGCCTTGTCGGCAAGAAGCGCGCCCGCCTGTACGGCTCGCGACCCTCCCTGGCGGTGCAGTACTGCCTTGCGCAGGGCGGTATCAGCGCCGCCGATCTCGACATGATCGTCATCTGCGCGCAGTCGGCTCTTGACCTTCCCGAAAACGACCTGGCCGCAAACCCGGTGCTCGACGTACGGCGTTACGGCACTCCGACATTGAGCATCTCGCACCATGCCGGTCACGCGGTCAGCGCGTTCGCGACGTCCGGATTCGAGGAGGCTGCCGTACTGGTCGTCGACGGTATGGGTTCCCCGACCAAGGATCTCTCGGCGGACGAGAAAAGCGTGGTCATAGACGCCTGCCTGGAAGGCGGAGAAACGAATTCGATCTATCACGCCGAGGGCATCACGCTGAAGGCGCTCGAGAAACACATGATCGACCAGGGACGCTGGTTCGATGCACCGCCGCCGGGATCGTCCATGCCGGCCTTCGGCAGTCTCGGCGGGCTGTTCTCGGCTGCTGCGAGCCAGATATTCGGTGACTCCATGGATGCGGGCAAAGTCATGGGCCTCGCGCCCTACGGTTCTCCGACCATCGATCCCGGCGAGTTCTTCGAGATTCGCGACGGCCGCTTCCTTTTTTCCGACGCAGTGCCGAAGACGTTCACGTCGCAGGCACGCTGGCCGGCTAACGAGGCCGCTTACGAGGATCTGGCCGCCTCGGTACAGAGCGCTCTCGAGCATGCGCTGTTATACCTCGTCGGCCGGGTGCGCGAGCTGTCGTCGAGCCGCAACCTCGTCTATGCCGGCGGCGTCGCGCTCAACAGCGTTGCCAACGAACGCATCATTCGCGAGACGGACTTCGACCGGGTCTACGTCATCCCTGCCGCCGAAGATTCGGGACCCGCGATCGGGGCTGCGTATCACGGCCTCTGGCACCTGACCGGCGAATACACGCCGCAAGCCTACGACCGGGACGCCTTCGGCACCGTCTACAGCGCCGCGGAGATTTCGGCGGCAATCCGGAGGACACCGTCGGTCGCGACTCGGG
>DATHRM010000429.1:0-5900 GCA_035465295.1 Woeseiaceae bacterium | reverse complement strand
CCGCGCACAGGCAACATCTTCTGCCTGTCAGAAGCAGAGAACGCAGACGACGTCATTGCCACGCATCGCGATGCGCATGGCCTGATCAGTGACGAGATTGCCCTCGTCACGCAGGGCGAATAGGACGTCAGCAGGCACCGTCCGGTCGCCCGGCCGGACGGTGCACTTCCGGAGAAGTGCAATGAAAAGCATACCTTTTGTATTGATGCTCATGCTGACCGTGGCGGTGGCGACCAGCCACGCTGCCGATGCCGGGCTCACGACCGTCCTCGAGCGGCTCGGCATCGATCGAGACGCGGAGCTCCTGCGGCCGGCACCGCTACCGGGATTTCTCGAGGTCACCCGGGGCATGCAGGTACTGTACGTATCCTCCGACGGCGCATTCGTCATCAATGGCGATATCCTCGCTGTCGGTACGGAAACGAACCTGACCGAAAAGCGCCGCGCCGACATTCGCCGCGAACGACTACGGTCCGTTCCGGAGAGCGAGACGCTGCTCGTGCCGGCACGGGCGCCGGCCGTTACCCGCGTCATCGTCTTCACGGACGTGGACTGCCCCTATTGCCTGGCCCTGCATCGGCGGCACGACGAACTTCTGCAACGCGGCGTCGAGATCCAGTACCTCTTTTACCCGCGATCAGGGCCGGCGAGCGCATCCTTCGACCAGGCTGTAGCGGTATGGTGCTCGGAGGATCGTCTCGAGGCACTCGACAGGGCGCTTCGCGGCGAAAACGTGCCCGAAGCGGATTGCGCGCACCCGGTACGCCGGCATTACGAGCTGGCGCGCGCGCTGGAATTGAAGGGCACGCCGGCCGTCATCACCGTCGACGGCACCGTGAAGTACGGCATGCATTCCGCCGAGGACATACTGGAACTCCTGGGAGGACCCGGTGGGCAGTGACTCCCGGTCACTGCCCTCGACCTAGTGCGGTGGAAAACCGAACGTCTGCGGGAAAATCACCAGGATGGCCAGCACGATCATCTGCAGGAGGATGAAGGGAATCACACCATAGTAGATATCCGTCGTGCGCACCTCCGGCGGCGCCACGCCCTTGAGATAAAACAGGCTGAAACCGAACGGCGGCGTCAGGAACGACGTTTGCAGGTTCATCGCAATCAGGATCGCGTACCACACCGGGTCAATCCCCAGGTTGGCGGCGATGGGTACCAGGATCGGCACGACGATGTAGGAAATCTCGACGAAATCGATAAAAAATCCCAGCACCATGATTGCCAGCATGGAGAGGATCAGGAATCCCCATTCCTCGCCCGGCAGGCTCAGCATGAAATCCTCGACGATGTAGTCGCCGCCGGTGTAGGTGAAGACCATGGAGAACGCGGTTGCACCAATCAGGATCGCAAAGACCATGGCCGTAATCTTGACGGTCTCCAGCGAACTCTCCCAGACCATGCGCACCGAGAAACGGCCGTAAAAGGCCGCCAGCAGGATAGCGCCAACGCCGCCGACCGAAGATGATTCCGTCGGTGTCGCGACGCCCGTCAGGATCGAGCCGAGCACCAGGACGATCAGCACGAGCGGCGGGACGACGGCCTTCAGCGCCTGGTACACCTGGTGTCCCTTCGTGCCGGTCATCTCGTCGAGGCGGATGGGCGGTGTCAGGTCCTTCTTGATGATTGCAATGATGACGATGTAGGCAATATAAAAGCCGACCAGCGACAGCCCCGGCCAGAGCGCCGCCTTGAACAGGTCGCCGACCGGTTCCTGGAACACGTCGCCGAGGATGATGAGAATGATCGACGGCGGGATGATCTGGCCCAGGGTGCCTGCCGCGCAGATTGTTCCGGTCGCCAGCCGCTTGTCGTAGTTGTATTTCAGCATGACCGGCAACGAGATGACGCCCATCGCCACCACACTGGCGCCGACGACACCGGTGGATGCGGCCAGCAAGGCGCCAACGAAGATCGTCGAGATGGCAATGCCGCCGCGAATCTCGCCGAACAGGAAGCCCATCGACTCCAGCAGGCGCTCGGCCAGGTCGGATTTCTGCAGCACGATACCCATGAAGATAAACAGCGGGATCGCCATCAGGATCGTGTTATTCATGATCGACCAGATGCGGTGCGGCATCAGTGCAAAGATCTCCGGCCCCTCCGACAACAGGCCGAAGAACACCGCAACCCCGCCAAACGTAAACGCCACTGGAAAGCCGACCAGCAGCAACAACAGGGCGACGGCGAACATGATGAGGCCGATCATTGCTCAGCGCTCCATTGGCACGGAACCCGGCACTCCCGCAGCATTACAGGATCTCCGGCTTGCGCTCCCGCGGCTCTTCGAGCCCCAGGAGGATGTTGATGTTGTGAATGACGAAACCGATGGCCGAGACGACGAGGAACACGAACGAAGCCGGGATGACGAGCTTGATCAGCCAGCGATACGACAGGCCGCCCGGGTCGCCGCTGACCTCGCCCGAGCTGTAGGCCTCCTGCACGTACCACACCGAACCCTCGATGACCAGCAGGCTCAACGGCAGCAGTAGCAGAACGGTGCCGCCGATGTTGACGATGGCCTTCCAGCGCGGCGAAAAACGATCGTACAGGACGTCGACACGCACGTGGCCGTCTTCCTTCAATCCGTACGCAATGCCGAACAGGAACACCATCGCGAACAGGTGCCACTCCAGTTCCTGCAGCGCAATCGAACCGGTGCTGAAGAAATAGCGCATGATCGCGTCGTAGAAGACATTGATCAGCATAAGCAGGTTGAGGACGCCCGCGATCCACCCCATCACGTCGGAGAAACGATCGAAGGCTTGCTCGATTTTGAGGAGCATGAAGTGCCCTTACATCACAATAAAGGACTCCCGGCTCTCGCCGGGAGTCCGAACGGGACTAGTCGATATTGTCCTTGAGATACGCGTAATCGGAAATCTCGGTCCACTTGCGCGCAATCTTCATGTAGGCCGTCTGTGAATCCAGGACCTCCTTGAACATCGGATCACTGGCTGCGGTCTCGGCCAGCAGCTCCTGGTTCACCCTCTTCATCTCGGCGATGATCTCCGGCGGGAATGTACGGATCTTTACGTCCGGGTATTCCTTCTCGATCGAAGCCCAGTTGACCGCGCTGTCATGGTACGAACGTGCATACATGTCGTAGGCCGCAAACTGCATCGCAGTGACCAGGATCGCCTGCAGGTGCTCGGGCAGGCCGTCGAACGCTTTCTTGTTGACCAAGAATTGCAGTTCCGTCGCGGGCTCGTGCCAGCCGGTGTAGTAATAAGGCGCAACTTTCTGGAATCCCATGTTGAGATCGAGAGACGGCCCGACCCATTCCAGCGCGTCAATGGTGCCGCGATCGAGCGCTGTATACAGCTCGCCCGGCGCGATGTTCGTTACGACGACGCCGAGCTTCGACAGGATCTCGCCGGCAAAGCCGGGAATGCGCATCTTGAGGCCTTTGAGGTCATCGAACGTGTTGATTTCCTTGCGGAACCAGCCGCCCATCTGGTTGCCGGTATTGCCGCCAGGGAAGGAATAGACGCCATGCTTGTCGTAGACTTTCTTCATCAGGTCCATGCCGCCGCCGTAATAGAACCAGGCGTACTGTTCCGGGGCGATCATGCCGAAGGGCATGGTGGTGAAGAACATCGTGCTTGGGTCTTTGCCCTTCCAGTAATACGAGGCCGAGTGGCCCATCTCATACTGGCCGGCGTTGACCATGTCGAGGATGCCGAAGGCCGCCTTGTGCTTGTTTGCCGAGTCGATCCGGATTTCCAGCTCGCCACCCGACATCTCCTTGACCATTTCGGCCATCTTGATGACCGCGTCGCCAAAGATCGGGAATCCCGTCCCCCACGTCTGTGCCAGTTTCCAGACTATCGTTTCCTTCTCAGCTTGGGCCTCCGCCGGCGCCGCTGCCTGTTGCTGCTGCTGTTCCCCGCAAGCCGCCAGTGCAAACAGAGAACCGAGCACCACCAGGCCGGTGAACGGTTTCAAAACATACTTCAGCTGTTTCATTTTTCTGGTCCTTTCTAGTAGAAGGAGCCGAAATTCTAGCGCGTTCGCGAGGCAAAAGGGGCGCGTTCGACCATGTTCCGCAGTTGAATGACATAGTACTCTCAACATTGAGGCCGGAATCAGGCCGGAGGAGAAGCATGAGCAAGGTCGGCTACAAAGCCCTGGTCGAGGCGGCCGAGGCGCGAATACAAACCATTTCCGCAACGGAAGCCATCGACAAACTCGATGCGGAAGACGTGGTCTTCGTCGATCTGCGTGACGTCAGGGAACTCAAGCGCGAGGGCGGGATACCCGGTGCGTTTCACTGTCCGCGCGGACTGCTCGAGTTCTGGATCGACCCGGAGAGCCCATATCACCTCGCGGTGTTCGCCGAACCGAAGGAATTCGTTTTCTTCTGCAACCTTGGCTGGCGATCCGCGCTGGCGGCGGACGTAGCCCAGGACATGGGGCTCGAGACCTGTCACATCGACGGTGGCTTCGAGGCCTGGAAGGCGGCCGGCAGCGAGGTTGCGCGCGGAAATACATGATCGAACGGGCCCGATTCCAATAAAATGGACACATGGAACCAGGCTCGACATCGGGTCGTTGGCTGCTGGCGACCCTGGCGACCATCGTCTGCTTTTGCGTGGCCAGACCGGTGGCGGCGCACGGCAGCGTCACGCCGGACGCCGACCGTTGCATTATCCGCATTGGCTTTTTCAAAGCCCATTTCAAGGTATACCTGCCCGAATCGCACGGCCACAAGGACTTCTGCGAGGACCTGCCGGACATCGGCAACAGTATTTTCGTCATGGAATACGAACACGATGGCCTTGCGGAGATACCGATCGACTTCCGAATCATCAAGAACGTTACGGGCCAGGGTCGCTTTACCAACCTCGATCATGTAACACAGCTCGGCGACCTTACCGATGTCACTGTTTTCCACCACCCGGCAGCCGTACAGCCAGACGTCTTCACGGCCGCCCATACGTTCGACGCGCCGGGAGAGTTTGTCGGGATCGTCACGGTCGATCGGCCAGGCAGGGACGGTGTCTACACGGCCATATTTCCATTCGAAGCCGGTTTTACGGGACCCGGGTACTGGCCGTGGATTATTGCGGCGTTGATTCTCTCGCAGATCAGCTACTTGTGGATGAGCGGACGTCTTGCCCGCTCCAATGCTGCGGACGGCACGTCTGCAGGATTCGGCGAGCGTGGCGACCGTGGGTAACCGGCACAAGTGCTTGTTTATAGCCGCGATGATGATTGTCATCGTCGCGTCGGCGGACGAGCCGGATACGTGGCTCTCGCGCTCGGGCCACTTCCGTGTGAGCTACGAGACTGACCTGCAGCCCATCGTCATCAACACGATGCATAGCTGGATTCTCGATGTGGCTGACAGCGATGGCGGGCCGGTAACCGGCGCCAGACTGACCGTCACCGGAGGCATGCCGGCCCACGACCACGGGCTGCCAACCGCACCACGAGTGACGCGCGAACTCGCGCCCGGGCGCTACCTGCTCGAGGGCCTGCGTTTTCACATGGGCGGGGACTGGCAAATCGAAATCGTCATCGAGACCGGAGAGGTGCGTGACATTGCCGTGATACCGGTGCGGATATAGTTCGGGCAGCGGATCCTGATGCGACACCTGCGCCACTTGTTGCTATTGATGCTTGTCGGGACGGCCGGCTATTTCGCCTGGATGTACCGGCCCGTCAGCCCGCATCCCTGGATCGAGGCCGACCTCGATACCCTGCGCAGTTTGTCGATCGAAAGTCTTCCCGCCCTGCCGGAAGACCCGTCTAACGCTGTTGCGGACGATCGCCGCGCCGTGCTCATGGGCAACCGGTTGTTCTTCGACACGCGCCTGAGTGCAAATGGTGAAGTCTCTTGTGCCAGCTGTCACGACCCGGACCTCGAGTTCACCGACGGCAGGCAG
>DATHRM010000428.1:0-2349 GCA_035465295.1 Woeseiaceae bacterium | reverse complement strand
ATGAGCGAATTCGAAGACATGGTGGCCGACCTCAAACAAAAACGCGACGAACTGCGCCTGAAGATTCACCTCGCGTCAAAGGACGCGCAGGACGAATGGGAGGAACTCGAAGAGAAGATGCAGGAGTTCTCCTCCCGCGCGGAACTCGGCAGGACGAGCGAGGGAGTGGGCGATGCGCTCGGCAAGCTCGGCCACGAGCTGAAGCTCGGATACAAGCGCCTCCGAAACGCCATCAAGGAAGACTGAGTCCCCGCTATTTCCTGTTCCAGCGGTCGACGGCGTCCTGGCCGACGACCTGCGCGGCTCGGCGTTTGACCTCCGCGGGTGCGAACAGGCCACGATCGATCGCGGAGTCGAACCACTCGGAAAACGTCCCGCCGGTTTCGTCGAAACGGTCCTGTCTCAGCATCTGGTAGATCGCTGCGGCGAGCATGTGCATGCCGCCGTCGGCGGTGCGCCAGCGCGCTCCCGGCCCCTGGTCGAAGCCCATCCGGTCGGCGACGATCTGGTCCAGGGCCTGCGTTGCGCTCTCGTCGAGTAATTCGGGAAACGTGTTGTAGCCGATCGACGGGTCGTGGTTGTTGAGTATCGACTGCATCCACGGGTCCGTTCGCAGTTCGTCGAGTCGCTCGTAGACGGAATGATCACCGCGTTCGAACGGTGGATGAAACAACTCGTGGGTCGCGGTGCGCAGCTGGATATACATCGGGTAGGAATGGTGCGACGCCAGGCGCTGACCCGTTATCCGGATGCCGTAGGGCTTGGAAAAGTACAGCAGGAAGACGTCGATTTCAGGATCGAGACTCCGGCCCAGCAAGCGTTCGTGCTCGGGGATGATGTCGAAGCGCTGAAGGTACTTGCGGGTTGCCTCCACGCGCATCTCGAGCGTCGGCTGAGCGATCCTTCGCCAATAGGCCTCGAAACCGGCTTCGCGCAGGCCGAGCAGGACAGCCAGCACGTCGGGGAGGGTTTCGTCGCGCACCGACGTCCATTCGCGAGGGTCCCAGTACTCCGACGTCTGCAGCCCCGGGCGCAGCCGCGCGTCCGGGTCGCGCGCAGAGGCGATCACGTCGTCGAGCGAGTCGACCGGTCCCGCCGAGAAAATCAGGGCGAGATTCGGGCCGACGAGCATGCCGTGAAGTTCGGCGAACTCGGTGAGTCGCTGGAGGGCTGCCGTCGCATCGCCATTCAGTCGCGACCGGACGAATCCGGCCTCCCGCCCGTAATATTCGTACTGGAGGCTGCTGCCTGTGAGCGCGCCGATAAACACGACAGCGTCCAGCCCGGCGGCGGTCTGGACGTGCCAGCGCGTGGAGTAATCCGCCGTCGTGCCGGTCCGCACCGCCACGGTCGCGAGGCATAGCCCTGCCACTACCGCAAGCGTCCGGACGGGCCCGTGCAATCGGTGGCTTACAGTCATGCCGGTGACGATAACCCCAACATTTCTGTTGTCCAGACCGAATATGATCCTGCCGGCGCCCGGATGTTGCAGAAAAGTGTGCCGCTGGCAGGGTTTACGGGTGTCTTGCGGGTGCTATAGTAATGGCGAATTCGCTGATCGAGGGCAAGGCAAGATGAAATTTCAAAAAGCACGCGGGGCGTTGATGCGCCTGGTTTCCGTTTCCATCGTCTGCATGGGGTTTGCCCAGGTGGCGCCCGCAGGCATGATTGGTACAGCGTATATGCTCGAAGACGAGACACGGGCGGCCAGCCTGTCCCGCGTCGAGGTCTTGTTGGCCCGCGCGGACGTGGGCAGGCAGCTCGAAGCGTTCGGCGTCGACCAGGCCATGGTTGTAGAACGCCTGAACGGGCTCAGCACAGCTGAACTGCTGGAACTCGAAGGTCAGCTGGACTCGCAGGTTGCGGGTGGCGACATCGTCGGAATTATTGGCGCGGTGTTCGTCGTGCTGCTGATTCTGGAACTCGTGGGCGTTACCGACATCTTCAAGAGCTTCTAGGCACGGAAAGATGTTCGGCGTGCCGAGCATGTATCGAACGAGCCGGCTTCTGCCGGCTCTTTTCGTAGTGCTGACCGGTTGCGCATCGATTCCGCCGTCGGTGCGCGCACTGCCGGAGACCGCTGGGGCCATAGAACTCGACGATACCCCGTTTTACCCGCAGGAGCGCTTTCAGTGCGGCCCGGCGGCACTGACGACGCTGCTGGCTGCGAGCGGCAAAGCGGTGTCACTCGACGACATTGTCGGCATGGTCTACCTGCCGGGGAGGCAGGGCAGCCTGCAGGTCGAGCTTCTCGCTGCCACGCGGACGGAAGGGCGCCTGCCCTATGTAATCGACGGTACTCTCGAGGCGGTCTGGAAAGAGCTGCAGGCCGGCCGCCCGGTGCTGGTC
>DATHRM010000427.1:0-2659 GCA_035465295.1 Woeseiaceae bacterium | reverse complement strand
TCCGGCAGCGGCATCATCGGCACGGCGCTCGGCATTCATTCGCCCGGCACGGCGTATGTCCTGTTGCACCATTACATGGGCGACGTGGACGGTAACGTCGGCAGCTGGGGATTCGCGCGCGGCGGCATGGGCGCGGTGTCGGATGCCATTGCCGGCGCGTTCCGGTCCTACGGCGGTGAGCTCCGTACCGAGGCGGGCGTGGACAGGATCGTCGTCAGGAACGGCAAGGCGCAGGGCGTCGGGCTGGAAAACGGCGACGAACTGTCCGCGAACATCGTCGTGTCGGCAATGGACGTGAAGCGTACGTTCCTAACGTGCATGGACGAGGGTGACCTCGACGAGGGTTTCCGCAGCCGTGTCGAACACTTCAAGATCCGCGGCTCGTCGGGGAAACTCAACATCGCGCTCGACGGCCTGCCGACGTTTCCGGCGCTGCCGGAGGGCAACAGCCTGCATATCAGCGACATGCATTTTATCGATTCGATGGAGCGAATGGAGCGTGCGTACGACGACTGGAAGGCGGGCACCTGGTCGAAAGACCCCTACATCGACATGGTAATACCGACGACGGTCGACCCGACCATGGCGCCGCCGGGCAAGCATTTCATGAGCTGCTTCATCCAGTACTGCCCCTACGAACTCGAAGGGCGTGACTGGACCGATCCCGAGCGCGAGGCGTTCGCGCAGACGGTCATCGACCAGATCGCCAATTACAGCCCGGACTTCAGGGACCTGATCGTTCACTACGAAGTCCGCACTCCGGCCGACATCGAGGCGCAAATCGGCATCACCGAGGGCAATATATTTCACGGCGAACTGACGATGGACCAGTTGCTGTTCAACCGGCCCGTGCCGGGCTATGCACAGTACCGCTCACCGGTCACGGGCCTGTACATGTGCGGCTCGAGCACGCATCCCGGGGGCGGCGTCATGGCCGCGCCGGGCGCGAACGCGGCGCGCGAGATCCTCGCCGACCTGAAGCGGCCCAACACCGTGCCGGAGAACTTCGGCGATGACTGAACGTTACGACGCGATTGTCGTGGGCGCCGGCCACAACGGGCTGGTGTGCTCCGCGCTCCTCGCGAAAGCGGGCAGGAAAGTGCTCGTGCTGGAAGCAAACGAGCGCGTCGGCGGCGCCGCGATCACACGCGAATTCGCAGACGGCTGCTCGGTGTCGGCCTGTGCGCACCTGCTTTACCAGCTGCAGCCGAAGGTGCGTAAAGAGCTGGGGCTGTCGCCCAGGCTCGCGAGCGACGCGATGCAGACCGTTGCTCTGTCCGAAGACGGCAAACACATTCGTTACTCCGGCGGCGACGTGAAGGGCGTCGGCGACGGGGACGTTGCGGCGTACCGCCATTTCCACCGGCAGATGACGCGCTTTGCGGCTTTGCTCAACACCTATCTCAACACGACGCCGCCGCGGCTCGGCACCCGCGACTTCGGCGATCTTGCGACGCTCGGGCGGCTGGCGTTCGACCTGCGACGGCTGGGCAGGGACGACATGCGTACGTTCCTGCGGCTGATCGGCATCAATATTCACGACGAGGTTACCGAGCGGTTCGACAGTCCGCTGCTGCGCGGCGCCCTGAGTCTGGACGCCGTGCTCGGGACCCACCTGGGACCGCGGTCGCCGAATACGATCATGACCTACCTGTACCGTCTCGCAGCGGGGCATGGCCGGCTGTCCGTCCCGCAGGGCGGGATGGGTTCGCTGGCGGAGGAACTGGCGCAGGCGGCACGCACGGCCGGTGTAACCATTCGGACGAACATGCCGGTGGAGCGCATTGTCGTGGAGAACGGCCGGGTCGCGGGCGTGGAGACGGCCGGCGGAGAGCGTTTCGAAAGCCTGACCGTCGTCTCGAATGCGGATCCCAGGCGCACGATCATGGAACTCGTCGGCGCACGCCACGTGGAAACCGGCTTCACGCGCCGGATCAATAACATCCGCATGCGCGGCAATGCCGCGAAACTCCACCTCGCACTCGACGGCTTGCCGGGCATCGACGGTCTTGCGACTAACGAGTTCGGCGACCGGCTCGTCATCGCGCCCGACGAGCACTACGTGGAGCGGGCCTTCAACCCGGCGAAGTACGGCGAGCGGTCGGCGGAACCGGTATTCGAAATGACCTTCCCGAGTTTTCGCGACCAGGCGCTCGCGCCGACCGGCAAGCACGTCATGTCCTGCATTGTGCAGTACGCACCGTATGCGTTGAAGGGCGGCTGGACCGACGCTGCGAGAGAGGCTTTCACGACGGCCTGCATCGAGACCATCGGCCGGTATGCACCGGACCTCCCATCGCGCATTATCGCGAGCGAGCTGTTGACGCCGGCGGATATCGAGCGGGAGTTCCATATCACCGGGGGACACTGGCACCATGGCGAGCTGGCACTCGACCAGTTCATGTTCGTTCGCCCGGTATGCGGCGCAGCGCAATACCGGATGCCGCTCGACGGGCTGTATCTCTGCGGCGCGGGCGCGCATCCGGGCGGTGGCGTCAGCGGTGCCGCAGGCCGGAATGCGGCGCGATTCATACTCAGGGAGCAGTCGGCATGAGCGCCATCGAAGTCCCCCAGGGCCGGCTGCGCACGCCGTTTTATTCGCGGCTGTCCGCGCTCGACACCCTCAACGCCTGGCACGACTGGAAGGGCTACACGGTGC
>DATHRM010000426.1:0-1928 GCA_035465295.1 Woeseiaceae bacterium | reverse complement strand
TTCCCGGACAGCGCGCTCGAGACGTTGCTGGTCGACGCCGCGGCCATGCATTTGCTGAGCCGCCCGGCGGACTTCGACGTGATGGTGACCGAGAACATGTTCGGGGACATTCTCACCGACGAGGCGTCGATGCTCGCAGGCTCTCTCGGCATGCTGCCTTCCGCCTCGCTCGGCGAGACCGCACGCGGCCTGTACGAGCCGATCCACGGTTCCGCGCCGGATATCGCCGGCAATGGGATCGCGAACCCGTGCGGGACGATTGCGAGCGTGGCGATGTTGCTGCGGCACAGCCTCGGCCTGGCCGAGGAAGGCGGTGCCGTCGAAGCGGCAATCGCCCGCGTTATCGCGGACGGCTGCCGAACCGCCGACATCGCGACGCCGGGCGAAGAGACCCTGTCGACCGCGGCGATGACCGGGGCGATCCTGGCCGCGCTCGGCTAGGCCCGAGCGACCTGCCCGGCGTTCAGTCAGCGCTCCGCCGGAACAGGTCCCTGACCGTGCCCTCCGGCATTTCCGCGACCCTGAATCCCGATGCGCCGATGACGGTATCCGCGGCAACCATTGCATTGACGATAGCCTCTTCCGTGGCTTGCACAGTAGCGGTGAAAACCGTTGTCAACGCGTAATTCGGAAACAGCGATACATCCGAAAAATCCGTCTCGTCGATCCGTCCCTCGTTGGCGGTCGAAAACGCGACGAATATGTCGCCCGAGCCTGCAGTGCTGACGGCGCCCAGCCGGCCCAGCGCGAGCGAAGGACGCTTGGCGACTCGTGCCAGTTGGTGCGGCAGCAATGGTGCATCGGTCGCAACGATAACGATGATGGAGCCGTCCCGGGAAGCGATGGAGGTGGTACGACTGCCCGGTTCGTCGCAGTACGGATACCAGTCGTTGTGGCGCTCGATAGTGCGGTCGACGAAGCAATGTTTCCCGACCGGGAGCAGATGATCCACGCGCCGACCGCCAAGCCGCAGGTCGTCGCCGTCCCAGTTGTAATTGCACTGGATGAGCACGCCGAGCACGTAGTCGCGTCCCGCAACGGTGAAGCGTCGCGAAGCAGTCCCGATTCCACCCTTGAAGCCGTTGCATACCATGCCCGTGCCACCGCCCACGGCCCCCTCCTCGACCGGCCCGGTTCGGGCCTGGCGCATAGCCTCCAGGGCGTGCAGGCGCGTGACATGGAAACCGTTGATGTCGTTCAGCCCGCCGTCGTAGGTCTCGGCCACCACGGGGGCGTGCCAGTCGGCGGACCACCCGTTGTTCACCATCCACTCGACGGCGGCGTCGCGAACCACACCGACACTGTGCGTATTGGTTATGGCTATCGGCCCCTCGATGAGGCCGCGCTCCGCGAGCCAGGTCGTGCCCGTCATTTCGCCGGAGGCATTCAGCGTAAACCAGCCCGCGAAAACACCTTCGGTTGAATTCTTGCCGCGGGGATGGACGACCGTTACGCCGGTCCGCACGGGTCCCCGGCCGACGACCAGTTCGCCCTCGCCGTCGATCAGTGTCACCTGGCCGATCTCGATGCCGGGAACGTCGGTGATGGCATTCAGCTCACCCGTCTGCCCGGAAAACGGGATGCCAAGGTCGCGCGCCCGTGTCACCTCCGCTTCCGCGGCACCAGCGGCGGCAAGGCAGCCGAGAAAGACCAGGCAATACGCGCCTCGGCGCAAGCCAGTGCTCATTGGGGCCTCCCCTGGCGCATGAGCTCGCGGCTCGTCAGCCGACGGCCGCGACCGGTTGCGGTCCCGTGGCGGCTTTCGCTGCGTCGAGCGCCTGCAATATGTCGTCGACGAGGTCCTCACTTGCCTCCAGCCCGATCGACAGCCGCACCAGGCTCTGGCTGATGCCGGCCTCCGCCAATGCTTCGGGGCTAACAGGCGCATGGGTCATCGACGCCGGGTGACAGACGAGGCTCTCGACGCC
>DATHRM010000425.1:0-11378 GCA_035465295.1 Woeseiaceae bacterium | reverse complement strand
ACCTGAGCTACAAGATGCCGAACGTGCAGCTCGAGGCCGTGGGCACCTTCCCGGGCGTGCAGAACTTCTCGATCCGGGGCCAGGGCATCAACAGCTCGATCCCGTCGGTCGACCCGACGGTCGGCGTGTTTATCGACGGCGTCTTTCTCGGCACCACCTACGGCGTCGTGCTCGATACCTTCGACCTCGAGAGCATCGAGGTGCTGCGCGGGCCGCAGGGCCTGCTGTTCGGCCGCAACGTCACGGGCGGTGCGGTGCTGCTGCGCAATGCTCGCCCCACCGGCGAATTCGGCGCGAAGGTCCGCGTCGGCCAGACGGACGAAGAGCAGACGAACATCGGCGTCGCGATCGAGGGTTCGCTGATCGAGGACCGGCTGGCCGGCAAGATCGCCGTGCTCTACGACAACGACAACGGTTACTTCGACAACATCAACCAGACGATTCCCGCGAATCCCGCCGCGGCGGTGTTCCCGGCGCCGCATCCGCTGCAGCCGTTCTACGTCGAGCCCGCGCTGCGCGGCCAGGTGGGCGAAATGGAGACCACGCTGGTGCGTCCCACGCTGGTCTGGACGCCGAACGACACGACCGACCTGACACTGATCCTCGAATTCGGATCGACCGAAGGCGACGGCGCCGTGTGGGCCAATGTGACGGACCAGCGCGCCGGCACGCTGCCTGAATTCACCACGACGGCCGACGAGATCGGCTTTACCGAGATCGACTGGTACCAGTCGACCCTCGAGCTGAATTTCGACGCGTTCGGCGGCAGGTTCACCAACATCCTCGGTTACCGGGAAGTAGAGGCGGACTCCGCAGCCGATATCGACGGCACCTTCTTTCCAATATTCGCGGCGCCCGGATTCACGACGCAGGACCAGATCAGCAACGAGCTTCGCTGGTCGGGCCGCCTCGCCGAGAACTGGGATACGACCATCGGCTTCTACTACTTCGACCAGGATATCGAGTATCGCGAAGGCCGCTACATCTGGCTGCCGCCGCCGCTGGGCCCGGCGCCCGCCGGCATCAACCTGACGGTCGCGCTCGGCGGCGACATGCAGGCCGAGAACTACGGCATCTTCTGGAACAACGATTTCTATGTCGGCGACCGCTGGGTACTGTCCGCGGGCATTCGTTACACCGACGAATCCAAGAAGGCGCAGATCATAACCGCGCCTCCGGGCAGCCCGTGCAGGGACGTGGTCACGTTCAACTGCACGTTCGACAACCTCGAGGGTGACTGGGACAACATCACGCCCAGGCTGGGCGCGCAGTGGAACTTCAGCGAAACCGGCCAGGTGTACGGGTTCTGGTCGAAGGGCTACCGCTCCGGCGGCTTCAACGTCCGCAACGCGCGGCCGTTCATCATCCCGCCGGGCCCGACCCGCGAAGAAGAGAACAATACCTTCGAGATCGGCCTCAAGACGGACTTCGCGGACGGCCGCGTGCGGCTCAACGTCGCCGCGTTTCATAACGAGATTACCGACATGCAGCGCGAGCTGAACATCGGCGACCCGGACGTCATCGTGCTGCAGGCAACGCTCAACGCGGGTGACGTGACCATCCAGGGCGCGGAGGCCGACCTGGTCGCGTTGCTGACGGACACGTTCTCCATCAACGCGTCGGTCGGCGTTCAGGACAGCGAGTACGACCGTATCGATCCGCTGGTGCCGCAGATCGAAGCATTGCTAGAGGCGGCGACCGGCGTACCGACAACAGTTATCGGTCCGGACCTGCCACGACTCGCCCCGACGAATTACAGTGTCGGTTTCTCCTGGGATATCCCGGCGGGCACAATGGGCATGTTCAACGTCGCCGGCAGCTACAGCTACCGCGAGGGACATCCCTACAACGACGCCAATACCGAGATCTTCGACGACCAGGAGCGCGTCGACGCGAGCATCAACTGGTACTCGCCGTCCGACCGCTGGCAGGTGTCGCTGTACGGCAAGAACCTGAGCGACGAAGCCAACTGGGGGAACCTGACGTCGATCGCCGGCCTGTGGACGGCGGGGCCCATGCAGAAGGGCCGCTTCCTCGGCATGGAGCTCAACTGGCGTTACTGAGCAACGGTAAACGGTAGGAGCGCGCCTCGGCGCGCGATCGATGCCAGCGGGATTCGCGCTTCGAGAAGCGCTCCTACTGCCGCCTCGTGCGCTTTGGCCGCTCGCGGAATGTTACCGGCCCGGCCATCTCCGGACGGCGTCCCCGAATGTCCTTGTAAAACTCGCGGCAGAACTCGAGATCCTTGTGCCAGTCGCCCGACACCTTCAGCGTGGGACCGATGCCGATGCGCCGTCTGCCGTAGTCCAGAAAGCCCAGGATGACCGGGACGTCAGCGCCCTGCGCGATGCGATAGAAGCCGGATTTCCAGTGATCCGCACGGCTGCGCGTCCCCTCCGGGGCAAGTGCGAAGTAAAACGACTCGTGGGTCTTGAACATCTCGATCGCCTGGTCGACCGCCGAACCGGCGTGCTTGCGGTCAAGCGGGATGCCGCCGAGCGCGCGCAGCAGGGTGCTCAGCGGAAACCAGAACAGGGACTGCTTTGCAAAAAAGTGTATGTCTATGTCCAGGGCCACCTTGCAGACCAGTCCCCAGAAACCATCCCAGTTCGACGTGTGTGGTGCGGCAATCACAACGGCTTTCGGGGCCTGTGGGTGCGTGCCGACCATTTCCCAGCCGCCGATTTTGAGAATTGTCTTTGCGATTGCCTGCAGCATGGCGGTCAGGAATCGTCGCCGGCGGATCAGGCGTTCGGCCTGCCGGCATAGACGGCGAGCGCGCCGGCCACGAGCAGGCCGCCGCCGATCACCGGGCTGCCGTACAGGGTCAGCACCAGCGTGCCGGCGATCAGGCTGGTCATCGCGACCATCAGCCAGTAACGCTGTTGCCGCTGCCCCTCGAGTTCCTTGCGGATCCGTTCGATCTCCTCGGAACGCACGTCGAGCGCGAGGTCGCCCTCCGTCGCGCGCTCGGACAGCTCGCGAAGCACGCCAGGCAGTTCGCGCAACGCCTGCCTGAGCTGCGGCAGGTTGTCGCGCAGGTCGCCGATCATGGCCCGGGCGCCCACCTGTTCGTCCATCCATTGCTTCAGGACCGGGCGCGCCGTCTTGAAGATGTCGAGTTCGGGATACAGTTCCCGGCCGAGGCCCTCGATGTTGAACAGCGTCTTGTGCAGCAGGATCAGCTGCGGCTGGATCTCCACGTTGAAGCGCTGTGCGACCCGGAACAGGCGCATCAGCACCTGGGCGAAGGAAATTTCCGAGAGCGGCTTGTTGAAGATCGGCTCGCACACGGTGCGCACGGCGGTCTCGAGCTGGTCGATCCGCGCGTCGCCGGGCACCCAGCCGGAGTCGAGGTGCAGCTTGGCGATGCGGTAATAGTCCCGGTTGAAGAACGCCAGGAAGTTTTCGGCGAGGTATTGCTTGTCCTCCGGGTTCAGTGTGCCGACGATGCCGAAATCGACGGCGGCGTATTTCGGGTTTTCCGGGTCGGTGACGATCACGAAGATATTGCCGGGATGCATGTCGGCGTGGAAGAAGTTGTGCCGGAACACCTGGGTGAAAAAGATCTCCACGCCGTTTTCGGCGAGTACCTCGATGTTGGTGCCGGCGGCCCGCAGTGCCTCCATGTCGCTGATCGGGATGCCGTGGATGCGCTCCTGCACGAGGACTTCCGGGCGGCAGTAATCCCAGTAGATCTCGGGCACGTACAGCATCTCCGAACCCTCGAAGTTGCGCTTGAGCTGGGCCGCGTTACCCGCCTCGCGCATCAGGTCGAGTTCGTCGATGATCGTCTGTTCGTACTCCGAAACGACCTCGAGCGGCTTGAGGCGCTTGCCGTGCTCCCAGTATTTCGCGGCCAGGGTCGCGATCGTCCGCAGTACCTCGAGGTCCTGCTCGATCCGTTCGCGCACCCCGGGGCGCAGCACCTTGACGACAACCTCGCTGCCGTCCTGCAGCTCGGCCGTGTGCACCTGCGCGATCGATGCGGCGGCCAGCGGCTCGCGGTCGAAACGCCTGAATACCTCGTCGACGGGCTTCTGGTACGCGGCCTCGAGGATCGCGATGGCCTGCTCGGTGGGAAACGGCGGCACGGCATCCTGCAGTTTCGCGAGCTCGTTGGCGATCTCCGGGGGCAACAGGTCGCGGCGCGTCGAAATTGCCTGGCCGAACTTCACGAAGATAGGCCCCAGCTCCTCGAGCGCCAGGCGGATGCGTTCACCCGGCGGGGCGCTCGGGTCGCGGCGCCGCGGCGCGACATAGAAGAAGAAGCGCAGCGGGCGCAGCAGGTGCGTCGCGGAGATGATCTCGTCCAGGCCGTACTTGACCAGGACCCGCTGGATGCGAACCAGCCTGAAGAAAGTACGGCGGCGCATCATCGTGCCGGGTTCCCGAGGCGGTCGATCCTCGCCGCCAGGCGGTCGACGTCGTCGCGCAGCTGGTTGACCCGCCTGGAGAACTGCTCGACCTCGTAGCGGCTCGGTACGTCGCGGCTTTCTTCCTGCAGGTATTCGCGGATGTTGTCGCTCATGATGGAGCCGGTTTCGCGGGCCCAGCGCCCGACCGACCGCGCGAATTCACCCAGGCCGTGCGCGGCGGTATCGCCGATGATCGCGGACAACTCTTCTTCGATGTCCGGCCTGGCATGCTCCAGCAGCTGCTGGAAGGCCTGCGCGGTCGCCGCATCGCCGGTCAGGTCGAGCGAACCGTCGCGTATCGAATCCTCGCCGGCCATGAGCGCGAGCGCCACCAGCGACCCCGTTATAACGACGTCCGGTTCCCCATCGCTGTCGGTGCTCAACAGCAGGCCGTTGCTGTCGATTTCGAAATACCCGGAAAGCGCGGTATCGCGAACCCGGATGGCGACCAGCTTGCCGTCGAGGCGATCGCACAGCTCACTCGCTCGCGTCGACTCGCGGATGTTGCGGTTGAGCACGCGCGCGATCGGTTGCAGCAGGGCTTCGAGCGGGTTCATCGGTCGGTCAGATCTTGTAGCCGGTATGGAGCGCGACGATGCCGGCCGTCAGGTTGCTGTAGCGGCAGCGCTCGAAACCGGCGTCCTGCATCATGCCGAGCAGGGTCTCCTGGTCCGGGTGCATGCGGATGGACTCCGCAAGATACTGGTAGCTGTCGGGGTCCTTCGCGATGAGCCTGCCGAGCAGCGGTAACACCTTGAATGAATAGAGGTCGTACGCGGGCTTGATGGCGCTGGACGGCCGGGAGAACTCGAGTATCAGCGTCTTGCCGCCCGGCTTCAGTACCCTGTGCATCTCGGCCAGCGCGGTCTCCTTGTTCGTGACGTTGCGCAGGCCGAACGCGATCGTGATGCGGTCGAACGTGTTGTCGGCAAACGGCAGTTCCTCGGCGTCGACCTGCGCCAGATCGACGTTACCCGCGACGCCGGCGTCGACGAGCCGGCGCCGGCCGTGCTCGAGCATCGCCGCATTGATGTCGGCGAGGACGACGCGGCCGCGCTCGCCGACGATCCGCGCAAATTCGCGCGCCAGGTCGCCGGTGCCTCCGGCCAGGTCGAGAACGGCATGCCCCGGGCGCGCGCTGGCGTGCTGAATGGTGTATCGCTTCCAGAGGCGGTGCATGCCGGCGGACATCAGGTCGTTCATGACGTCGTAACGGCTCGCGACGGAGTCGAAGACCCCTTTTACGAGACCGGCCTTGTCGTCGACAGGGACGTCTTGATAGCCGAAGTGGGTGGTCTCGTCGGGTTTGTCGGGGCTGTCCGTCTGGGGCGCCATGGCAGGATATCGTTACTGTTTTTGGCGAGCATACCCTGCCGCCTCGAGGCGGTCGAGGTAACGCTGCCAGTTTTCCGCCATATCCCGGCCCAGCTCGTACAGGTATTGCCAGTTGTAAAGCCCGCTGTCGTGACCGTCATCGAAGACCAGGCGCACCGCGTAGTGCCCGACCGGCTCGATATTGACGATGGCGACGTTTTCCTTGCCGTGTTGCAGCGTCTCCTGGCCGGGGCCGTGACCCCGGACATCCGCGCTCGGCGAATGCACGCGAAGGTACTCGAAGGTGTACTCGAATTCGCTGCCGTCGTCGAAGCTGATCACCAGCAGGCGCGGCTCCTTTTTCAGGCGTATCTCGGTCGGGTTGGCCATGGTGACAGTCCTTTCAAAATCTGGATCGCGCGCCGAGGCGCGCTCCTACGGGCGACTCCTCAGAGAATATACCGGCTCAGGTCCTCGTTCTTCGACAGCTCGGCAAGGTGTTCGTCGACGTATCCGGCGTTGATCTGTACCTGCGAGCCGCTCTTGTCGGACGCCTCGAAGGACACCGTCTCGAGCAGGCGCTCCATGACCGTATGCAGCCGGCGCGCGCCGATATTTTCCGTGTTCTCGTTGACCTGGAAGGCGACCTCGGCAATGCGCTTGACTCCGCTCTCCGTGAACTCGAGCTGCACTTCCTCGGTGCCCAGCAGGGCACTGTACTGCAGCGTCAGCGACGCGTCGGGCTCGGTGAGAATGCGCACGAAGTCGTCGGTCGTCAGCGATTTCAGTTCGACGCGAATCGGGAAACGTCCCTGCAGCTCCGGGATCAGGTCCGAGGGCTTCGACACGTGGAAGGCGCCGGAGGCGATGAACAGGATGTGATCGGTCCTGACCATGCCGTACTTGGTGTTGACGGTGGAGCCTTCGACCAGCGGCAGCAGGTCTCGTTGCACGCCCTCGCGCGACACGTCCGCGCCCTGGGTTTCGGAGCGCCGGGCGACCTTGTCGAGCTCGTCGAGAAACACGATGCCGTGCTGTTCGACGGCTTCGAGCGCCTGCGACTTGAGCTCCTCTTCGTCGACCATCTTCGCCGCTTCCTCGTCGGTCAGCTGCTTGAGCGCGTCCCTGATCTTCAGCTTGCGCGTGCGGCGGCGATTTCCGCCGAGGTTCTGGAACATCCCCTGCAGCTGGCTGGTCATCTCCTCCATGCCGGGCGGGGCCATGATCTCCACGCCCATCGGCATGGCCTGGACCTCGATTTCGATCTCGCGGTCGTCGAGCTTGCCTTCGCGCAGCATCTTGCGGAATTTCTGCCGCGTGTCGGTGTCGTGCGATTCGGGTTCCTGGTCGGTCCGGAACCCGACGGACGGCGACGCGGGCGGCAGCAGCGCGTCGAGCACGCGTTCTTCCGCCGCATCCTCCGCGCGATGGCGGACTCGCGACATGGCCTCTTCACGCGTCATCTTGACGGCGACGTCCATCAGATCGCGGATAATGCTGTCGACCTCGCGGCCGACGTAACCGACCTCGGTGAACTTGGTGGCCTCGACCTTCACGAAGGGCGCTTTCGCCAGCTTCGCAAGCCGCCGCGATATTTCCGTCTTGCCGACGCCCGTGGGGCCGATCATGAGGATGTTCTTCGGCGTTATCTCGCTGCGCAGCGGCTCGTCCACCTGCACCCGGCGCCAGCGGTTCCTGAGCGCGATGGCGACGGCACGCTTGGCTTCGTCCTGCCCGATAATGTGCTTGTCCAGTTCCTGGACGATCTCGCGGGGTGTCATTTGGGACATCAGCCCAGTTCCTCTACGACGACGTTTCGATTGGTGTAGACACAGATTTCGGCGGCGATCTCGAGCGCCTTTTCGACGATGTCACGGGCGCCGAGTTCGGTATTCTTCAGCAGGGCTTTTGCCGCGGCCTGTGCATACGGACCGCCCGAGCCGATCGCCATGAGGTCGTCTTCGGGCTCGATTACGTCGCCATTGCCGGAAATGATCAGTGAGGCCTCTTCGTTCGCCACGCAAAGCAGCGCCTCGAGCCGGCGCAGCCGCCGGTCGGTGCGCCAGTCCTTGGCCAGCTCGATGGCGGCGCGCGTCAGGTTGCCGTATTGCTCGAGTTTCGCCTCGAACAACTCGAACAGGGTGAACGCGTCCGCGGTGCCGCCGGCGAAACCGGCAATGACCTTGCCGCCGGCCAGCGGCCGCACCTTGCGGGCATTCCCTTTCATGATCGTGTTGCCCATGCTGACCTGGCCGTCGCCGGCCATGGCGACCTTGCCATCGCGGCGCACGGAGACGATGGTTGTCCCACGAAACTGTTCCATGATGTTCTTCCTGGGTAATTGCCCGGCTGGGCGGGCGGTGTACTGCGCGCGGCTATGGCTTGTTTTTCGCCCGGGCGCGCGGATGCGTTTTGTCGTATATCTGGGCGAGGTGCTGGAAGTCAAGGTGAGTATAGATCTGGGTCGTGGAGATATTCGCGTGCCCCAGGAGTTCCTGCACCCCGCGCAGGTCGTGGCTCGACTCCAGCAGGTGGGTCGCGAAGGAGTGCCGAAACAGGTGCGGGTAGACCTTCGAATCGATGCCCTGTCGCCGCGCCCAGTGGTCCACGCGGGCCTGTACGCTGCGGCGGCTCAGGCGCGTTCCCCGCTGGCTCACGAACAGGGCCCGTTCACCGGCGGCCGCCAGCGAACCCCGCGACCGCTGCCAGCGTGACAGCGCTTCCAGCGCGCGCGATCCGACCGGCACGATGCGGTCCTTGTTGCCCTTGCCGGTTACCCGCACCGTCGCGTCCTGCATGTCCACGTCGCCGAGATCCAGGTCGGCGAGTTCCGCCAGGCGCAGGCCCGACGAATACAGGAGTTCGAGGATCGCGCGGTCGCGGTTGACGAGCGGCGTATCGCCGGGGATTTCGAGCAGCCGCGCCATGCGGTCGGCGTCCAGGTTTTCGGGCAGGCGCTTCGGGCCCCGGGGAGCGGAGACGGATTGTGCCGGGTTCTGCCTGACGTGTTTCTCACGCAGCAGGTAGCGGAAGAACGTCCGCGCCGCGGACAGGCGCCGCTGGATGCTGCGCGGTGCAAGGCCGCGGCGAAAGCAGGCCGCGGAGTAGCTGCGAAGATGTTCGCTGTCGAGGTCGCGCCAGCGGGCGAGGCCCGCCTCGTCGCACCAGGCCTCGAGGGCCTGCAGGTCGCGCCGGTAATGCTTGCAGGTCTCCGGAGACAGACGGCGCTCGTACGTCAGGTGTCGAATAAAGGCATCGATCCGGTCGGTATCGGCGGCGTCCACGGGCCCGAATCAGTATCGATTCAGCGCACCGGATATGAGGTCGCCCACCCGCGTAAGGAAGTCGATGCTCATCCCGGGGTGGAAACGCTTCGCGTCGACGCTGCCGATCGCGAGAAAACCGATGCCGGCCTTGTTGCCCAGCGGCACGAGAGCGACCGAGCCGATGTCCTCGGCGGCGGTGCGGAACAGGAACTTGCGCTGCGAGTCGCGGACCTGCCCGCAGCGGGGGCCGCTGCCCTTGAGAAACGTGGCGAACGGCCTCAATGCCTCGTCGTCGCGCTCGATGGGGCGGAAGAACCGGCCGACATCGACGTCGTCGAAGTTGTCCGGGTTGCCGAACAGGACCAGCACCGCCTGGTCAGCGCCGAATCCGGAGCGCATGGCTTCTTCGACGGCCGCGACGGTGGCGTTGAGGCCGTCGGCCGCCAGCAGGTGGATGGCGAGCCTGTGGATCTTCGCGGCCAGCAAATCGTTGTCGCGAGCCACCTGGATGAGCTCGCGGAGCTGGCGTTCGAGCTTCAGTTCCTTCTGCCGCAGCATCGAGACCTGGCGCTCCACGAGCGACACCGTGCCGCCGGTCTCGTGAGGGATGCGCAGTTTGCCCAGCGTTTTGGGGTTGCGCTCGAAAAAGTCGGGATGGGCCGTGAGGTAGGCGCAGATCGATTCTTCGGTCAGCTCTTCCTCGACGTAATCCGGCTTCGCGTGTGTGCTCATAGGTCGATCTTTCCCTCGCTGATTAACTCGGCATTCCCGGTCAGCCAAACCGGTTCGGCGTCGCCGCGCCAGCTTACCACGAGTTGCCCGCCCGGCAGACTCACGGTGACCGTGTCGTCCAGCTGCCCGAGGCGCTGTCCGGCGACGACGGCCGCGCAGGCGCCGGTGCCGCAGGCGAGCGTCTCCCCGGCGCCTCGTTCGTAGACGCGAAGGTCGATGGCCTTGCGGCCGCGGATAGCCATGAAGCCGACGTTCGCACGCTCGGGGAAACGCTCGTGGCGTTCGACGAGGGGGCCGAGCCGCCCGACTTCCGCCGAGCGGGTGTCGGCCACCTGCATCACGCAATGCGGGTTGCCCATGGACAGCACGGACACGTCGTAGTCTGCGCCGTCGACCGACAGCAGGTAGCGGTCGGCCCTGCCGTCGGCGATGAAGGGGATGCGCGACGGCTCGAACTCCGGGGCACCCATGTTGACCGTGATGCGACGGTCCCCGTCGATGTGCGCATCGACGGTACCGGCGGGCGTCGCGAGTCGCAGCGCGCCGCGCCCGCCCGACTCGCGCGCGAGCATCCACGCCACGCAACGGACGCCGTTGCCGCACTGTGCGACTTCGGAGCCGTCCGCATTGAAGATACGGCAGGCGGCATCGAGCCCGTCCTCGTGCGCGGTGGCGACCCACATGAGCTGGTCGAACCCGGGACCCGTCGACGCATCCGCGAGGCGACGCAGCACGTCGCCCGCCGGGGGCACCGCGTCATGCCCGCGGCTGTCGACGACGAGTATCCGGTTGCCGGCGCCGTGCATTATCAAATAGTCGAGTTCCACGTCTTCTCTGATGGACTTTTACGCCCTCTGCCTGTAGTTTACATAAGCCCTCGTTATGCCCGATAAAAACATACTTTCTTAAATACCCCGGGGAGAATAATGCGGCACATAATGGTTCTTAATGCGAAGGGTGGCTGTGGCAAGAGCACGCTCGCAACGAATATTGCATCTTACTTTGCCACCGAGGGCGCGTCTGTCGCGCTGGCCGATTACGACCCGCAACGCTCCAGTCTCGACTGGATCGATCGGCGTCCCGAAGACCGGCCCGAGATCGTCGGCGTAGCCGCGTACGAGGACGGGTTCCGGCGCGTCCCCAGGTCAGCGGACATCGTCGTCGTCGACGCCCCGGCGCGCTCGCACGGCAAGGAGCTGACGGACCTGGTCAATCATGCCGAGACGATCATCGTCCCGGTGCTGCCGTCGACGATCGACATGCAGGCCTCGACGAAATTCATCGCGGAACTCAGGGACGTCGGCAAGATCCAGCGCAAAAAGGCCAAGATCGGCGCCGTCGCGAATCGCGTCCGTGACAACACGCTGATCTGGGGCGACCTGGACGAGTACCTGACGAAGGCGCGGGTTCCCTATATCGCCGCGTTGCGCGAGGCACAGAACTACGTGCGTGCGTACACGCGCGGCCTCGGCATCTTCGAGCTTCCGGAATACCTCGCCTGGCCCGATTGGGAGGAGTGGGAGCCGCTGACGGCCTGGCTCAGGAGCAAGCGCAGCCAGCCGTAGGAGCGGTTCTCGAACCGCGATCGATGTTCAGCGGAATCGCGGGCTGAGGCCCGCTCCTACAGGGGCGCCGACAGTTTCCGTAG
>DATHRM010000424.1:0-4887 GCA_035465295.1 Woeseiaceae bacterium | reverse complement strand
CACCAGCACGGCATGCTGCAGCATGCCTCCACCTACGAGATCATGCGGCCGGAGGACGTGGGCATCAGCCGCTCGAACCTGGTTCTCGGCAAGCACAGCGGCCGCCACGCATTTCGCGACCGCGTGCGAGAGCTCGGTTTCGATCTCGACGAATTCGAAACCAATCGCGCGTTCCAGGAGTTCAAGAAACTGGCCGACCGCAAGAAGGACGTCTATGACAGCGACATCGAGGCCATCATCATGAACGCCGACAGCATGTCGCCGGGCCCGTGGGTACTGGCCTCTCTGCAGGTCAATACGCGCACGGGCGAGGATGCGGAGGCCGGCGTGTCGTTACGGGGCGAAAGCGGCGATGAGGCCGGCGGCGAAGCTCGGGGCGACGGCCCGATTGCGGCCTCGTTTCTCGCCCTGGAAAAAGCCACCGGCGTCGAACTCGTTTTGCGCAATTTCGAGGTGCACAGTACGTCCGTGGGCGAAGATGCGCAGGGCGAGGTCACGGTCACGGTGGAACACGACGGGGCGAGCTATCGCGGCCACGGCACGAGCGTCGATATCGTAGAGGCCGGCGCGCGCGCATATCTCGAAGTGATCAACCGGGTATTGCGCCGGCAGGAAAGCGACGCGGCACCGCGTTCCGGCCCGGGCAGTGCCTCGCGCGCGACGATCTGACGCCGCCGGGAGACCAATGGCCGTGCCGAACGACAGAACGCTCTTCGAAAAAGTATGGGCCGAACATGTCGTGGTACCGGAAACGGCGGAAACGCCGGCCGTCCTCTACATCGACCTGCACCTTGTTCATGAGGTGACGACACCGCAGGCATTTTCGCTGCTCCGGGAACGCGGCCTCGCGGTCCGGCGGCCGGACCTGACGCTCGCCACCATGGACCACTCGACCCCGACGACGCCGGTTACGAGCTTCCGCGATCTCGCCGTAGTCGGCGAAAGCGCAGCCAACCAGATCCGGCAGATGGAAGAGAACTGCCGCGACTTCGGCATCGACCTCTACGGCTTTGGCAGCGACCGTCGCGGCATCGTGCACGTCATCGGGCCGGAGCTGGGCGCGAGCCAGCCGGGCAAGACCATCGTCTGCGGCGACAGCCACACGAGTACCCACGGGGCTTTCGGCGCCCTCGCCTTCGGCATAGGCACCACGGAAGTCGGGCACGTCCTCGCCACGCAGTGTTTGCTGCAACGCAAGCCGAAGTCGCTCGCCGTCAACGTCTCGGGGCGGCTGCCGGTGGGCGTCACTGCCAAGGACGTCATACTCGCCATTATCGGCGAGATCGGTGTCGACGGTGGCACCGGGCACGTCATCGAATACCGGGGCGACGCGATTCGGGCGCTCGACATGGAATCGCGCATGACCATCTGCAACATGTCGATCGAAGCCGGCGCGCGGGCCGGCCTCGTCGGTCCGGACAATACGACGATCGAGTACCTTGCCGGCCGTCCGCGGGTGCCGCAGGGGGTCGCCTGGGACACGGCCGTGAACCGCTGGCGGAGCCTGTGCAGCGACGACGACGCGCGATTCGACAAGTCGGTATCGATCGATGCCGGCGCTCTGCAGCCCATGGTTACCTTCGGCACCAATCCCGGCATGGTCGTCGGCGTCAACGACCCGGTGCCGGATGCGCCTGACGCCAGTTTCCGCAAGGCGCTCGAATACATGAAAGTCACCCCCGGCAAGCCTATGTCGGAGAATCCCGTCGACGTCGTATTCGTGGGCAGCTGCACCAACGGACGGTTGTCTGACCTGCAGCAGGCTGCAGGAATCCTCGAAGGCCGCAAGGTGGCGGACGGTGTCCGCATGCTGGTGGTGCCCGGTTCGCAGCAGGTCAAGCGGCAGGCCGAAGAACTCGGCCTGCACCGGGTATTTGTCGAGGCGGGCGCGGAATGGCGCGAGTCGGGTTGCTCGATGTGCCTCGGCATGAACGGCGACACGGTGCCCTCCGGCCAGCTCAGCGTCAGCACCAGCAACCGCAATTTCGAGGGGCGCCAGGGCATCGGCGCGCGCACCGTGCTCGCGAGCCCGGCGACGGCGGCAGCCTCCGCGGTCATGGGCCGCGTCACCGACCCCCGCACCCTCACCTGAGAAGCCCGCCATGGAAGCACTGACTACGCTGCGCTCACGGACGGTCGTCCTGCCGATTCGCGACATCGACACCGACCAGATAATCCCGGCGCGCTTTCTCACGACGACGACCCGCGAAGGCCTCGGTGAGGCGCTGTTCCAGGACCTGCGCTTCGACCGCGACGGCGCGGAGCGCGCGGAGTTTCCGCTCAACGATCCCGCCTCGCGGGACTGCGAGATTCTCGTGGCCGGCAACAATTTCGGCTGCGGCTCGTCACGGGAGCATGCACCGTGGGCCCTGCTCGATTACGGTTTCAAGGCGGTCATCTCGACCGAGTTTGCCGATATCTTCAGAAATAATTCTTTAAAAAACGGTTTGTTGCCGATCATAGTTGACAAAGATACTCATGAGTGGCTCATGGCCAACCCGGGCGTCGAATTGTGCGTCGACGTCGAGGCGTCACGATTGCAGCTGCCCGACGGCCGCGTCGTCGAGTACCCGATCGATGCCTTCGCGCGCTACTGCCTGACCCAGGGCATCGACCAGCTCGGTTACCTGCTGCAACACTCGGACGCGATCGCGACATTCGAGGAGACACGTTCGTGGAAGCCCTGATCACGGTGCTCCCGGGCGACGGCATCGGGCCCGAAGTCACGGCGGCCGGGCGCGCGGTGCTGGAGAGGATCGGCGAGCGTCACGGGCATCGTTTCGAATTCAGTGAGCAGCTGATCGGGGGCGCGGCGATCGACGCCGTCGGCGAGCCCCTGCCCGCCGGCACCGTGGCAAGCTGCAAGGATAGCCAGGCGGTGCTCCTCGGCGCCGTCGGCGGCCCGAAATGGTCGGATCCCAATGCGCCGGTGCGGCCGGAACAGGGCCTGCTGGGCCTGCGCTCGGTGCTCGGCGTCTTCGCAAACCTGAGGCCGGTCACGATCTACCCGGAACTCGCCGGCGCATCCCCGCTGCGCGCAGAGATTCTCGAGGGCGTGGATATCATGGTCGTTCGGGAACTCACCGGTGGCATTTATTTCGGCGAGAAGACCCGCGACGAATTTTCGGCGAGCGACCTGTGCCGGTATCACACCCACGAAATCGAGCGCATCGTGCGCGTTGCGGCAGGACTCGCGGGTGACCGCCGGGGCAAGCTGTGTTCGGTGGACAAGGCCAACGTCCTCGAAACCTCGAGGCTGTGGCGCGACGTGACCGACCACCTGATGGCGGACGAATTCCCGGACATCGAGCTCGAGACGTTGCTGGTCGACGCCGCGGCCATGCACTTGCTGAGCCGGCCGGCGGATTTCGACGTGATGGTGACCGAGAACATGTTCGGGGACATCCTCACCGACGAAGCCTCCATGCTCGCAGGTTCGCTCGGCATGCTCCCCTCGGCGTCACTCGGTGAGTCCACGCGCGGCCTTTACGAGCCCATTCACGGTTCCGCGCCCGATATCGCCGGCAAGGGGATTGCGAACCCGTGCGGCATGATCGCAAGCGTGGCGATGTTGCTTCGCCATAGCCTCGGCCTCAGCGATGAAGCCGACGCGGTCGAGCAGGCGGTCGCGGGCGTGATCGCCGACGGCTGCCGGACCCCAGATATCGCCACGCCGGGCGAGGCCGCGCTCTCGACGTCCGACATGATGGCTGCCATCCTCCGACGGCTGGATTGACGGCGCGGTCAGCCGCGCGCAGAAGCAGGATCGAAGTCGCGGAAATGGCGTTTGCCCGCCAGTGCGTTTTCGTACTCGTCCTTGCTCAGTATATTCTCGTCGAGCTGCATGTCCGTCTTGCACAATGACCGGAAAAACGAGTCCAGCGTATCCGTGTCCTCGCGCACGTAATCGAGATAGTTCACATCGACGTTGATGCAGATCGCGCCGATGAGCCCGTAGTCCTCCCGATAGATGGGGATCGTCGTGCACTTGAATCTGCGCGCACCGATATTCAGCTCGTAGTTCAGCTTGTCTTCGTTATTGTGCCGGCGAATCTTGAGATCGAGAACGAGGTTGGTCGCCGGTGCCTCCACGTTTCTGCCGGTGACGTTGTTTTTGATGCAACACAGCGCTTTCGACGGGTTCGTCAGGTCATGAAGCAGGATTTCGATTCCCGTGTCCGGAAAACTGTCGCCGACGAGACGGACGATGCGCTTGAAGTTCGCGAGGACGACATCCGTATCGTGGCGAATCCGGTCACCGTGGTATTTGCTGAAGAGGCTGCGGTATTGCTCCCTGTCGTCGGCCTGTAACAGCGCCAGGACATCGTTTTGCTGACCGACGATGATGAGTTGCCGGGCCGCCACGTCGTCCCGGTGTTTCAGGAAATACCGAACGGCCTGACGGAATTTGTCCAGGTCGAAAAACAGCTGCCTCGTGTCATCGACGCCAAACGGGTAGAAATCGTAGTCCTCGAGATTTCGACCCTTTTGCAGGCGGCGTTCCCGATACTTGCCCCCGACGAATCCGCCGAACACCAGGATGGCGGATGCCAATAGGTTGATCACGACTTCCAGAAGCACTTGGTCACCTCCACACGCTCCGGCATTGACGTGCCAAGTATGCGGTTTTGCGTCTGCCGATGTCACACCGTGCGCCATTGCCCGGGCGCCTGGCCTTGCCTATCCGACGGCAGCGACCCGCTCCTTGGTCAGCGCGACCGCCGCCGCCTCGAGCCCCTGCAGCACGTCGTCGACGAGGTCCTCACTTGCCTCCAGCCCGATCGACAGCCGCACCAGGCTCTGGCTGATGCCGGCCTCCGCCAATGCTTCGGGGCTAACAGGCGCATGGGTCATCGACGCCGGGTGACAGACGAGGCTCTCGACGCC
>DATHRM010000423.1:0-18787 GCA_035465295.1 Woeseiaceae bacterium | reverse complement strand
ACGCCGGCGGACCTCATCGACCCCGTCTCCGTGATATCCGGCACGAAACCGGTGACGCGGGAGTCGGAGCACTACTTTTTCCGGCTCAGCGAGTACGGGGACCGGCTGCGCGCGTGGATGAAGTCGGCGACGCTCGACAGGAACGCGGTGGCCAAACTGGACGAGTGGTTCGAGGCGGGGCTGCAGGACTGGGACATCTCCCGCGATGCGCCCTACTTCGGATTCCGCATTCCGGGCACCGAGGACAAGTATTTCTATGTCTGGCTGGACGCGCCGGTCGGCTACCCGGCGAGTTTCAGGAATCTCTGCGATCGGCGCGACGATCTCGACTTCGACGAGTACTGGCGCCCGGGCCACGACACCGAGGTCTATCACTTCATCGGTAAGGACATCATGTACTTTCACATGCTGTTCTGGCCGGCCGTCCTCGAAGGATCGGGTTTCCGGACGCCGACGAGCGTGTTCGCTCACGGTTTCCTGACCGTAAACGGCTACAAGATGTCGAAATCGCGCGGCACGTTCATCAAGGCGAGCACGTACCTCGACAACCTCGACCCCAGCTATCTCCGGTATTACTACGCTGCAAAGCTCGGCCCGACGATCGAGGACATCGACCTGAACCTGGACGATTTTGTCGCGCGCGTGAACGCCGACCTCGTCGGCAAGCTGGTCAATATCGCGAGCCGCTGCGCCGGCTTCGTCAGCAAGCGGTTCGACGGGCAACTGTCGGGTAAGCTCGCCGACGAGGCGTTGTTCGGGGAATTCGCGGCCGCGTCGGAGACGCTGGCCGACCACTACGAGTCACGCGAATACTCGAAAGCAATGCGCCTGGTCATGGCGCTCGCCGACAAGGCGAACCGGTACATCGACGACAACAAGCCCTGGGTGATGATCAAGGACGATGACAAGCTCGAGGAGGTGCAGCGGGTTTGCACGCAGGGCCTGACCATGTTCCGCAGCCTGATGATCTACCTCACGCCGGTGATACCCGCCGTGGCCGAAGGCGCGCGACGCTTCCTCGGCGAGGACGAGTGGCGCTGGGAGGACGCAGCGGCACCGCTGCTCGATGTGTCGATCGACAAATTTACGCCGCTGCTCAGGCGGATCGAACCCGAACAGGTGCAGCGCATGATTGAACAGTCGAAGGAAACCCACCGGCCCGAACCGGTGGCCGAGGACGACACGATCAGCATCGATGATTTCATGAAAGTCGATTTGCGTATCGCACGTGTCGAAAAGGCCGAACCCGTCGAAGGCGCAGACAAGCTGCTCGCGCTGACGCTCGACGTCGGCGATTCGACGCGCAAGGTGTTTGCCGGCATCAAGGCCGCATACGACCCGCACAGCCTCGTGGGCCGCCACGTCATCGTCGTCGCGAACCTGGCGCCGCGCGAGATGCGTTTCGGCGTTTCCGAGGGTATGGTATTGGCTGCGGGGCCCGGCGGAGAAGACGTCTTCCTGCTGTCACCGGACGAGGGCGCAACGCCGGGCATGCGGGTCAAGTAGCCACTTATCAGCCGGCGTGAGCGCCGGGACATTGCATGACTGAACTGCTCGTCATTCTCGTTGCCACGGTACTGGTCAACAACTTCGTGCTGATGCGCTTCCTGGGCCTGTGCCCGTTCATGGGCGTTTCGCGCAACCTCGAAGCGGCGACCGGGATGTCACTCGCGACCGCGTTCGTGCTCACGCTGTCGTCGGCGACGGCCTACCTGCTGCACGTCTACGTCCTCGTGCCGCTCGAGCTCGAATACCTGCGGACGATCGCGTTCATCCTCGTCATTGCGGCGAGCGTGCAGTTCACCGAAATCATGGTGCGGCGGCTCAGCCCGATGCTCGACCAGGTGCTCGGCATCTATATTCCGCTGATCGCGACGAACTGCGCCGTGCTGGGCGTGGCACTCCTTAACGTCCAGCAATCGACCGGCTTCGTGCAGTCGGTGTTCTACGGGCTCGGCGCAGCCGGCGGCTTCGCGCTCGTGCTCGTCATGTTCGCGGCCGTTCGGGAACGCGTCGACGCCGCGGACGTGCCGGTGCCGTTTCGAGGCTCAGCCATCGCACTGATCACGGCGGGCATGATGTCGCTCGCTTTCATGGGATTCGCAGGCATGGCACGGCCCTGAGTGCCGTGAGACCTCATGTGGATAGCGATCCTTACCCTCACAGTCATCGCGCTGATCGCCGGCCTCGGCCTGGGCTTCGCCGCCCGCAAGCTGCCCGCCGACCGGTCGGAACTCGTCGAGCGCGTCAATGACCTGCTGCCGCAGACCCAGTGCGCGCAATGCGGATACCCGGGATGCCGGCCGTACGCCGCAGCGATCGTGGAGGACGGGGCCGCGATCAATCTCTGCCCGCCGGGCGGTAACGACACGGTGCGGCGCCTGGCGGACCTGCTCGGCCGTAACGAATCGCCCCGGCTCGCAAGCGGGCCGGCGGCGCCCGCTATCGCCGTCATCGACGAATCGCTGTGTATCGGCTGCACCTATTGCCGTGCCGCGTGTCCGGTCGACGCCATTGTCGGCGCCCACCAGTTCATGCACACCGTGATCGAGCAGGAGTGCACCGGCTGCGAGCTGTGCGTCGCGCCCTGCCCCGTCGACTGCATCTCCATGCGGGCGCCGTGATGTCATCCCCGGCGCCGACATACGACCTCGGCAAGCTGCACGGCGGGCTGCGGCTCGACGCGCACAAGTCCGCGTCGACGGGGCTGCCGGTACAGTCGCTGCCGCTCCCCGCGCAACTGATCCTGCCGATCGACCAGCACGCCGGCCAGCCGGCCCAGCCGCTGGTGGGCGTCGGCGAACGCGTGCTAAGGGGCCAGCTGCTTGCGGAGTCTCCGGGAACGCTCGGCGCGCCCGTGCATGCTTCCTCATCCGGCAAGGTGGTCGCCATCGAGCCCTGGCCCGTTGTCAGCCGTCATGGCGACCCTGCACCCTGCATCGTCATCGAATGCGACGGCGACGACCGCGCGGTGGAGTCCCCGGAAGACCCGGTGCCGTATACCGAGCTGCCCGCCGATGCAGTTCTGCACGCGATCCTGCAGGGCGGGATCGTCGGCCTCGGCGGCGCGGTATACCCCACCGCACAGAAACTCATGCAGGCGGCTGCCTGCAAGCTCGAATACCTGATCCTCAACGGCGCCGAGTGCGAGCCCTACATCAGCTGCGACGACATGCTGATGCGCGAGCGCGCAGACAGCGTCGTCAGCGGCGCGCAAATCCTGCTGCATGCCCTGCAGCTCGACTGCGGCTACATCGTGGTGGAAAGCGACAAGCCCGAAGCGATCCGGCAGCTCGCCAGCGCCATGACCGATGCTGCGGATGAGCGGCTCGTGCTGAAACAGGTCCCGACGATCTATCCGTCGGGCGGCGAAGACCAGCTGGTCCAGCTCGTGACCGACCGGGAGGTGCCGAGCGGCGGGTTGCCCACCGACGTCGGCTGCCTCGTGCAGAACGTCGGCACCGCCGCCGCCATCCACGACTGGCTGCAGAACGGCGAACCCCTGATCTCCCGGATCACGACGATTACCGGCGACGGCATTGCGAACCCGATGAACGTCAGGGCGCGAATCGGCACGCCGGTCGCCGAGCTCGCGAAATTCGCCGGCGGCTACACCGACAGCGCCAGGCACCTGGTGATCGGCGGACCCATGACGGGCAAATCGATCACTACCGACCGGGTACCGGTGGTCAAGGCGACCAACTGCATACTGGTCCTGTCCGATCTGCGTGCGCCCGGTCCGGAACTGCCCTGCATTCGCTGCGGCGAGTGCGCGGCCGTGTGCCCCGTGCAGCTGCAGCCGCAACAGCTCTTCTGGTATGCCTGTGCAGACGATGAGCGAAAACTCCGCAGCCACGGGCTGATCGACTGCATCGAGTGCGGCTGTTGCGACCTCGTCTGTCCGAGCCATATACCGCTCACCTACGATTTCCGCATGGCGAAGGCCCGCATCCGCGAACTCGAGGACGAGAAGGCCCGCGCCGAGCGAGCGCGACGCCGCTTCGAGGCACGCAGCGAACGCCTGCAGCGGGAACAGCACGAGCGGGAGACGGAGCTCGCGCGGCAGAAGGAGCGCGCACGGCAAGCCGGCCCCGACGCGATAGCGGAAATCATGAAACGCAAACAGCGGGACGAGGGGGACTGAGGGTGGACTTCGAGCGCCGCGAAGCACCGTACCTGGCCCCGACGGCGAACGTCGCGGGCATCATGCAGCAGGTGCTGCTCGCGCTCGTGCCCGCGGCCATCGCGCACGTCTGGTTCTTCGGCCCCGGCCTGATCTTCAACCTGGTCGTCGCCGCTGCAGCCTGCATCGGCGGTGAGGCGCTCATGATGCGCTTGCGGGGGCGCCCCGCTGCAAGCGCCCTCGCCGATTGCAGCGCGCTCGTGACGGCGGCGCTACTCGCGTTTGCCCTGCCGTCGCTGACGCCGTGGTGGATTACGGCCACTGCAGCGCTTTTCGCCATCATCGTGGCCAAGCACCTGTACGGGGGTCTCGGCTTCAACATCTTCAATCCCGCCATGGCCGGCTACGTGGTCGCTCTGGTCGCATTTCCCATGCATCTCAACCTGTGGGTTGCGCCGCGCATGGGCGATATCGACTACCAGTTCCTCACCTTCCTGCAGACGCTGCAGTACACGCTGACCGGAAACCTCCCCGATATGCTGACGTACGACCAGGTCAGCCGCGCAACGCCTCTCGACGCCATGAAGGCCGGCCTCAACGACATGCGCACGACCGCCGAAATACGGTCGCTGCCGGTCATGGGCGATTTCGGCGGCGTCGGCTGGGAGTGGATCGGCAATTTCATTGCCGTCGGCGGCTTCTGGCTCATGATCCGCAGGATCGTTCGCTGGCATATTCCGCTGGGGGTCGGCGCCGGGCTGCTCGTCCCGGCCGGTGTCATGTGGCTGCTCAGCCCCGGCACGGAGCCCAGTCCCGGTTTCCACATGTTCAGTGGCGCCGCGCTCCTGTGCGCGTTTTTCATCGCGACCGACCCGGTATCCGCCGCCGCGAGCCCGAAGGGCCGGTTCATCTACGGCGCCGGCATCGGCTTGCTGATATACGCGATACGAACCTGGGGCGCCGACGTCGACGGCGTGGCGTACGCCGTGCTGATCATGAACATGGCCGTGCCCGCCATCGACCGGATTACCCGCCCCCGTATCGTCGGGCATGGCGGCAATGCGAGATCGCCATGATCTCGCGCGTGGCAAAAGGCGGCCTGACGCTGGCGGCGATTGCCGCGGTCTGCACCACGCTCGTCGCGGCGACGTACCGCCTCACTTCCGAGCGCATTGCCGCGAACGAGCGGGCGTGGCTCGAGCAAAGCCTCGCACCCGCCCTCGGTGGCGGGGACTACGAGGGCAGCCTTACCGAATCGAGGCTGGTCCTCGAACCGCCTCACGGCCTCCCCGGAAAGGACGACGCGATCATCTACCGGGCGTATTCCGGTGGCGCGCCCGTCGCGGCGCTGTTCGCCGTTACCGCACGAGGCGGTTATGCCGGGCCGATACGCATCCTGGTCGGGGTCGACGTTGAGCGCACCGTTACCGGCGTCCGCATCCTCGAACATCGCGAAACGCCCGGGCTCGGCGACGGCATCGAGGCATCGCGCTCCGACTGGGTCCGGCAATTCGACGGCCGTTCGCTCGGCGATCCGCCGGTTGCCGCCTGGCAGCTGCGCGTCGACGGCGGCGAATTCGATCAGCTCACCGGCGCGTCAGTGACGCCGCGCGCGGTCCTCAAGGCGGTCCGCGAGACGTTGTTATACTTCGACGCTCATCAGGAGGAGATCTTCGACATGCCGGCAACGGCGGAGACACGATGACTTCGGGCCAGCTCGCAGAGCGCATGCAGGCGGGACTGTGGCGGGAAAATCCCGGGCTCGTGCAGCTGCTCGGCCTCTGCCCCCTGCTCGCCGTCACCTCGACGTTCGTCAATGGCCTCGGCCTGGGCGTCGCGACACTCTCGGTGCTCACCTGTTCCAACGTCCTCGTCTCGGCCACGCGCCGCTGGATACTGGCGGAGATCCGCGTGCCGATCTACGTGCTGATCATTGCAAGCCTCGTAACGTGCACGGAACTGATCTTCAAAGCCTGGTTTCCCGCCCTCGACCGTTCGCTGGGTATCTTCATTCCGCTGATCGTCACCAATTGCGCAATCGTCGCCCGCGCAGAAGTGTTCGCGTCCCGCAACGGCATCGTCTCGAGCCTGTTCGACGGTCTCGGCATGGGCGCCGGATTCGCGCTGCTGCTGATGGCCATCGGCTTCTTTCGCGAGCTGGTCGGCCGGGGTTCGATCTTCGCGGAATTCGACAAGCTCCTCGGTGGCGACCCCCTCGGGGGACTGGTAGTCGTGGACGGCGGCTGGCTGCTTGCCGTTTTGCCGCCCGGCGCGTTCTTCAGCCTCGCGCTTGCCATCGCGCTGAAGAACTACCTCGACGGCAGGCGGGAAGCCGCGCACGCGACGTGAACAGGGAAAAACGCACAGCCATATTCAGCCGGTTGCGTGAACTCGATCCGCACCCCTCGACCGAACTCGAGTACCGGACGCCGTTCGAGTTGCTCGTCGCCGTCATCCTGTCGGCGCAGGCGACCGACGTCGGCGTCAACAAGGCAACCGCGAAACTCTACAAGGTCGCGAATACCCCGGAGGCCATACTCGACCTGGGCGTTGCCGGCCTCAAGTCGTACATCCGCACCATCGGGCTCTTCAACAGTAAAGCCGAGAACATCATCAAGACCTGCCGGATCCTCGTGGAGGAACACGGCGGCGAAGTACCGCGAACGCGCGAGGAACTGGAGCGGCTGCCCGGCGTCGGCCGCAAGACCGCAAACGTCATCCTGAATACGGCCTTTGGTGAACCAACGATCGCCGTGGACACGCATATCTTCCGTGTCGCGAATCGCACGGGCCTCGCAAAAGGCAAGACGCCGCTCGAAGTCGAGAAGCGCCTGGTGAAGCTCACGCCCGGGGAGTTCCTTAAGGATGCACACCACTGGCTGATCCTTCACGGACGCTATATCTGCAAGGCGCGCAAACCGGAGTGCCGGCGCTGTCCGATCGTCGAGTGGTGCGAATACCGCAAGAAGGAACTCGAATGATCTTCGGCCAGGATCGCCAGGAACTCAGGAAAATGTACGCGGATGCCTGGCAGAAGCACCTCGCCGGGGAGCCTATGTCGCCGCTCGAAATCCAGATCGCGGCCGTCGTCGCCGAGCATCCCGAATACCACGATGCGCTGACGGGCGACCACCTGGACAGGGACTATACGCCGGACGGCGGCCAAACCAATCCCTTCCTGCACATGGGCCTGCATCTCGGCATCCGCGACCAGGTAGCCACCGACAGGCCGCCCGGCATCGCGAAGATCCACGCAACCCTGGCGGCGCGGGACGGTGACCCGCATCGCGCCGAACACCGGATGATCGAGTGTCTCGCCGAGACGCTCTGGGAGGCCCAGAGCGCCAACCGGCCTCCCGACGAAGCCCGCTATCTCGAGCGCCTGCGGCGCCTGTAATAAAAGCGGTGCTTCGCTGGTCTGTTCTCGTAATCCCGCAGGTACAACGATGAATCGAAGCCATTCACAGTATCCCGTCAGCGGCGCAGGCCTCGGCCTGCGCCGCGCCATTGCCGACAAACTGATGGCGGATCCGCCGTCCGACGTCGATTTCATGGAGGTTGCGCCGGAAAACTGGATCCACGTCGGCGGCGCGCTCGGCAAGAAATTCCGCTTTTTCACGGAGCGCTACCCGTTCGTGATCCACGGCCTGTCTCTCTCGATCGGGGGGCCCGCGCCGCTCGACGAGCAGCTCGTGCGCGACATCAAGTCCTTCATGGCCGAACACGGCATCCGCATGTACTCCGAGCACCTGAGCTATTGCGGCGACGACGGCCAGCTCTACGACCTGATGCCGATTCCGTTTACCGACGATGCCGTCAGCTACGTCGCCGGGCGGGTACGGCGCGTGCAGGACATCCTCGAGCAGCGCATCGCGCTCGAAAACGTCTCCTATTACGCGCCCGCCGACACGTCGTTGTCCGAAGCGGACTTCGTCAACGCGGTGCTCGAAGACGCCGACTGCGACCTCATGCTGGACATCAACAACATCGTGGTCAACAGCATCAACCACGGCTACGACCCGCACGAGTTCATGCTGCAGATGCCCGCCGAGAGAATTCGTTACTTCCATATCGCGGGGCATTACGTCGAAGCCGAAGACCTGCGCGTCGACACGCACGGCGCGGCCGTAGACGACCAGGCCTGGGGCCTGCTTGCCGATGCCTACGCGCACTTCGGTGCAGTCCCCACCCTGCTCGAGCGCGACTTCAACTTCCCGCCCATGGACGAACTGCTCGGCGAAGTTCGGCGCATCAAGGAGCTGCAGCTCCGGGCCGGCACCGCGGAGGCGGCCAGTGGCTGAGCGCCCGAAGTTCCAGGAAAAGCAGTACGCGTTTGCGGCCCATATTCGTGATCCGCAGAAAGCGCCGGCACCGGAAGGCATCGAGGATCGCCGCATGGCGATCTACCGCGAGCTGTTTTTCAACAACCTGAAGAGCCTCCTGTCGAGCATGTTCCCCGTCCTCAGGAAGCTCCACAGCGACCCGCACTGGAGCCGGCTGATACGCGGGTTCATGCAGCACCACCGGGCGCAGACACCCTACTTCCTCGAACTGCCGGCCGAGTTCCTGGCGTTCCTGCAGAACGAATATGAGCCCGGCGCCGACGACTTTCCTTTCCTGGTGGAACTCGCGCATTACGAGTACATCGAACTCGCGCTGTCCGTGTCCGAGGAAACGAACGACCTGGACGGCGTGGATCCGGACGGCGACCTGATGGCCGGCATCCCGGTCAAGTCGGCACTCGCCTGGGTGTATGCCTACCAGTTTCCCGTGCATCGTATTTCCGCAGAGTTCCTGCCCCAGTCACCTGCCGAGCAGCCGGTCTACCTGGCTGTCTATCGCAATACCGATGACCAGGTCGGCTTTCTCGAACTCAACGCCGTAACGGCGGGCCTGCTGAATGCCATCGAGGAAAACGACACCGGCCAGACCGGCGAAGCGCTGCTCCGCAAGCTGGCCGCCGACATCGATTATCCCGACACCGACGCATTCCTTTCGCATGGCCTCGGCGCCATGCAGGAAATGCGATCGCTCGACATTCTCACCGGCGCGCGCAGTGCCGGCTAAAGGAGCCGCTTCATGGACAAGCTGAAAGCCCTGTGGAATTCTGTTGTAGCCGTTCTCGACCCGGCCGGCGACTGGGTGGCACTGTTGCCTATCCGCCTGCTGATGGGCTATGAGTTTTTCAAGGCGGGCCTGGCCAAGTTCAACGGCAGCAACTGGTTCGGCAACGTCCAGGACAACTTCCCTTTTCCGTTCAACGTGATTCCCGTCGAGATCAGCTGGTTCCTCGCAACGTGGACCGAACTCCTCGGAGGGTTGTGCCTGTTCGTCGGCCTGTTTACGCGCTTCTGGGCCTTCAGCCTGATCATCCTGACGATCGTGGCGATTTTCGGCGTGCACTGGCCGAGCGAGTGGTCGGGCCTCGCCGAGCTCTGGAAAGGCTATGCGATCACCGACAAGGGCTTCGGCAACTACCGCGTGCCGCTCCTGTTCCTCGCGATGCTGTTCCCGCTGTTGTTCATCGGCGGCGGCAAGCTGACCATCGATCACCTGGTGGCAAAGAACGTCCGGTAGATCGGGAGACAACGATAATAAAAAAACTCCCGGCACCGGTCGCCCGGTGGTTTGCCTGCTGGAATACAGGGCCTATCGATGATCTTCCGATCACGGATGATTTCCGTCACACGAGTCCGTTCGGCACGATCGAATCCAGGGCCCGATACCTGGAGATAGTGAACAGGAACAGGGACCAATTCCTTGGTAACAGGCTCGCCGTCCTCAGGCAGATAGTCGATGGAAACGACGTGTGCGTGCAATTTCGACAAACGCGTGATGACGACCCGGATTTCGAAATGACCGTCCGTGAGTGGTACGTTCTCGACGGCGACCGCATCAGGGAAATCGAGTCGTTTTACAATATCGGTGACGCCGTCATCCAGGGCTAGCCATAGTTAACTACCCGCCACCGGGTGATGGTAACCTGACTGTCCAGGAAGCCGGATACGCAAAAGCGGCACTGCGACAGGGGGGAACGATGCTTCGCATTCTACTGGCTATACTGATCAGCCTCATTTCGGCTGCGGCTTCTTCGCAGACCGTATTGATAGAGAACGTTCGTATCTTCAACGGGGTGGACGAACGACTGGCGCCCGGTCATGTACTCGTCGTCGACGGCATCATCGAGACAGTGGCAAAGGACCGTATCGACGCGCCGGACGGCGCACAGGTCATCGACGGCGGCAACCGTGTGCTGTCGCCGGGCTTCATCGACCTGCATACGCATCTCTCCGGCCAGAACCCGCGCAGCATGGAGAAATACCACCCGACGGTCGCCGGCGCGACCGCGGCTGCAATGGCGAAGCATTACCTCGATTCGGGATTCACGACGATCCGCGACGCAGGCGGCACGCATCCGGATTTCGCACGCGCAATCGAAGCCGGCCTCGTGTACGGGCCGCGGCTGTTCCCGTCCGGCGCCGTCATATCGCAGACGGCCGGGCACGGCGATTTCCGCGCGCCGCACGACCCGCACCCGGCACTCGAGAGCGGCTCGCCCTACCTCCAGCACGGCAGCTCGATCCTGGCGGACGGTGTCGACCAGACACTGATGGCTGCGCGCGAGAACCTCAAGGCCGGTGCCACGCAGATCAAGATCATGGGCGGCGGCGGCGTCATGTCGGAATTCGACCCGATCCACTCGCTGCAGCCCTCGCCCGCCGAGATCCGTGCCGCGGTGCAGGCGGCGAGCGACTGGGGCACCTACGTGCTGGCGCACGCGTATACGAGCGAGGCCATAGAACGCCTGGTGATCAACGGAGTGAAGTGCATCGAGCACGGGCTGCTGCTCGACGACAGGACGGCGAAGCTCGTGGCCGACAAGGGCGTGGTCATCAGCACCCAGCTCGTCATTTACCGCACGCTGCAGGACCTGCCCGGCATCAGCGACCGGAACCTGCGCAAGCTCGAAGCGGTGCTCGAAGGCCAGGAGAACCTGATTCGTCTCATCAAGAAGTACGACATCAAAACCGGGTTTGCGACGGACTTTATCCAGGGCGGCTACACGATGCTGACGCGGGAGTTCACCGAGCGCGCCGAATACTGGACACCGGCGGAAATCATGGTGCAGGCGACGTCCGAGAGCGCCGAGGTCATACGCATGATCGGCAAGCTCAATCGCTGGGGTAACTTCGGCGAGATCCGCGAGGGCTGGGTTGCGGACCTGCTGCTCATCAACGGCGAGCCGCTGCAGGACATCTCGGTACTGCGGGACCCGGAGAACGCGCTCGCCCTGATCATGAAGCAGGGCGAGATCGTCAAACTAGCGCTATGATGAGCGCGAGCGCGGCCACCGCGACAGCCGTGGCAATGCTTCGCATACGGAAATAGTAATCGGTCAGCAGCCCGGCTTTCAGCAACCGGTAGTCGATAACGAGCAGGCAGAGAAACGCGAGGATCAGCACGAAGAGCGTCACGGCCTTCGCCGCCATCAGGAACGCAAACCAGCACGCGACGACGATGACGTTGCTGGTGATGTAAAGATTATCGGGCGCTTTCGCGCGATGATACAGGTAGGTTCCCCAGTGCGCGCCGCACAGGAAGCAGACGATCGCAAGGCCGTAGGCGGCGGCGATCTGGTCGTAGGAACCGAGATTCCACAGCTGCTGCAGGCCGACCAGCGGCATCAGCGCACAGCCGACGAACGGCAGAACGCCGGCATAGGTCAATACAGGGTAGAGCTTCCTGCTCTCCATTCAGTCGGCTACCCGAACGGTTGCATCGAGGTGCGTCGTGGCCGTCATCGAATTGGTGATCAGGCAGACCTGCTCCGCCCGTTCCAGCAGGCGCATGGCCTTGGCCTCGTCGGTGCCGGCCGGGACCTCGAGCACGACCGTCTCTTCGATCTCGGTGAACCGGGTGACTTTTTCGACCCTGTCGAGCACGGCGTCGACCTCACAGCGTAACGATACCCACTCGAATTTCGACGCCCGCGCGATCGCCCGGAAAGAGAGGATAAAACAGTCTGCGATAGCCGCCGACAGCAATGTCTCGGGCGACCACAGGTCCCCCGGCCCGCCGAATTCCGCGGGCCCGGCAGACTCGAGCGCATCGAGCCCGGGGCTCGTCAGCTCGACCGCGCTGTCATGACTCGCCGAGGCGGCCGTTTTGTAATGATGGGGAAAGTCCTGCATCGTCAATCCTTTATTGTCCTGCAATCGACCGAACGTCACCGCGGTACCCCGTATAATGCACAGGGTCGCGCGCACAATAAATACTTCATGGGGATGGGATGACCAACGACAATGGCGCGCAGCTGCGCCGGGATATCGGGTTTTTCGGCGCCGCGTTCCTGGTCCTCAACGCCATGATCGGCGCCGGCATATTCGCCCTGCCGGGCAAGGTCGCGGTCAATGCGGGCATGCTGAGCCCGTGGCTGTTCCTGGTGGTCGGCGTCGTATTTCTCGCGGTCGTCCTGACCTTTGCGGAGCTCGCCAGCTACTTCAGGGACTCGGGCGGCCCGGTCCTGTACGCCACCTATGCATTCGGGCCGCTGACCGGATTCGGTACCGGCTGGATACTGTTCCTCAGCCGGATGACCGCCTTTGCGGCGAACGCCAACGTCATGGCCATCTACCTCGGGTCACTGTTTCCCTGGTTCGCCGGGGGGGCCGGGCGTGCCACGGTCATCACCGTCGTTACGCTGGGACTGACGTACGCCAACATACTGGGCGTAAGGGACGGCGTGCGGGCCATGGGCTTCTTCACGGTATTCAAGGTGCTGCCTCTGTTGCTGCTCGTGCTGCTCGGCCTGAGTCACGTTACCGCCGGAACCCTGGTTCCCTCGGCCTCGGACGTTATCGGCGATCTCGGCGGCACGGCGCTGCTGCTGATCTACGCGTATGTCGGCTTCGAAACCATGGCCGTGACGGCCGGCGAAACCGCGGAACCGCGTCGCGTGCTTCCCCGCGCGCTGATACGCACCGTCATCGGCACGGGCATCCTGTATTTCCTTATCGTCCTGGTATTCATCTCGGTAATCCCGAGCGACACGTATGCAGACGCGACGCTTGTGGACGTGGGCCGCATGCTGGCCGGCCCCGCCGGGGCGATCGCGATTACGCTTGCGGCGGTGTTCTCGATCGGCGGTAATCTCGCGGGCTCGATGATCGCGGCGCCGCGCCTGATCTTTGCGCTCGCCGAGAACCGCCTGCTGCCCGCCTGGTTCGGCAATGTGCATCCGAAATACGCGACGCCGGATCATTCGATCATGGTCATGGGCGCGCTGGCCCTCGTCATGGCGCTCACCGGCTCGTTCGTCGAACTGGCCGTCGCGAGTTCGTTGTCGCGCATGCTCTCCTACATCGTCTGCATTGGCGCGCTGCCGATTATCCGTAACCGGGCCGACGACGCGATGAAAGCGCGTGCCTACCGCGTTCGTGGGGGCTATGCGATCCCGCTCGCGGGGCTTGCGATCTGCCTGTGGCTGACGGCGCAGGCAAATGCACAGAACTGGCGAACGGTGGGCATCCTGCTCGCGATCGGCCTGGTGCTGTACGCGCTCGAGCGCCGGTTTCTGCAGCGCTAGGGGTTACTTCTTCTTCGGCATGTACAGATCGGTGATCGTGCCTTCGTGGGCTTCGGCAGCGAATGCCACCGTCTCGGACAGCGTCGGGTGCGGGTGGATCGTCATCCCGATGTCCGTTGCGTCGGCGCCCATCTCGATCGCGAGTCCTATCTCCGCAATCAGGTCGCCCGCATTGGGCCCGACGATCGCGCCGCCCAGCACGCGGTCGGTTTTCTTGTCGAACAGGAGCTTGGTGAAGCCTTCGTCGCGCCCCAATGACAGCGCGCGACCGCTCGCGGCCCACGGTATCTTGGCCACGGCGTAGTCGCTGCCTTTTTCCTTCGCCTCGGTCTCGGTGAGGCCGACCCAGGCCACCTCGGGATCCGTATACGCCACCGACGGAATGACGCGCGCATCGAAAAAACTCTTCTCGCCCGCGGCCACCTCTGCAGCCACCCTGGCTTCGTGCGTTGCCTTGTGCGCGAGCATCGGTCCGCCGGCCAGGTCGCCGATGGCGAAAATGTGCGGCACATTGGTGCGCATCTGCTTGTCCACGGCGATAATGCCGCGGTCATCGACGTCGACGCCCGCTTTGGCGGCGTCGAGCTTGTCGCCGTTCGCCCGGCGCCCGATCGCCACGAGCACGCGTTCGTAGACAGCGCTGTCCGGCGCGTCCTTGCCCTCGAAGGCGACTTCGATGCCGGCATCCGTTGCGCTCATGCCGGTCACTTTCGTGGAGGTCATGATCTTGTCGTAGCGCGGTTTCACCACCTTCAGAAACGGCCGCAGCAGGTCCTTGTCCGTGCCCGGCATCAGCGAATCCATGAGCTCGACGACGCTGACTTCGACGCCGAGCGCCGCGTATACGCACGCCATTTCGAGACCGATGATGCCGCCACCGACGACGAGCAAACTTTCCGGCAGCGGGTGCAACTCCAGCGCGCCGGTCGAATCGACGATACGCGGGTCGTCGGGGAGGTCGGGCAACATCAAGGGCTCGGAGCCGGCCGCGATGATGCAATTCTCGAAGGCGATCGTCTCGCCGTTGTCGAGTTCGAGACGATTCGCCGACCGGAATTTCGCGTATGCGGTAATCACGCGCACCTTGCGCTGCTTCGCGAGCTGCGCAAGGCCGCCCGTGAGCCGGCCCACCACCTTGTTCTTCCAGTCGACGAGTTTGTCGGCCTCTATTTCCGGGGGGCCGAAAACGACACCGTGATCCGCCATCGCCGCGGCGTCGTCGATGACTTTCGCCGCGTGCAAGAGCGCTTTCGACGGAATGCAGCCGACGTTGAGACAGACGCCGCCGAGGTAAGGGTCCTTTTCGACGAGGATGACGTCGAGGCCGAGGTCCGCCGCGCGGAAGGCCGCGGTATAGCCGCCCGGACCCGAGCCGATAACGACCAGCTGTGCCGAGTGCGTCGCGTCGCCCTGCGAAGAAGCGCGCGTCGCGGCCTGGATTTCCTCGGGCGTCATTCGTTGCGTGCGGACCGACCAGTCTTCGTCGTCGTCCGGCTCCGGCGCCTCCTCGTCCGACGCCTGTGCCGACTCCCCGGCAGGCTCGACGGTCGCGACGACGTCGCCCGTCGACACGGTATCGCCCACCTTCACGTCGACCGAGACGATCTTGCCCGCGTGCGACGCCGGTACATCCATCGACGCCTTGTCCGTCTCGAGCGTTACGAGGCCGTCTTCGACCGCGACCTCGTCGCCCGGCGACACCAGCACTTCGATGATCTCGACGTCCGAGAAGTCGCCGAGCTCGGGAACCTTGAGTTCGATTCGCTCTGCCACTACGGGATCGCCTGCAACAAGCCGTCGACGTCGCCGAGCGTCTCGCCGAGGAAGGTCGTGAAGCGCACGGCCATGGCGCCGTCGATGACCCGGTGGTCGTAAGAGAACGACAGCGGCAGCATCAGCCGGGGGCGGAATTCCTCGCCGTTCCAGACCGGCTGCATCGTATGCCGCGACACGCCGAGAATTGCGACCTCGGGCGAGTTGACGATCGGCGTGAATGCCGTGCCGCCGATCCCGCCAAGGCTGGATACCGTGAACGTTGCGCCCTGCATTTGCTCGGCCTTGAGCTTGCCCTCGCGCGCTGCGAGCGACAGGTCGGCGAGTTCCTGCGCCAGCTCGTAGACGTCTTTCTGATCGGCGTCGCGGATGACCGGCACCACCAGTCCCTGGTCCGTGTCCGCGGCAAACCCGAGGTGGCAGTATTTCTTCATGACCAGGTTCTCGCCGTCGTGCGACAGCGAGGCGTTGACCTTCGGAAACTCCTGCAGCGCCGCGACGCAGGCTTTGAGGATGAACGCCAGCGGCGTGAGGGGTATCCCCTTCTCCTTCGCCGCACCCTTGAGTTTCTGGCGCCTCGCTTCGAGGTCGGTGATGTCCGCCAGGTCGTGCTGCGTCACGTGCGGCAGGTTGATCCAGCTCGCCTGCAGCCGCGGCCCGGAAATCTTCTGGATACGCGTCAGCGGCTGCAGCTCGATTTCGCCGTACTTTTCGAAGTCGACTTTCGGCGTCTGCGGCAAAGCCGTGCCGCCGGGCGCCGACTTCTCACCGCTGAGGATCGCCTTCACGAACGACTTGACGTCGTCGTGCAGGACCCGGTTCTTCGGCCCCGAGCCCTTGACCTGCGCGAGGTCCACGCCGAGCTCCCGCGCCAGCTTGCGCACCGACGGACTCGCGTGGGCACGCGCGAAGCCAGCCTCGTTGATCGGCGGCAGCTTGCCGGACTTCGACGATGCCGCCTGCTTTTCCGGCTTGTCCGGTTCCTTTGCCGGCGCCGACTTTTTCGTTTCCGACTTCGACTTCCCGGCCCGCTCCGGCTTCTCCGCCTTCGAACCCGCATCGCCGGCCGCCTCGATCACCGCGATCGACGAGCCCCGGGATACCTTGTCGCCGACCGAGACCTCTAGCGATTTGATCCTGCCGCCGACCTCGGCCGGAACGTCCATCGACGCTTTATCCGTCTCCAGCGTTATCAGCGGATCTTCCGCGCTAATCTCCTGGCCTTCCTCGACGTGTACCTCGATGACATCGACGTCCTCGAAATCGCCGATATCGGGGACCTCCAGCGTTCGCTCGCCGCCCGACTCGGTGTCGCCCCCGGACTCCTCCCGGGATGCATCCGGTGCTTCCTCCTCTTCCTCCTTCTGCTCCCCGGACGAAGAGTCCTTCTCCGGCTTTTCGTCGCCCCCCTCGACGGACATCTTGCCGATCACGTCGCCGCTGTTGATCCTGTCACCGGTCGACACCGAGAGCGATTCGATGACGCCGTCTTCGGGCGAAGGCACATCCATCGAGGCCTTGTCGGTCTCGAGCGTGATGAGCCCGTCCTCTCGCGCGACGCGGTCGCCCTCGCCGACGAGGACTTCGATGACCTCGACGTCCGAAAAATCGCCGAGGTCAGGTACGACAATATCGATGCTGTCAGCCACAGATCTCTCCCGCCGCCACCTAGAGGGTCACCGGATCCGGCTTGTCCGGATCGATGCCGTATTTCTTGATTGCCTGCGACACCGTCTTGCTGTCGAGCGCGCCGTCGTCGACGAGCGCTTTCAGGGCGGCAACCGCAATGTAGTGCCGGTCGACCTCGAAGTGCTCGCGCAGTGCCTTGCGGGCGTCGCTCCGGCCATAGCCGTCCGTGCCGAGCGACACGAAATTGCCCGGCACCCAGCGCTGGATCTGGTCGGGCACGATCTTCATGTAATCGGTCGCGGCGATATAGGGACCGGGACGTTTGGCGAGGCACTGCTCGATGTAGCTCTTGCGCGGCTCCTCGTCCGGGTGCAGCTGGTTCCAGCGCTCGACCTCGAGCGCTTCGCGGCGCAACTCGTTGAAGCTCGTTACCGACCAGACGTCGACCGGGATACGAAAGTCCTTTGACAGCAGCTCGGCGGCCGCGAGAACCTCGCGCAGGATCGTGCCCGAGCCCATCAGCTGCGCGCGCACCTTGCCCTGGCTGCCGACATGCAGCAGGTACATGCCCTTCAGGATGCCGTCCTCCACGCCGGACGGCATGGGCGGATGCTGGTAGTTTTCGTTCATGCAGGTGATGTAATAGAAAATATTCTCCTGCTCCCCGATCATGCGCCGCAGCCCGTCCTGCACGATGACGGCCAGCTCGTAAGCGTACGTGGGGTCGTAGGAACGGCAATTGGGAATCGTCGACGCGGCCACCAGGCTGTGGCCGTCCTGGTGCTGCAGGCCCTCGCCCGCGAGCGTCGTGCGGCCGGCGGTGCCGCCGATCAGGAAGCCCCGCGCCTGCATGTCGCCGGCGGCCCAGATGAAATCGCCGACGCGCTGGAAACCGAACATCGAGTAGTAGATGTAGAACGGCACCATCTGCACGTTGTGGTTCGAATAGGCGGTGGCCGCCGCAATCCAGGAACTCGTGGCGCCCGCCTCGTTGATGCCTTCCTCGAGGATCTGTCCTTTCTTGTCCTCGCGGTAGGACATCAGCTCGTTGGCATCTTCCGGCTCGTACAGCTGCCCCTTCGAGGCATAGATCCCGACCTGGCGGAACATGCCTTCCATGCCGAAGGTGCGCGCCTCGTCGGGGACGATGGGCACGATGTGCTTGCCGATCTGCTTGTCCCGGGTGAGCGCCGTGAGCATGCGCACGAATGCCATCGTCGTCGATATCTCGCGTTCCCCGGTGCCCTCGAGCTGCGTCTTGAACAGCTCCAGCGCCGGCACCGGCAACGATGGCCCGAGTTTGCGCCGCGACGGCAGGTATCCGCCGAGCGCCTTGCGGCGTTCGTGCAGGTACTCGAGTTCCTCGCTGTCGGCAGCGGGACGGTAGAAGGGCACCGTGTCGAGGTCCTTGTCGGCAATCGGGATGTTGAAGCGGTCGCGGAATGCCCGCAGCGCGTCGAGATCCATCTTCTTCTGCTGGTGCGCGACGTTCTGGCCCTCGCCCGCCTGGCCGAGGCCAAAACCCTTCACCGTCTTCGCGAGGATGATGGTCGGCTGCCCCGCATGCCGCTTTGCTGCGTCGTAGGCCGCATAGATCTTGCGGTGATCGTGGCCGCCCCGGTTCAGGCGCCAGACCTCTTCGTCCGACATGTCGGCGACCATCTCGGCCGTCTCCG
>DATHRM010000422.1:0-9155 GCA_035465295.1 Woeseiaceae bacterium | reverse complement strand
GTCGCGTCGACTGCGGTCGAGCCAGTAGAGCACCTCGATCTTCTCGTTGGTTTCCAGCCCTTCGAGCGCAGGGCGCCAGATCGGCGCGACCACCAGGCGGCACTCGGGGCCGTCGTAACTGCCCTGCCGCGGGCACGCATCGCGGTCGGGCCAGGGTGTTCGAATCTCGCCGATGAAGCGAACCCGCGCGTCGTCGGCTTCGCCTGCATCGACAGTGCGTTCGTTTCGTCGAATCTCGTCGCGGCTGCTCATTTTTTACTGCTTCCTCTCTCCTTGTCAGAGTGACATCGACGGCCGCGTGTCAGCCACCGATTCCGATAAAACCGCGCATGGCACTGCAACGCCCGCCGCAATCTCGATTTCGCGAAAATTGATCAGAGAACAGGATACGGCATCACTGCGAACAGTCGATAGGTTGAATGCGTAAACAGTCGAAGCGAAATAGCTGTTTCGATGTTGCAGTTCCCGGTGTGGATATACACGGCCACGCGACCGGACAATATCGCTATGATAGCTGCCTGGCGCTTGCCCGATCGTTTTGGACGCCGGCGTAGTAAACAGTTTCTTAGCGTCGGAGGTCTTTCAGGCGATCCTCATATTCTTCTTTGTCGATCTCGCCCTCGGCGTATCGCCGCTTCAGTCGCTCCTCAGCCGATTCTCGTTTGCCGGCCGCCCGTCCCGAAGACGGCCGTGCCACACCCCAGGCCACCAGGACGACGAGCGCAATTCCGAGTATCCAAAAGAACCACATGCCGCCCATGTACCCTCCTCCGTGCCATCCATCCACGAACCTGAACCTCCGTCACATCAACATCGGGTTCTAGAATGCAAACCGGAGCCCCCCACCCCAGAACCATTGCTCGGTATCCTCTCCATCGGCTCTCGCGAGGTCCCTCGTTTCACCGAACAGAGAGCTGCAGCGTACGAACAGATAAGGCGCCAGCTCACGCTTGATTTCGTAGCGCAGGCGCAGGTCGATTTTGAGATTCGTCACGCCGCTGCCAAGGCGGCGTTCGTCGACGTCCTGCGCGCTCAGGCCGATCGCCGCGCGCGGCTGCAGCACCAGCCGCTGGGTGATCCTCAGATCGTATTCGCCTTCGACCGCGGCCGTAATGTCGCCGTCCTCAGAGAAGTACAGCGAATTATCGAGTTCGAACTTGTAGGGTGCGAGGCCCTGTAATGCAACGACGGCGGACCATCGGTCATCGTAATCGCTGCCACCCCATTCGTTCGCATACTGCACGCCGGCCTGGAAGCTCCAGAACGGGCTGAACAGGCGCGAGTAGAGGAAGTCGTTCTCGCTTTCGCCCTCGTCGGAACCGTCGAATACGGCCTCGCCTTCACTCTTCCACCAGAACTTGTGAAAATCGCCGCCCACCCAGCCCTGGGCTTCCCAGCCGAGATGATCCGGCGCGTCGTCGTCTGCCATCCGATACTCGAACTGCTCGATGGAAGTGAACCGGTAGGTACGGGCATCGGGCACCGGATCCGGGAAATGATCAGGCGGCGGTTTCGCGGCGTAGTCGAGCACCTCTGCAAGACTCATCGACTCGGGCAGCGGGGGCTCTCTCTCCATCGGCGGCACGCCCTTGCCGTCATGCTGCGCCGCCGATTCCCGGTGATCCGGACGTTCCCCGGTCGTCGGCATTTCTTTCATCTGTTGCGCGACGCCCGTCTGGCTGAGCAGGAGCGCGACGACCGCGAGCGTGATGGCACGGGGATCAGGCACCGACATCGACCGGTCCCTCGTCGAGCGAGCGCACGACGGCCACCGTGCGGAACATGCCGGCCTCCATGTGGTACAGGAGATGACAGTGGAAGGCCCACTGGCCCGGCGCGTCAGCCGTGATGTCGACGGTGAGCAGTTCCGCCGGCTGTACGATGACGGTGTGCTTGCGCGGGTTGTCATCCAGCGTCCCGCCCGCGTAGAGATCCATCCACATGCCGTGCAGGTGGATCGGATGACTCATCATCGTGTCGTTGATCATGTTGATACGGAGCCGCTCGCCATACTGGAAGAGAATCATGTCGGATTCAGACCACTTCCGGCCGTCGAAGCCCCAGACGTACTTGTGCATGTTGCCGGTGAGATGCAGATCGAACTGGCGCGAAGGCGGGCGCCGGCCATAGGGACGCTCGAGGGCCCGCAGCTGGCCGTAGGTAAGCACGCGCCAGCCGTCGTCACCGAGGCCGGCGCCGGGATAATCGAGACGCCGGTAGGCCGTCTGCGCCATCGTGATGCTGGCCGGGCCGTGATCGGCCGGGCCGTGGCGGATCCGTTCCGGCAGGTTCTCCGTCGGTAAATCCCCGCCCCGGCCGCTGTCAGTCCGGGCTCCGTGTCCGTCATGCGCGGAGTGCTGCCGGTCGCTCATGCCGGCCATTCCCTCCCCGCCACCGTGCATCATCATGCCCATGTCTGCCATGGTCAGCATGGGCCGGCGGCGCTGCCCTGGCACCGGCCCGCTGGCCCCTGGCCGCGTGGCCAGCGTACCCCGGGCATAGCCGCTGCGATCCATGGTTTCGGCGAAGATCGTGTACGGCCCTTCATCCGGCATGGTCACCACGACATCGTAGGTTTCGGCCACGGCGATGCGCAGTTCGTCCGTTTCTACCGGTCGAATGTTCTGCCCGTCTGCCTGCACGACGGTCATCGGCAACCCCGGAAACCGGATATCGTAGAAGGTCATGGGGGAGGCATTCGCGATCCGGAAACGGATCCGGTGCCCCGGCTTGGCCAGGAACGTCGGGTTCTCGTGTGCCGCCCGGCCGTTCATCAGGTACGTATACGTCGCGCCGGTGATATCCGCGATATCCGTCGGGTCCATGCGCATGCGGTCCCAGGCCAGCCGCGTCCCGAGCACCTCGCCGAGACTCATTCCGGTGGCCCTCATCTGCTCGTCAATGTTCGCGAGGGTCGGTCGCTGGAAGTTGTAGTAGCCCTCCATGGTCTTCAGCTTCCAGAGCACGCGATGCGGATCCTCAAAAGTCCAGTCGGAAAGGACGATCGAGTATTCGGCGTCGTAGTCGACGGGATCGGTGCCGGCGGGCTCCAGTACGAGCTGACCGTAATGGCCCAGTTGCTCCTGGAGGCCGCTGTGGCTGTGATACCAGTACGTGCCGTTCTGCCTGACCGGATAGCGGTAGGTGAAAGTCTCCCCCGGCGCGATACCGGGGAAACTGATGCCGGGCACGCCGTCCATGGTGAACGGCAGGAGAATGCCGTGCCAGTGGATCGACGTGGACTCGGGCAGGCGATTGTGAACGCGGATCAGCGCCTCGCCACCTTCCTTCATGCGGATAACGGGACCGGGTATGGACCCGTTGATGGCGATCCCGACACCGGGTCGCCCGCTCACCAGCAGTTCACGGTGCTCCAGGTAAAGGTCGATGCCGCCCGGGTCCGTCGCCCGGAGTTCGCCCATTTCGCCGGCCGCGCCTGGATCGGCGTTGGCCGCCCAGCCCGGCCGGAGCAAGGACAGGTAACCGGTCAAAGCGGCCGAAGCCGTCGTGCCGACAAAGCGGCGACGTGACATCGGCCGCGCTCGAAATGCGCGTCCGCCGGTCATCAACGATTATGTCAGCACTCGCCCCGCGGGGCTTCAATCAGCACAACTACCTATGGCTTTCCGGGCGCGGCGCCGGACTACACGGATGCCAGTCGGTCAATGTCGGTGACTACCGTGATCGTGCTTTTCGCCGCTTTCCGGTTCGGCGACAGAGTGGTGACCGGCGCTCTCGGCAGCCGCCAGGTAGTTGCGATAACCCTCGGCGTCCAATTCGGGCAGACGGTGAGTCAGGAACGCCACCACCGGCCACAGTGCGTCATCGTCATGCGTCGCTCCCCAGGCAGGCATGCCGGTCATCCTTATGCCGTTCTTCGTCACCCAGAATAGTTCGGCCGCGCTCATGTGCTCCGCCGCATCGGACAGGTCCGGTGGTTGCGGGTTGAGACCCTTGCCCATGGCCCCGCGCTCTTTCCCCGGGGCACCGTGACAGCCGGCACACATCGCGTCGTAGTCGGCAACCCCGTCCTGGATCAGCGACTCTTCTTTCAGCTCCGGGACGTCGATCAAGGCCGCACGATGCTCGACGGAGTTGTGTGTGGTGGTCGACAGAAACCACGCGACCGGGGCGGCGTGAGGCGTCCGGGCACTCACGTCGTACCATCCCGAGTACGCCACGATGGCCATGCCACCCAGGGTGGCAGCGATCAACAACACTACGACAATTAAAATGCGCATGGGCGAAATCCTCCGGTCGTGAAACGAGGCCGGGTCAACGATTCTCGGCGGTCGCAAGGAACGCCATGCCACCATAGAGCTCCTCGTAGGTCACGTCCGAGAAATGCTTCTGCATCGCCAGCCAGGGCTTGCGTTCCGCAAGGTCCAGCGTCACACCGAACGGCCGTGTCAGCGCGACTGCAGCTTGCAGAAGCCACTCGGGCCAGCGCTCCGGCCTCTTGAGATCCAGGATAACCAGCCGGCCGTCCGCGCCGAGTGATTCCGAAACGCGCCGTATGATCGCATCGTATTCGGGCATCAGCGTAATGGCGAAGGTCGATACCGCGCGTGACATCTCTTGCGGGAATCGATACCGGGCGGCGTCAGTACGAACCAGCGTAACATTATCCCGCCAGGCCTGTTTGTGGACGCGCTCGCGGGCTTTGCGCAACATCGATTCGCTGAGGTCGACGCCGATGATTCGCCCCTTGTCGCCGAGTGGCTCGAGGAGATAGCGAAAATTGAGGCCGGTCCCACAGCCGATTTCCACAACGGTGTCTCCCGGCCGGGGATCCAGCGCTTCGACTGCCCGCCTCCGGTAGTGAGCCTCCCGGAAACCCAGCAAGTAGTAGAGATTCGCCGACACATCATAGTTGCCGGCGCGCTTATTGTAGATGCTCTTTAGTTCGCTCTTGCTAAATGCCATTCCGCCACCTCCTCCCCTGCGAAGGGATTACGAGCCTGTCTGATTGGACAGCGCCGGACGCATTTTTGCTCCGTCGGTATCAGCGTGCCCGCGGATCCGGCCCGGATCGCAAGCGCGACGAATTGGCGGCGTGCGCAAAAGCCTGGCTGCGCTAATCGATCTCGTCGCGCACCTGCGCATAGGCAAGCAGTGAAAACAACGCGGTCCCGCCGATGATATTGCCCACGAGCGCCGGCAGCAGGTAACCGCCGAACGCATGTATCACCCCGACCTGGCCATCCAGCAGCAACAGGAAAGCCTCGGCGGAACCGACGATGACGTGTGCGAAACCGCCAATCGCGATCAGGTAGGTCATGATGATAATGATCCAGACCTCGAAGCCGTTCGAACTGGGGAGCATCCATACCAGCGCCGCCACGTAGAATCCCGCAGGGATTGCAAGCAGCAGCGTTCCGAGCGGCGTCCCCGAGAGGATCGCATGTCGCGATATCTCGTGGAACGCGGCCAGCTGTTCGGCGGTCGCGGAACCGACAATCGTGATGAACGTCGCCGCGACAAACGTCCCCGCGAAGTTCGCCGCAAGGACGACGGCCCACAGTTTTAACATCACGATCAGCGAACTGATCGAGAAGTTGGCCATGATCGGCAGCACCGGCGTGATCGTATTTTCCGTAAACAGCTGCATGCGACCGAGAATCACGATTATGAATCCCACGCAGTACCCCAAGTATTCGAGCGGCAGCCGCCAGCCTCCTTCCGGCAGCAGGACATGCAACATGCCCTGCGCAGCGACGGACGAGCTGATTGCGAGACCGGCGGCAAAACCGGACCACCAGAGCGAATTGATCGGCCGCCGCATCTCCTTCTCGCCCTCGTGCTGGATGACCTCGTAAACGGTCTTCGCCTGCAGGCGCTCGCTCTCGGCCTCTTTCTTGTTCACTGGTCTTTGTCCACGGTATCTCCCTCTTTCGCCTGGACCACATTGAGGTTGGCAAGGTCCAAACCTGCCGGCTTCTGGTAGAGACGCAGACCGAATTCCGGAACAATAGCCAGCAGGTGATCGAAGATGTCGGCCTGTATGCCCTCATATTCGGTCCACACGGTCGTGTCTGTAAAACAATAGATTTCGAGCGGCAGCCCCTCCGGGCCCGGAGCCAGCTGGCGCACCATCAGCGTCATTTCCTTGTGTATATCGGGCCTGTTCTTCACGTAATTCCAGGCATAGGCGCGAAACGACCCGATGTTCGTCAGGCGCCGCTTGTTGACGGCCTCGTCGACTTCCTCGTCGAGCGATGCGTTGTAGTCGGCGAGCTCCTCTTCCTTGTCGGCGATGTAGTCCTTGAGCAGAGCGAATCGCTTGAAGTGCTCGATCTCCTCGTCCGTCTGGAAGCGGATCGAATTGACGTCGAGGTGAATCGCCCGCTTGATGCGTCGCGCGCCCGTTTCCGACATGCCGCGCCAGTTGCGGAACGAATCCGATATGAGACGGTGCGTCGGGATCGTCGTGATCGTCTTGTCCCAGTTTCGCACTTTCACCGTGTGCAACTGGACATCGAAGACGTCGCCGTCGGCGCCGAACTGGGGCATCTCGATCCAGTCACCTACCCGGACCATATCCTGCGCCGTCAGCTGCACGCTGGCGACGAGCGACAGGATCGTATCCTTGAAGAGCAGCAGCAGGATCGCCGTCATCGCGCCGAAGCCGCTCAGTAGCAGCAATGGCGAACGATCCAGGATGGCGGAAACGATCAGCACCGCACCGAGGATCCACACCACGATCTGCAGCAGCTGCACGAAGCCCTTCAGCGGCCGCGACTTCGCTACAGGCAGGCTCGAATAGACCGTATTGGCCGTCCCCAGCAAGGACGTCAGCGCCATCGTGGCAACCAGCACCATGTAACCGGTTGCGACGTTGCGCGTGAGCTGCACGACGGCATCCGGCAGACCCGGCACGAACGGGACGCCGACGAATATGATCAGGCCCGGCACGAGCTGCACGATCCGGCCGATGACGTTATGTTCGATCAGCGCGTCGTCCCAGGTAACGCTGGAGCGTTCAGCCACCGTCTGTACGGTCCTTACCACGATGTACTTGACGACGAGATCGACGACTACCGCTGCTACGAGAAGGGCGGCGGCACCGGCCGCCGCTGGTAGCAAGGGATGAATCTCGTTGAGGTAGTCGATCATGCAACAGGGCCGTGAGCGTCCGTGGCGCGATGATAGCACTCGCGACGCGGCGGTCGCCCGGGGCCCCGCTACGGCATATAATCGCGGCTTGCCGCAACAAGCAGGCCCGTCCAGTGTTTGACACCGCCGAGCTCGGCCAGAGCATTTCCAAGTCCGAATTCAAGAAACGCGAAACCGACCTGCGCGCGCGCCTCCTGAAGCTCCAGTACCAGGCGCTCGAAATGGCGCGTTTCCCGATCATCATCGACTTCGCCGGTGTCGACGGGGCCGGCAAGGGAACGACGATGAACATGCTGGACAAGTGGATGGATCCGCGCTGGATTCGTGCCATCGGCTACCAGCCGCCTTCGGACGAGGAGAAGGCGAGACCGCGTTTCTGGCGCTACTGGCGCGACATTCCGCCGAAAGGCCGCATGGGCGTCTACCTGAGCGGGCGTTACTCGGCGCCTCTCCTGCAGCGCGTGTACGGGGAAATCGATGACGCGGAGTTTGACGACCGGCTCGCCGAGATCATCCGCTTCGAGAACACGCTCGCGGACGATGGCGCGCTCATACTGAAGTTCTGGATGCACCTCAGCCGGGACGCGCAGAAAGAACGCCTCGAGGCGCTGTCGGCCGACCCGATGCTCAGCTACCGGGTCAAGGACAAGGACTGGCGCAATCACGAAAACTACGACGCCTTCATCCACGCCGCCGAAAAAATCATCACGCGAACCAACCGTGCGGCCGCACCGTGGACGATCGTGGAAGGCGTCGACCCCTATTACCGGCACATTCGCGTGGGCGAAGTCATCCGGGCGGAGCTCGAGCGGCACATCGCGATTCACGAAAACTCGCCGGAGAAGCCGGCGCCCGTCCGGCCCGAGCCTCACGATGCCGAGCAGGACGGGTCGGTGCGACAACGCACGATCTTCGACAATATCGACCTGTCGCTCCGGTTTACGGACGGCAAGTACTCGAAAAAGAAAAAAAAGCTCCAGGCGAAACTCGGCGAACTCGGTCGCAAGGCTCACGAACAGGGCCAGTCGACCGTGCTCGTGTTCGAGGGGCACGACGCTGCAGGCAAAGGCGGCGCAATCCGGCGCACGGTCTGGAGCCTGGACGCGCGCACCTACCGCGTTCACCAGTTCGCCGCACCGACCGATATCGAACGCGCGCACCATTACCTCTGGCGGTTCTGGTCGAAACTGCCGAAGGCCGGCAACATCTCCATCTTCGACCGAAGCTGGTACGGGCGCGTCCTCGTCGAGCGCACGGAAGGATTCGCCACGGAAGACGAATGGCGCAGGGCGTTCGGCGAAATCAACGATTTCGAAAGCCAGATCGTGGACCGTGGCATCCTGTTGCTGAAGTTCTGGCTGCACATCTCCAGGGACGAACAGCTAAAGCGTTTCGAAGAGCGCGCCGACTCGCCCTACAAGCACTGGAAGCTCACGGACGAAGACTGGCGCAACCGCGAGCAATGGGAACAGTACGAGATCGCCGCGCACGACATGGTGCAGTTCACGAGCACCCGGGCCGCGCCGTGGGTCCTCGTCGAGGGCGAAAGCAAGCATTACGCACGCCTTAAAATATTGCAGACGCTCTGCGACGCGCTCGAGGAGCGGATCGGCTAGTCAGCCCAGCGCCGCGCGAATCTTTTGCACGTCACGATACCGTGACGGGATATCGTCGCGCTCTGCGGCGGCGCGCAGGTCCGCCAGTTTGCGCAACGATTTCAGCAACACGGGCAGCGGCGGACCGCTTGCGGTCAGGCCGTCCCTTTCCTCCACGCCGGCGCCAATGGCGGGCTTTTCGATGAACCTGTGCACGAGCTTTTCGTGGTGCTGTATCGCCGTTGCGCCGTGCGCATCGCAAACCTCGAGGAACATCGCCGCATTCCTGCGGAACCACGTCGTGTCCCTGCTGGAGGCCAGGCTTTCGAGAAAACTGTCCAGCAGGCTCTTGCGGCGCATGCAGTCGCGCAGCACCAGCTGGTCCTCGGGGCGCATGAACAGGAACTTGTCCACCAGCAGCTGCGAGTAATAGGGATCGTCCGC
>DATHRM010000421.1:0-17651 GCA_035465295.1 Woeseiaceae bacterium | reverse complement strand
AACCCACTTGCGCAGGCCATTCTCAAGCTGACGTCGCCGCTAGTCGTTCCGGTGCGGCGTATCCTGCCGCCTGTCGGCCGCGTCGATACCGCAACCGTTGTCGTCGCTTTCGGCGTGCAGTACCTCGCGGTGTTCGTTATTGCGCTGATCCAGGGCCTGCGGCCGACGATAGTGTCGTTATTGCTGATTTCGGCGGTCAGCCTGGTGCTGCTGACCTTCAACCTGTTCTTCTGGCTGATCATCATCCGTATCGTCATCAGCTGGGTCAGTTCCGGCGGTTACAACCCCGCGGTGGCGATGGTATATGCGCTTACCGAACCGCTGCTGCGCCCGTTCCGGCGCATCATTCCGCCGATCGGCGGTTTCGATATTTCGCCGATATTCGCGTTGATCGCGCTGGGCGCCCTGGTAAGACTTTTCATGGGACTGCTGTAGCGGGTTCGATCGTGCCATCCGGGGAATCCTGTGTGCGACGGGTTGGCGACGAGATCGCCCTGTCCGTTCGCGTCCAGCCGCGCGCAAGCAGCAACGAAGTACTGGAGGTTCGTAACGGCCGGCTGTTGATACGGACGACCGCGGCACCGGCCGACGGCAAGGCAAACAAGGCGGTCATACGGCTGCTCGCCGCCTTTATCGGCATCGCGCCGTCGCGTATACGCCTCGTCCGGGGGCAGACGCAGCGTAACAAGGTGCTGCGCATCTCCGGTCCCGTCGAACTGCCGCCCGCGATCGCTCACGAGGATGCGGCAAATGGTTTATAGTTACGAACTTATCGGGAGACGAATACCATGCTGAACAGGAAAACCTTTATCGCCTTGTCTCTGTCCGGCTTCATTGCCGCTTGCGGAGGCGGCGGCGAAGCGCCGCCGGTGCCGACGGCCGAGCCCGCGGGCGAGTCGATGAAGGATATTGGCGACCACATCGTTCACTTCAGTGCCCAGTCCACCGATGAACTGGGGCCCGAAATTGCCCGCGCCTACAACATCGTGCGCAGCAAGAACCGGGCAATGCTGACCATATCCGTCGTGCGCGAAGCCGATAACGTGTCGGTGCCGGCGGACGTAACGGTAAAAACGGTCAACCTGACGGGCCAGCTGAAGAACGTCGCGATGCGAATGATCGAAGACCAGGAAGCGATTTACTATATCGGTGAAACACCCGTTGCCAATCGTGAAACCCTGATATTCGACATCACGGTAACGCCGGAAGGCGCCGCCGGGCCGTCCGAAGTTCGCTTCAAACGCGAGTTCTACACGGACTGAAAGCCGGGCCTGTCTGCCGCACTGCCGGCTTTTTTCCCGGTAAAAAGACGGTCTTGACAGTTGTTTCCTTTCCGCGATTCAGCTATGGTCGCGCTGCTTTTACTGCGGGCACCGCCCGTTTTTTCGTTTCAGGGAGTTAGTTTTTCATGGCAGCAAATACGAAGAAGCCACCTACCAAATCGGAAATCTACGCGAAGATCGTCGAAGACACGGGTTTGACCCGCAAGGACGTCGCCGCGGTATTCGATTCGCTCAACGCACAGATCAAGAAGAACCTTGGCGGTCGTGGTGCCCCCGGGTTGTTCACCGTACCCGGCCTGCTGAAAATGCGCGTCGTGAAGAAGCCTGCGAGGAAGGCGCGTAAAGGCGTCAATCCTTTCACGGGTGAAGAGATGATGTTCAAAGCCAAGCCGGCCACCAAGGTCGTCAAGGTGACGGCGCTCAAGGGCCTGAAAGACATGGTCTGAGCGTCCGCAAACGCTTTGATTACGAAAAAGCCGGGCTTCGTCCGGCTTTTTTTTGATCGCGCTTCGAGAAGCGCTCCTACAAATTCGACAGCACGAACTCCGTTACGGCTTCGCGCAACTCCACGAGGCGGCCGTGGAAGAAGTGTTCCGCGCCGGTCATTACCAGGAGTTCAGGCCCCGGCCCGAGGCCGTTGATCCACTCGATGGTTTCCTCCACATCGACGAGTTCGTCTTCGTCGCCCTGGACCACGAGAAGCGGGCACTGCGGCGGCGTTTCCAGGTCACGCGCGAATCGATAGATAGCCGGCGCAACGGCGACGAGCCCGTCCGCGCGCGCCGGCGCGGCGGCACGCACCGCGATTGCCGCGCCGAAGGAAAAACCGGCGATCCAGAGAGGGTCGTCCGGCGCGCCGGATCGCAGCCAGTCGACCGCCGCGAGCGCATCGTCGAGTTCGCCCACGCCTTCATCGAAGCTGCCCTCGCTTTCTTCGGTGCCGCGAAAGTTGAAACGCAGCGTGCGAAAGCCGAGCCGGACGAATGCACGCGCCAGCGTATGCGCCACCTTGTTGTGCATCGTTCCGCCGTGCTGTGGATGCGGATGACAGACGACCGCGGAACCCCTGAGCGGTCCCTCTCGCGGTTCATCGAGGATCGACTCGAGCCGGCCGGCCGGGCCGTCGATGAACAATTTTTCGCTGACTGGGGCTGTCGACATGTGGTGCGCCTGGTACTCCGCCTGTTCGCAAAGGTAACGCCTGTTAGGCGCGAGGCAAGCAGGAATGGGGCCGGGGGATAATCATGTTGCTGGCTTGCATGGCCGTTATTGCTGTAAAATTATGAGCTTACAGGGCACTTCCGCGACCTGCAGACTATCGCCTGGGGCGCAAGCAGGACTACCGATGAACACCTACATTGACCTCGAGTCGCGCTATTGCGCACGCAACTACCACCCGCTTCCCGTCGTGCTCACGCATGGCGAGGGCGTCTTCGTCTGGGACGAGGCCGGCAAGAAGTACCTCGACATGATGAGCGCCTACTCGGCCGTCAGTCACGGTCATGCCAATCCCCGGCTCGTGCGGCTGGTGCGCGACCAGGTCGGTACGCTGAATATCGTCTCGCGCGCCTTCTACACGGACAAGCTCGGACCGTTCCTCGCAAAAGCCTGCGAGCTGACCGGGCAGGACATGGCGTTGCCGATGAACACCGGCGCGGAAGCCGTCGAGACCGCGATCAAGGCGGCTCGCAAGTGGGGCTACACGGTCAAGGGCGTGGCCGACGACAAGGCCGAGATCATCGCCTGCAGCGGCAACTTCCACGGCCGCACGACGACCATCATCGCGATGTCGGACGAACCGCAGTACCGGGCCGGATTCGGACCGTTTGCCCCCGGCTTCCCCATCGTCGAATACGGCAGCGTCGAGGCACTCGAAAGCGCCATCAACGAAAACACCGCTGCGTTTCTCGTCGAACCCATCCAGGGCGAAGGCGGTATCGTCGTGCCTCCGGACGGTTACCTGAAAGCCGCAGCGGAGCTGTGCCGCAAGCACAACGTGCTGCTGATCGCCGACGAAATACAGACCGGGCTGGGCCGTACCGGCAAGATGCTCGCCTGCGAACACGAGGGCGTGCAGCCCGACGGGCTGATCCTGGGCAAGGCGCTCGGTGGCGGTATCTTCCCGGTATCCATGTTCCTCGCTCGCGAGGAGGTGATGGGCGTTTTCCGGCCCGGCGATCACGGCAGCACGTTCGGCGGGAACCCGCTGGGCGCGGCCATCGGCCTCGAAGCCCTGAACATACTGGTCGAGGACCGCCTGCCACAACGCAGCGCGGAACTCGGCGATTACCTGGTCGCGGAACTCCGCAAGATCGACAGTCCGCTGATCCGCGAGATCCGCGGGCGGGGCCTGTTCGTCGGTGTCGAGATCGACCCCTCGCTGGGCACCGCGAGGGCCGTCTGCGAGGCGTTGATGCAGCGCGGGCTCCTCAGCAAGGAAACCCACGAGACGGTCGTCCGGCTGGCGCCGCCGCTCGTCATCGAAAAGCAGGAAATCGACTGGGCCCTGCAGCAAATTCGTGAAGTGCTCGCCGAAATGGATCGCGTGCGACTGGCCTCGTAGGGATACAACGAAAAAACGGATCTAGCCATGCCCGAGATTACCGCCGTCTTTATCGCGTTCGTTGCCGGGTCCGTTGCAGTCGGGGCGGTAATCGGCTGGATCAGCCGGGGCAAGCGTTGTGCAGAGGAGAAGGTCGCGGTCAACGAAGGCTGGCAGCGCCAACTCGAGGCACAACGCACCGAGCACGGGCGACTGCTCGAGCAGAATCGCACGCTCATGGAGCAGATCAGCCAGCTGCAGGCCTCCGGGAAGGACGCGACCAACCGGGCGCGCGAACTCTCCGACGCACTGAAGGAGGCTTTCGAGCGCCGCGACCAGCTGCAGCGCGAAATGAAGGAAATCCGTTCGCGCCTCGAGCGGGCCGTGCGCGAGCGCGAAAAAATGCAGTCGACCGTCGCATCGAACGAGAAGCGGGACGACGCCACGCGGGCCGCGCTGCAGGAAAAGGACGACAAGATCTTCCGCCTCAGCCGGGAACTCGAAAACTGGCAGAATCGCCTGCCCCCGCTGATCGAACGCTATCGGGAGCGTGACAACGAAGCCCGGCAAATCGAGGAGGAACTCGCCGCCGCACGGGCGCGCATCGACGAACTCGAGCGGGTGGGCGACGCGGAAGAAACGCGCGTCGAGCCTGTCGACCAGGAGGCGCTCGGCGATGAGCTGGATGCGTCCAATGATCCTGCGAACGTGACCTTTACGGGACTCGAGGCCGTCCTTGAAGAGGCCGGCGACGCAGAGGCCGACGATGAGTATGAGGACAACGACGAGGACGAGGACGAAGCCTCTGTCGACGAGGCGGAAGACGGGGCGGCGACTGCGAAGGTCACCGAACTGCACGACCGGGAACCCGGCAGCCTGCGCGACAACCTCCGCCTGATCAAGGGCATCGGGCCCGCGATCGAAAAGACCCTAAACGAACTCGGCATCTTTCGCTATCACCAGATCGCCGAGATGACGGAGTACGACATCGACCGCGTGGCGCAGCGCCTGAAGGGCTTCAGTTCCCGGATCTACCGCGAGGACTGGATCGGCCAGGCCCGCGACCTGCAGATGAAGAAGTCCGGAACCTGACGCGGCCTATTCGTCGTTCGGGCCCCGCAGGCCCATGAGCTCGACCTCGAACAACAGCGTCGCACCCGGCGGGATGGCGGATCCCGCGCCGCGGTCGCCGTAACCGAGTTCGGGCGCAATCTTCAGTTCGCGCTTCTCGCCGATGAGCATCCCGGCCACGCCTTCGTCCCAGCCCCTGATGACCCGGCCGGCGCCGAGCGGAAACTGGAACGGCTGACCGCGGTCGACCGAGCTGTCGAACTTCTTGCCGCGCCCGTCGGGCGCGTTCGCGTCGTAGAGCCAGCCGGTGTAATGCACGGTGGCGAGGTCGCCGGCAACGGCCGCCCGGCCGTACCCGTTCTCGAGCTTTCTCATCGTGAGTCCGGGCACGATCTCGATTTCCTCGGCGCCGTTATTTCCCGTCGCCGCGTCGGCTTGCGCCTCGGCTTTACCGGATTCGTCCGGCGCTTCACCGGGCGCACAGCCGGATGCAGCGGCGGCTGCCAGGAACACGAAGAGAAGGATGCGTGATGTCATTGTGAATCGCCTTTGTCGTCGGATTTGTCGGGGGATCCGGCCGCGAAATCGAGCGATGCCGAATTGATGCAATACCGCAGTCCCGTGGGTTGCGGGCCGTCATCGAAAACGTGCCCGAGGTGCGCGCCACAGCGGCTGCAAACAACCTCCTGCCTTACCATGCCGTGGCTGCTGTCGACTATCGTCTTCACCGCGTCGCCCGCCAGCGGCAACCAGAAGCTCGGCCAGCCGGAACCGGAATCGTACTTCTGCGCCGAACTGAAGAGCGGCGCGTTACAGCACACGCAGCGGTACGTGCCGTCGCCCTTGTGATCGACGTAGGCGCCCGTGAATGCGCGTTCCGTGCCTTTCTGCTGTGTCACCCGGTATTGCTCGTCACTGAGCCTGGCCCGGAGTTCTTCGTCGCCTGGGAGATCGCTGCTCATCGGGGACCCTTTTACTTGGCGCCCGACGCAGAATCAAGCTCGAGCAGCAACCGGTTCATGCGTGCGACATAGCCGGCAGGATTTTCGATCTGGCTGCCTTCCGCGAGCAGCGCGTGATCGAGGAGGATATTCGACAGGGCACCGAAGCGTTCATCGTCGGTTTCCGCGGACAGGCGCTCCACCAGCGGGTGCCCGACATTGATTTCGAGTATCGGCTTCGTCTCGGGCAGGCTCTGGCCGCTCGCCTCCAGCATACGCTTCAGGCTCGGGTTCAGGTCGCCCTCGCCGGCAACGACGCACGCCGGTGAATCGACGAGCCGCTGGCTCGCCTTCACCGCCTCGACGCGGTCTTTCAATACCCGCTTGATTTTCTTGAGGAGCGGCTTGTGCTGCTCGTTGGCAACCTCCTGCGAGATGGCGCCATCGCCGTCGGGAAGACTCAGGCCCTCGCGCGCGACGTCGGCGAGTTCCTTGCCGTCATACTCGCGCAAGGCGTCCACCAGCCATGGATCGATACGGTCTGTCAGCAACAGGACCTCGATATCGTTTTTCTGCAGCTGTTCCAGATGCGGGCTCGCGATCGCTGTGGAATGGCTGTCGGCCAGCAGGTAGTAGATCCTGTCCTGGCCCTCCTGCATACTGGCCACGTAGTCGTCGAGCGACTGATCCTGCTCGGCGCCCTTGCTGCGCGTCGTTGCAAAGCGCATAAGGCGCGAGAGTTTCTCCTTGTTACCGGGGTCCTCGATGAGGCCCTCTTTCATAACGGCACCAAACTGCCGCCAGAACTTCGCGTAATCGTCGCCTTCGTCGGCGGCCATTTTCGCAAGCATGTCGAGCACCCGCCGGGTCAGTGCCCCGCGCATCGCCTGCAGGTCGGGATTCTGCTGCAGCAGCTCCCGCGACACGTTCAGCGGCAGGTCGGACGAGTCGACGACGCCCTTCACGAACCGCAGGTAGAGCGGCAGGAACTGCTCGGCATCGTCCATGATGAAGACGCGCTGCACATAGAGTTTGAGGCCGCGCGGCGCTTCGCGATTCCAGAGGTCGAAGGGCGCATTGGCAGGGATGTACAGCAGGCTCGTGTATTCCCGCTTGCCCTCGACCTGGTTGTGGCTCCAGCACAGCGGATCCGAAAAGTCGTGCGAAAGGTGCTTGTAGAACTCCTTGTATTCCTCGTCGGAAATTTCCGTGCGCGGACGAGTCCACAGGGCCGTGGCAGCGTTGACGACTTTTTCTTCGTCGTCGTCACCGGTGCCCGCGAGGGTAACGGGAAACGCAATGTGGTCAGAATACTTGTGGATAAGTCTCTCGAGGCGGCCGGGCTCGGCAAACTCGGATTCATCTTCCTTGAGATGCAGCGTGACCCGCGTACCGCGGTTGTCGATTTCGGTTGTCTCGACCGTGAACTCGCCCTGGCCGTCAGACTCCCAGCGAACCCCTTCGGCCGCGTCCAGGCCGGCGCGCCGGCTTTCGACGACGACACGATCGGCCACGATGAAGGCGGAATAAAAGCCGACGCCGAACTGGCCAATGAGCCGGGCGTCCTCTTTCTCGTCGCCGGTCATTCGGCTCAGGAACTCCGCGGTACCGGAACGCGCGATAGTGCCGAGATTTTCGACGAGTTCGTCGCGCGACATGCCGATGCCGTTGTCGGTCACGCTGACGGTGCGTGTGTCCTTGTCGTACTCGACGCGAATCCCGAGCTCGGTATCGTCGCCGAGCAGGTCCGGTGCAGCGAGCGCCTCGAAACGCAGCTTGTCTGCAGCATCCGAGGCATTCGAGATCAGTTCACGAAGGAATATTTCCTTGTTGCTGTACAAAGAGTGGATCATCAGCTTCAGCAGCTGACGGACCTCGGCCTGGAAACCGAGCGTCTCCCGGGTGTTGTCGCTGGTCAAATCTGGCTCCCCATACTGAATACCATCGAGCCGCGCGATCGCGGGGCTAAGGCTCAGACGATTGGGGTGGGCTGCCCTATTTCAAGGCTGCGCGGGCGACAGGATCAGGCGGCGGCGCGGCGGCGGCGGATGGCAAAGTCGGGCTGGGTGACGCTGCGATAAAGCAGGAATACGAACAGCAGGATCGCGACGGCAAGGCCGAGCGGCGGCTTCGTCAGCGCGGCAAGGACGCCGCCGCTCACGACGAACAACAGCGCCAGCAGCCGTGCCAGGGTCATAATGAAACGGCGCGCGCGCTCGGCAAGCAGGCCAACGGCACCGAAGAGGTCGTCGAGGTCGTCAAGCCATTGCAGAATCCGTTCCAATTCAGAGTCCCTGTTTGCGGTCAGCGCACGATGGTCAGCAAGGGCCCGCCGCTGTTCCCTTCGTCGGACCCGAGGTCGGTTTCGATGACGGCCGCTTCATTGGATTCTTTCGCATGGGCAATTGCCCGATGGAACATCTCCCAGCGTTGCCGCGAAGACTCGTTTTTGAGCATCACGAGTGGCGCTTCGTCTTCTTTATGCTTCCTTGACATACTGCCTTTGCAAATCCGTTAGCAACCAACAGTGTCAGGCGACTATAGGGGCGCAGAGGATATCCCTCCGTGAGGCAGATCACAGCTTTTTTTGAAAGTTTGAGAAGCCGCCGGGCAATGCCCGAAAACCAGACGCAGTACCGGTTCGGGCGGTGTACGGCATCACAGTCCGTGGCGCGATGCTGACCGGCCCCGCCAACGAAAAACGCCGACATGAAGTCGGCGTTTCGTCGTTCGATATTTACGGGCCCGCGAATCAGTCCTGGTCGTCGTCGTTCCAGTTTCGCTTAACCTGCTCGCTCCAGCTGCGATAGCCCTTCCAGGTATACAGCGAAGGGTCGATGCCCACCCTGCGACCGCGCGGCGCAGGCGCCTTGGTAACCCAGCGCCGGTACTGTTGCCAGCCATCGGCATCGTTCGCCGCGGGCTCGGCGGGGCTCACCGTGGTTTCTGCTTTGTCGGCTTTCGGCTTCGCATCCGTTGCGTAGTCGTCCACCCATCTCATGTGTTTGCTGTCAGGCATCGGCTTGCTCAGGCAGTCCTTTCACAGAATCCTATGTCTAATCAGCCCCAAAGCACAGGAACTGCATCACAATGCAGAATTGAGTTTTTCACATAATTTTCAGTCGCTTGCGTAGCCTTTTTACTTAATCAACAGGCGCGATCCAGGACATTCAGTTCAGTACGCGGTAGCAGGGCCTGTAACTGCCGGCCGCAATCTTCATGCGCTGCTGGTCGACGAACGAGGCGAGCAGATCGTCCAGCAGCGACATGATCCGCGCCGATCCGTTGATTTCGAAGGGTCCGTGTTCTTCGATAGCGGCAGCCGTATCGTCCCGCACGTTACCCGATACGATTCCCGAGAATGCGCGCCGCAGGTTGGCGGCGAGGTCGTGGGGTTCCGTGCCCTCCCGGATGTCGAGCGCGGCCATGGAAGCATGCGTCGCTGCAAACGGTTCCTGGAAATTTCGATCGATCACGAGCCGCCAGTTGAAATAATAGGCGTCACCGTGGCGCTTGCGAAACTGGTGCACGGCATCGAGTCCGCGCGACATTTCCCTTGCCACCTCGGCCGGGTCGTCGATGATGATCGAGTAGCGCTTTTGCGCTTCCGGGCCCAGCGTCTGGCCGACGAATTCGTCGATCTGCCGGAAATACGGCTCCGCCGCAGCGGGGCCTGTCATGACCATCGGCAGGGGCTGGGCCGCATTTTCCGGGTGCAGTAGCACGCCCAGCAGATAGAGAATCTCCTCCGCCGTCCCCACACCCCCGGGGAACACGACGATCCCGTGTCCCACGCGCACGAACGCCTCCAGGCGTTTCTCCATGTCGGGCATGATGACCAGCGAGTTCACGATCGGGTTGGGCGCTTCGGCGGCGATGATGCCCGGCTCCGTGATGCCGATGTAGCGACCGTCGCGAATACGCTGTTTGGCATGGCCGATGGTTGCGCCCTTCATCGGGCCTTTCATGGCGCCCGGCCCGCAGCCCGTGCAGACGTTCATGCCACGCAGGCCGAGTTCGTAGCCGACGAGCTTGGTGTAGTCGTATTCCTCGCGGCTGATGGCATGCCCTCCCCAGCACACGACGACGTTGACGGAGGGCGGCGTCAGCAGCAGTCTCGCGTTGCGAACGATGTGGAACACGGCGTTGGTCGTCCCGCCGGTGGTGCCGAGGTCGAAGCGGGGATCCCCGATGATCTCGTTGCGGGTGAACACGATGTCGCGCAGCACCGCGAACAGCAATTCCCGGATTCCACGAATCATCTTGCCGTCGACGAACGCGTCGGGTGGCGCACCAGTCAGGGACACCTTCACGCCGCGGTCCTGCTGGATGAAGCCGACGTCGAAATCCTTGTACCGTTCGAGCACCGCGCGGGTGTCGTCCATCTGGCTCCCCGAGTTGAGTACCGCCAGCATGCAGCGGCGCAACAGCGAATACATGCCGCCTTCGCCGCTCCCGCGCAGCTGGTCGACTTCGTGCTGCGAAAGAACCTCGAGGCTGCCTTCCGGCCAGACCTCGGCGTCAACCGTAGGGGTTTCGCTCATGCGATTTGCGCTCAGTCGTGGACGTCAGGGACGGATTTCGATCGGCGTATTCTCTACCGTCATTAACCAGATATCGATCATGTCGGAATTCGACACGGCAATACAGCCGTTCGTCCAGTCCTGCGTCCGGTAATACGCCTCCGATCGCGTGGGATCGTTCGGCTGTCCGTGGATCATGATCGCGCCGCCGGGATCCACGCCTTTGCTGCGAGCCTCGGCGCGGTCGGACGAATTCGGATAGGACACGTGGATGGCGAGAAAGTACTCGCTATCCGGGTTTTTCGCGTCGAGGAGATAGTTGCCTTCGGGCGTCTTGAAGTCACCCTCCTTCTCCTTGTCGCCGACCGGCCGGATGCCGAGTGCGATGTCGAAGCTGCGAAATGCGACACCTCCTTTCAGCAAGTGCAGCTTGCGTTTGCCCTTCTCGACGACGACCTTGTCCGCCAAGGGGAAGTCGCTCGCACGCGCACCACCGTGACCGCCGGGCACGACGCTCGCCCCCAGAACGAGGGCGACCAGTGTGCACAATATCCTCAGCCGTAACGGCATGCGTGAATCTCGGAACGGTTCCGGGGCAAAGATTAGCAAAACAGCCGGCTGCGAAAAAAGAGCCGCGTCACATCACACGTTCCTGCCGGCGATCCAGCCGATGCTGAAGCCGATGGTGCCCGCAACCAGCGTGTAGGCCGGCAGGAAGCGAAACACGCGGGCCGGCTGCTCCGCGTCGTTGAACATGCCGTTCAGGTTGACCGAGTAGGCGTAGTGCAGGTAGAGCGACAGGCCGAGGGCCGGAATCGCGAAGCCGACGAGCCCCAGCGGCCAGCGCCAGCCGCGGCCGGTCCAGCTGCCGCCACCGCGCCATACGACGATCGTCGCGAGCAGCAGCAGTAACGCAGGCGGCAACAGGTTCTGCAGCACGTAAGGCCCGCCCTGCTCCACGTCGTTGATCCAGGCTGCCACAGCGATCGTCAGCAGAAAGAGGGGCAGCACCCGGATCGCGGTCAGGCGCAGGCGAGCCTTCATCAGGATTCCCCGGTCGGCGTCAGGACCGGAAACCGCACCGTCATGCCGGCGGTAATCCTGTCGAGGTCGAGGCCCGGGTTGTACTGGCGGAAAAGCCAGATCGGCACGTCGTACTCGCGCAGCGACAGTATCCAGACCGACTCGCCGCGACGGATCGTATGCTCCCGGACACCCGTTATCACGTGCTTGCGAAAGAAGCTGTCCTGCTGCTTGCGATGGTAATCGACGCGCAGGTTCTCGAACGTCTCCGCATCGACGTCCCTGAACTCGAGCTTTATGCGCTGGCCGACTTCGACCGGCGTGCGGAACGCGAAGCCGTTGATATCACGCAGGCGCTGCGTCCGGAGATTCAGCCAGTCGGCATAGTGGCCGAGCGTCTCCAGCGATTGCACTTCGATCGTCCTGTCCTCGGCAACCGTGTAGTCGCTGGGGTCGGACAACAGCGCCGTCTGCAGGGTACTCGCCACGGTCTCGACGATGTCCCCGGTGAGTGCCGCGGGCTCCTGCTCCTCGACTTGCGGCACCTCTTCCCTCTCGACGTCGCGCTCGGGCACCCCGGAGGCCGGCGGCTCCAGCGCGACGCTCGCCATCGCCACCACTTCGGATGCGGGACCCGCGGCCGGCAGCCGCAGCTGTTGCCCCGCGCGAATCCGGTGGCGGCTGCCGAGGCCGTTCAGGGCGACCAGCGTCGAAACACGCGTGTCGTAGCGCTCCGCGATTTCCGACAGCGTGTCGCCGCGGGCCACGGTATGAAAAAGATCCGGCAACTGCTCGGTCTGCCACCTGTCCTGGGGCACGGACGCCATCACGGTGTCTGCCGGGTCCTTCAGCAGGTTTGCAGGCATGCGCACGGAATATCCCCGCGGCAGGTATTTACTGCCTTCCCAGACCGTGGGCTGCAGCGCAGGGTTGTGTTTTGCAATATGGCGTGCCGACACGCCGAGCGCGCTTGCAAGGTCTTCCGCGGAAACGTAGTCCGGCAGCTTCAGTTCGGCATAGACGGTCGGCGGCTCGCGTTTCACGCCCGGAAAATAGCGTTCCGGGTCCTGGTCGACCTGCTTTGCGGCGAGAAACGCGACGTAGAAATTGCGCGAGGCGAAGCCGAACGTGCGGCCGTTGTAATTGCGCAGAATGTCGACGTAGGCGTTGTCGCCGTGTATTCGCATTGCCCGGCGCACGCCGGCCAGGCCGTGATTGTAAGCGGTAATCGCCATGGGCCAGTTGCCGGTAATCGAATAATTGTAGGCGAGCAGCCGGCCTGCGCCGCGCGTGGCGGCGAACGGATCGTTGCGCTCGTCGATTACGTGATCGACCCGCATGAAGCGGCGCCCCGTGCTGCGCGTGAACTGCCAGATACCGGAGGCGCCCACGTGCGACCGGGCGTCGGGATTGTACGACGACTCCACGTGCGGCAACGCGGCGAGTTCGAGCGGCACCCCGAGCGCCGCGAACTCCGCCTCGATGAAGTCGCGCCACCGGCCGGACCGCTGCAGGCCTTCGCGAAAGCGGTCGGAAAGACCCTGCTGGAAGCGTATGCGCTTGGTCGCGGCGCGGAGTTCGTCGTTGCTGACGCCGTCGGGCCAGAGCGCGAGCACCCGGGCCTCTTCCGCGCCGAGCCCGTCGCGCTTGCCGTCGGCGAGGCTCTCGAGTATGCGCACCAGGGCCTCGCGGCGCTTCTTGACGCGCCGGTTGCGTTCCTGGCGGCTGATGCCGGCCGGCACGTCGATACGCTCGTACACTACCGCGAGATTCCGATTGTCGTGCAGCACGCCCTCGTCGGAGCCGTAACCCGTGAAGATCGACACCCAGAAATCGACGTCGGGCTGTAATTCTTCGGGGCACGGGAAGGTCTCCTCTGCATGGGCCGGAAGCGCTGCGAGGCCGAAAAACAGCAGTAAAACGTAGAAAATTCGACTTTTTCTTGCCATTTAGATCAGTTCAAGTTTCAATCGCAAATTCTTGAATAGTTCACAGAAAAAATAATGAAAATCGCGTACGCTTGGCGATGCTAATGAGCTTTGCCGGCCACGGCAAATCGCCGCGCGCTGCAAGCCCGGACACGACTGCCCGACCATGATCATTCATACTCCCAACAGGATCCTCTTTCTGATCGCCGCCGGCCTGCTGCTGGCAGGCGTCGGCGGCTGGTCCGTGGCAGGCGAAGTGGCCGTCGATCCCGCCGACAACGGCACGGACATCCGTGACGATACGACAGACGACGAGGACTCGCGTTCCAGCGAAGTTACGGCGGCGGTCGAGGAGTTCGTCGAGGCCGTGCCCGGTCATTCGCACGACGTGCCCCTCGCGGAAGCAGTCACGTCCGCGGAAGGGCTGGCCGAACCGCTCCACCTGCTCGGCGCCGAGATTGCGCCGGGCGAGTCCATGCGGCTGTCCTGGTCGGCAACCGAGCTGTTCGAAGGCGTGCCGGTATCGACGCCGGTGCTGGCGATCAACGGCTCGCTGCCGGGGCCGAGCCTGTGCCTGACCGCAGCCGTGCACGGCGACGAACTGAACGGCGTGGAAATGGTGCGGCGGGTGCTGCACGACATCACCCCGGAAAAATTGTCAGGCGCGATCATCGGCGTGCCCATCGTCAACGTCCAGGGATTCCGTCGCGGATCGCGGTATCTGCCGGACCGGCGCGACCTGAACCGTTACTTCCCGGGCAACCCGACCGGCAGCGCTGCGGCACGCATCGCACACTCGTTTTTCACCAACGTCATCGCGCATTGCGACGCGCTGATCGACCTGCACACCGGCTCGTTCGAACGCGCCAACCTGCCGCAGATCCGCGCCGACCTGCGCAATCCCGACGTCGTAACGCTGACGCAGGGGCTCGGCGGCATGGTGATCCTGCACAGCACGCCGGCCGTCGGAACATTGCGGCACGCGGCGACCCAGGCCGGCATTCCGGCCGTGACGCTCGAGGCGGGCGGACCGTCGGTGCTCGAGCTCAACGAAGTGAAGCACGGCGTGAAGGGCATCGAGACGCTGATAAGCGCTATCGGCATGCAGCGCAAGCTGCGGCTCTGGAGCGACCCGGAGCCCGTCTATTACCGGTCATCGTGGGTGCGTGCCGACAGTGGCGGCATACTGCTCGCGGACGTCAGCCTCGGCAGTACCGTGAGTGAAGGCGATCTGCTCGGCACGATCACCGATCCCATGAACAATGCCCGCACCGAAGTTCGATCGCCGTATTCAGGGCGCATCATCGGCATGGCGCGCAACCAGGTCGTCATGCCCGGCTTCGCGGCGTTTCACGTCGGCATCGCGACCGTGGAGGCGCCGGTCGGCGACGCGCAGCCGTCGGTTGCGAAAAAGGACGACGGCAAGAGCGACGATTACGTCGACGGCATGTCGGAATAAAGACTAGGGCCGGATCGCCGTTTTCGCTTAAGCTCATGCCTTCCATGAGCGACGACCGCAAGCCACTCCATCATTTCTGGACACCGCGTTACTGGCCGACCTGGGTCGGCATGGCTGCCTTGCGTGCCGTGTGCCTGTTGCCGCACCGCGCCCGGCTCGCGGTCGGCCGGGGCCTCGGCAGGCTCGCGGAGCGGCTTGCCGGCAACCGCCGCGCAGTCGTTCGCCGCAATATCGAGCTGTGCTTTCCCGAGCTGACCGCTGAGGAGCGCGATGCGCTGGCGACGCGGCACTTCGAGGCGCTCGGGATGTCGTTGATCGAGATGGGTCTCGGCCGCTGGGCCAGCGACCGGACGCATTCAAGGATCGCGCGGCTCGAAGGACTCGAGCACCTGCAGCAGGCGCTCGCCAGCGGCAAGGGCGTCATACTGCTCAGCGCGCATTTCACGACGCTGGAGATTTCGGGCCGTCTGCTCGCAATGAACTGCCCGCCTTTCGACGCCGTCTACCGGAAGAACCGCAGTGAGTTCGTCACGGAACTGCAGCGCACGGGCCGGGAACGCTCGGCGGACGACACGATCGAAAAGCGCGATATCAAGAAAATGGTACGCAAGCTGCGCAAGGGCCGTCCGGTCTGGTACGCACCGGACCAGAGCTACGATCGCAAGGGCGCGGCGGTCATTCCCTTCTTCGGCGTTCCGGCAATGCACACGACGGCGACGTCGACGCTCGCGCGGTTGGGGGATGCGGTGACGCTGCCCTACTTCCCGCGGCGGCTGCACGACGGCAGCTACGTGCACAGAATCCTTCCCCCGCTGGAGGACTTCCCGAGCGACGATCCGGTCGAGGACACGAAAAAGTACGTGCATGCGCTCGAAGAGCATATTCGCAGCTGCCCCGAGCAGTACTTCTGGATACATCGGAAATTCAAGAACCTGCCGGACGGCTACGACGATTACTACGCGGACCTGGACGCGCTGAAATAACCGTCGAGCAGCGCCTGCCAGTTGCCCTCGTCGAAGTGCACCCGCGGGTCCAGCGTCTTTATCTTGACAAGCGAGCGATGCAGCCGGCCGAGCGTCTGCTGTTGCCAGGCGCCCGGCGGCCGCAGGCGGCCGCGATCGAAGTCGAGCATCCATACCCGGCCGGCATTGTCGATCTGCAGGTTATAGGCGTTCATGTCGGCATGGTACACACCGCAGGCATGGAACTCGCGTATTGCGGCGCCGGTGGAATGCCAGAACTCCTCGTCGCGGGAGCGGGCCGCAATGTACTCCGACAGGGGCGACACCGCGGGGATGCGCACCGTGATGATATCTGCCGTGTACGTCAATCCGTGGCGCCGGTAGCGGGCGGCGGCAGGACGCGGTACCCGCAGGTTGTTGTCGGCGAGCTTGGCCAACAGGCGCCATTCGATGAACGACCGCGTGTTGTCCTCGCCGGTCCATACGTAGCGGTCGCGAACCAGCTTCCCGATGAGTCCGCCGCGCATGAAATGACGCAGCACGAACTGCCGCGGAATATTGCCGACGTACATCGTGTTGCCGCGCCCGCCCGAGCCGTGCGAGCCCTTCAGCGGTTCCGAATGCAGCCAGCCCGACGGCTCGAAACGGTCTTCGGAAATCTGGTTGATGATGGCCTTATCGTATAGGATGGCGCCGGTCGCGGTCTTCTCGACGGTTTCGGTCAACGGTTCCGTCCCTTGTTATCGACTTGTCTCACTTGTTCGCAAACTCTGCGCCCGAAGCTATCTGCGTTCTTCGGCTATCGGCCATCGGCGATACCTGCCACGCACTCGCGGTAATACGCAACCTTCAGGACAATTGGCCCGACGCCCGCATCACATGGGTTATCGGCGCGACGGAAGCAACCCTGATGGGCGACATACGAGACATCGAGTTTATCACCTTCGATAAACGCAAAGGCCTGGGCGCATACCGGGACGTGGCAGGCGCGCTGTCGGGTCGGCGCTTCGACGTGGCGCTTTGCATGCATGCCTCCATGCGCGCAAACCTGCTGTGCCGCATGCTTCCCTCCAACGTCAGGCTCGGCTTCGACAAAGCCCGGGCGCGCGATTTCCAGTGGCTGTTCACCAACGAGCGAATCGGCGCCGCGCGGCAGGAACACGCGCTCGAAGCGATGATGGGGTTCGCGCGGCACATCGGCGCGCAACCGACCGAGCTGCGCTGGAACCTCCCGATCGGCGATGCCGAGCGAACCTTTGCCCGGCGATTTACCGGGGAGCGTACCGTCATCATCAGTCCCTGCAGCAGCCAGCGCAGCCGCAATTTCAGGAACTGGCCCGTCGAGCGCTTTGTCGCGGTCGCGCAGTATCTCGCCGATCGCGCCGGCGCGAACGTCGTGCTGACGGGCGGCAATTCGCCGCTCGAAAAGGACTATGCACACGCCATCGCCGGGCAGGCGGGCGCCACGAACCTGGTCGGGCAGACGTCGCTTGCGCAACTGTTCGCCCTGATCGCCGCCGCCGACGTCGTCATCTGCCCGGACTCCGGGCCCGCACACATGGCCACCGCCGCCGGCACCCCCGTTATCGGCCTGTACGCCACGTCGAACCCGGATCGCACGGGCCCCTACCTGTCCCGCGAACTGTGCGTCAATCGCTATCCCGACGCGGTGGAGCGTTATCTCGGCAGGCGCGTTGCCGACCTTCGGTGGGGTCGGCGGGTGAGGCACCCCGAAGCGATGGCGCTGATCACGATCGACGATGTTATCGGCAAAGTAGACGATTTTTTCGGCATTTAACCGGCGTAAGCTACACTTTATGCGACTTCTTTTCGATTTTTCCGCGCAGCTCCCCCCGCAAATTACACCTGGCCAGTTAACGGAATTTAATAGATTTTTAAAGTTTTTCGATTCTTTTTAG
>DATHRM010000420.1:0-5269 GCA_035465295.1 Woeseiaceae bacterium | reverse complement strand
GAACGCCTCCCTGAGGCTGCGTGCACCGTACCAGAAGCTCATCTTGCGCTTCGTGTGGATGCGTTTCAGCTGGTCGAAGATGTGCGAGCGCATCGGCGCCATGCCGGCACCGCCACCGATGAACACCATCTCGTTGTCGGTATCTTTGGCAAAGAACTCGCCGTAGGGCCCGGAGATGGTCACCTTGTCGCCTGGTTTCAGGCTGAATATGTAGGAGGACATGATGCCGGGCGGGATTTTGTCGTCGCCGGGAGGCGGCGTGGCGATACGAATATTGAGTTTGATCAGGCCCTTTTCCAGCGGGTAATTCGCCATCGAGTACGCGCGCTGGGTCGGCTCCTTGACGTGGGATTCGTAGCGCCAGAGGTTGTAATGGTCCCAATCGTCGCGGAACTCCTCCTCGATGTCGAAATCCTTGTACTTGATGTCGTGCGGCGGGCATTCGATCTGGATATAGCCGCCCGCCCGGAAATCCATTTCTTCGCCTTCCGGCAGCCGAACCACGAATTCCTTGATGAAGGTGGCGACGTTGTGGTTCGAGATCACGTCGCATTCGTACTTCTTGACGCCGAACACTTCGTCGGGCACCCGGATCTTCATGTCCTGCTTGACCGCCACCTGGCAGGAGAGGCGGTAGTGTTCGGAGGCCTCTTTCTTGTTGATCATCGACGTCTCGGTCGGCAGGATCGCGCCGCCGCCCGACAGCACCTGGACCTTGCACTGGCCGCAGGTACCGCCACCGCCGCAGGCAGACGCGATGAGGATGTCTTCCTCGGCGAGCGCCTGCATCAGCTTGCCGCCGACGGGAATGCCGAGCTCGCGCTCGTCGTTGACGATGACCTTGACCTTGCCACTGGCGACCAGCCGGGAACGCGCTGCGAGAATGATGAATACGAGCACGAGGATGATCGCTGTAAACAGCGTCATGCCAAGGACGACCTGGGTTGCGATGCTCCCGTTCAAAGCTGAATCCCCGAGAGGCCCATGAAGCCGAGCGACATCAGGCCGGCGATGATGAAGGTTATGCCGAGGCCCTGCAGGCCGTCAGGCACGTCACTGTAGCGGAGTTTTTCGCGAATGCCGGAGAGCGCGACCAGTGCCACCGCCCAGCCGAAACCGCTGCCGATGCCGAAGGTTACGCTCTCGCCAAAGTTGTATTGGCGCTCGACCATGAACAGCGTGCCGCCGAGAATCGCGCAGTTCACGGTGATGAGCGGCAGGAAAATGCCGAGCGCGTTATAGAGGGCCGGCACGAAGCGGTCGAGCAGCATCTCCAGGATCTGCACGAGGGCGGCGATGACGCCGATGTACGAGACGAGCCCGAGGAAGCTCAGGTCGACATTGGGCAGCCCGGCCCAGGCAAGCGCGCCTTCCTGCAGCAGGTAGGTAGAGATCAGGTAGTTGACCGGCACCGTAATCGTCTGGATGACCATTACGGCCAGGCCGAGCCCGAGCGCGGTGTCGACGCGTTTCGAGATTGCGAGGAACGTGCACATCCCGAGGAAGAACGTCAGCGCGAGGTTCTCGACAAAAGCCGCGCGGATAAACAGGTTGAAGTATTGCTCCATCAGAGCACCTCGGTACGGTGTACTTCGTGGATCTGGTATTCCGGTTTCTCGACCTGCTTCGGCCGCGCAGTGCGCACTGCCCAGATCAGCAACCCGATGATGAAGAACGCGCTCGGCGGCAGCAGCATCAGTCCATTAGCCTCGTACCATCCCCCGCCGGACGTCAGCGGCAGGATCTGGGTGCCGAACAGGCTGCCGGCGCCGAAGAGCTCGCGCAGGAAGGCGACCACGAGCAGCACCGCGCTGTAACCGAGACCGTTGCCGATACCGTCGAGGAAGCTCAACGCCGGGCCATTACTCATCGCGAACGCCTCGGCACGGCCGAGGATGATGCAGTTCGTGATGATCAGGCCGACGAAGACCGAAAGCTGTTTCGAGGTCTCGAATGCGTAGGCTTTCAGCAGCTGGTCGACGACGATAACGAACGAGGCGATGATCGTGATCTGCACGATGATACGGATGTTGTTCGGGATGCGGCGGCGTATGCTGCTGATCGCCGCGTTCGAGAGGGCGGCAACGCTGGTCATCGCGATGCACATCAGGAGGGCCGGCAGCATGGACGTCGTTACCGCGAGCGCGGAACAGATGCCGAGCACCTGCAGCATTATCGGGTTGTTGTCGACGACCGGTTCGAGAAGAATTTTTCGAGCTTCAGCCATTGTCGTTCGCCTCGCTTGAGAGATTGGCGAGATACGGACCGAATCCATGAGAACCGGTCCAGTAGCGGATAAGGTTGGTGACACCGTTGGCGGTCAGCGTCGCTCCCGACAGGCCGTCCACCTGGTGGATGGCGTCGGGGCCGGGCTGCACCGTGCCACGCACGACCTTGATCTGCGGGTCGCCCTGTTCGTCGAAGAGCTGCTGGCCCGGCCATTGCGCCAGCCAGGCTTCCCTTTCGATCTGGTCGCCGAGTCCCGGCGTTTCGGCGTGTTCGTAGAATCGCAGGCCGCTGACCGTCCGGCCGTCCGGTTCGACCGACAGGTAGCCGTAGAGCGTGGACCACAGCCCCTTGCCACGGACCGGCAGGATGTATTGCTGCGGTTCGCCGCCGTCCATGACGATATAGACCGGCGCGTAAACGGCGCGGCGGCCGATGCTGGCGATATCCTCGTCCTTCGGTATCTTCACGCCGAGTTTCGGGTCGTTGGCCGCTGCCTCGGCATCGAAGGCCTGCGGGTCCAGGTCGTCGACGTATTCCCCGGTCTCGAGATCGACGAGTCGCGTCTCGATGTTGTCGAATTGTTGCTCGATCGAAACGTCGGGATCGTAAAGGCCGGCTACTTCGAGGACGATGCGTTGCCGGAATTCGTTCTGGTTCGCCTCCTGCAGCGGGCGCAGCACGATGGCGGCCGCCGAGACGAGCACCGAGCACACCAGGCTCACGCCGATGGCGACGACCAGGGTGTTACTTATGCTGTCCCGGGAAAATCCGGGTTTCTTCTCTTCAGGCATTTCGCTTCACCCTGCGTCTGACGTTGGCACGAATGACGAAATAATCGATCAGCGGCGCGAAGATATTGCCCAGCAGGATCGCCAGCATGATGCCTTCGGGAAACGCCGGATTGATGACCCGGATGATCCAGGTTAGCGCGCCGATCAACAGGCCGAAGATGACGTGCCCGAGCATGGTGTCCGGTGCACTCACGGGGTCCGTCGCCATGAATACGGCGCCGAAGGCGAAACCGCCGACCGCGATGTGCCATTGCCAGGGCATCTCCATCATGGGGTTGGCCGCGTCGCTGCCGCCGCTGAATAGCAGCGCCGGTATGATCATGCCGGCAAACACGCCGAGGATGATGCGCCAGGACGCGATGCGCGTGTAGATCAGCAGGGCGGCACCGAACAGGCAGGCCGCGAGCGAGGTCTCGCCCAGCGAGCCCTCCATCTGGCCGATAAAGGCTTGCGAGTAAGTGAGGCCGCTGGCGAGCAGCCCGGACATGCCCTCTTGTGCAGTAACCGCGAGGGCCGTCGCGCCCGTATAACCGTCGACCGGGACCCAGACCGCGTCGCCGGAGAGCTGTACCGGGTATGCAAAATAGAGAAATGCGCGGCCGGTCAGAGCCGGGTTGAGGAAGTTCTTGCCCGTGCCACCGAATACTTCCTTGCCGATGACAACGCCGAAGCTGATGCCGAGCGCGACCTGCCACAGCGGCGTCGTGGCCGGCAATATCAGTGCGTACAGGAACGACGTGACCAGGAAGCCTTCGTTCACTTCGTGGTTGCGGACGCTCGCGAAGATGACTTCCCAGAGCCCGCCGGCTGCCAGCGTTACGATGTAGATCGGCAGGAAGTACAGCAGCCCGTGCAGGAAATTGTCGTACACGTTTGCCGGGTCATAACCCGCGCCAAACAGGGCCAGGACGGAGCCGCGCCAGCCTTCGATCCACTCCATGCCGAGCGAGGCCATTGCGGTATTGGCCTGGAAGCCTACATTCCACATGCCGATCAGTGCGCACGGTGTCGCGGCGAATACGACCATGATCATGACGCGCTTGAGGTCGATGGCATCGCGGACGTGCGGGGAACTCCGGGTGACGTCGGCCGGCGAGTACAGCAGCGTATCGACCATCTCGTACATGGCTTCGAATTTTTCGAAGCGGCCGCCGCGCGAGAAGAGCGGTTCGATGCTGTCGAGGAATTTGCGCAGTGGTTTCATCAGCCGTTCACCTCGATTTCATTGAGGTTCATGCGCAGGTAGGCGCCGTAGTCGTGTTTGCCGTTGCAGACGAACGAGCACAGTGCGAGGTCCTCTTCGGCCAGCTCGAGGCAGCCCAGTTCCTGCGCCCGGTCCGTGTCCTCGACCAGCAGGGCCTTGAGCAACGGCGTCGCCAGGACGTCGAGCGGCATGATGCTCTCGAAGGCCCCGGTGGACACCATCGCGCGCGGGCTGCCGTTCTGCGTGGTCGTCAGGTTGAATTTATCGCGGTGCAACAGGGTGCCTGCGTAGGCCCGGGTCTGCGAGTAGCGGTTGACCCCCGGCAGCATCCAGGCCAAAAACTCGCGGCTGCGGTCTTCTTCCAGCACCGTGAGCTGTGTCTGGTAACGGCTGAGATAGCCGAGCGGCCCCGCGGCACGATGCCCGCCGAGGACCGATCCGCTGATGACGCGAAGGTTGCCCGGTGCCGTCTCGCCCTTCAAGAGGTCGACGGTGCTCGCGCCGATGCGCGTGCGCAGGATTCGCGGCTGCAGGGCCATCGGCCCGCACAATATGATCATTCGTTCCGTGGGCAGGCGACCGCTGGTGAAAAGCCTGCCGATTGCCATGACGTGCTGGTAGCCGATGTGCCAGACGGTCTTGTTCTTGCCGACCGGCTCGAGGAAATGTATGTGCGTGCCGACCAGCCCGGCTGGATGCGGGCCTTCGAACTCGGCATGACGGAACCGCTCCGAAGCGGGGCACTCGATCCCGGAATCGGGGGCCGTGCACAGGTAGATCGGGCAGTCCGCGATGCGCGACAGCACGGCGAGTCCGTTCTGGAACGCCTCGGGATCCTGCTCGATGAAAAACGCAGGGTCGATGGCAAGCGGGTTGGTGTCGATTGCCGTGACAAACAGCGCGTCCGGGATGGCGTCCGGTGCCGGAATGCGGCTGAAAGGCCGCGTGCGCAGCGTCGTCCACAGGCCGGAGGCGATGAGATTGCCGCGCGCCTCCTGCTGGTCGAGCGTTCCCAGCTCGGACGCAGGCCAGGACTTGAACGTCT
>DATHRM010000419.1:0-4808 GCA_035465295.1 Woeseiaceae bacterium | reverse complement strand
CACTGCCGACACGAAAGCGAGCCTGGGCGCCTTGCTCGACCGCGTGCTGAGCGGCGAGGCGCTCGCCGAGAACGAGGCCTACGAACTCATGCATCGTTTTGCGGCCGGCGAACTGGACCCCGCGCTCGCCGGCGCGTTTCTGGCCGGCCTGCGGGCGAAAGGCGAGACAGCCGATGAGGTGCGCGGGTTTGCCCGCGCCATGCGTGAGCTTGCCGTGCACCCGGCGATACCGGATGGCACGCCGACGGTCGATACCGTGGGTACCGGCGGCGACGGCTCCGGCAGCCTGAACCTTTCCACCGGCGCCGGCCTGCTCGCGGCGGCCTGCGGCGTGCGCGTCGTCAAGCACGGCAACCGCTCGGTGTCGTCGAAATCCGGCAGCGCCGACATGCTGGAGTGCCTCGGCATGCCGCTGCCGCTGCACGAAGCCGAGGCGGTCGCCTGTCTCGAAGCCACCGGGTTCACGTTCCTGTTCGCGCCGGCGTACCACCCGGCGATGAAGGCCGTGGTGCCGGTGCGCGGCGCGATGGGTGTGCGCACCGTGTTCAACATGCTCGGCCCGCTGACGAACCCGGGGATGCCGCCGACGCAGCTGATCGGCGCCTGGAGCCTGGACGCGGCCGAACTCATGGCCGGCGCACTGGCGGGCATGGACGTCGAGCGGGCATTCGTCGTCCACGGCGAGCCCGGCTGGGACGAGGCGACGCCGGTGGGTGAGTTCGTCCTGTTCGACGTGCGTAATGGCGAGGTTGCGCGCACGACGCGCGCGCCCGAGGATTACGGCGTTTCCCGATGCGCACCGGCAGACCTGGCCGGCGGCGATGCTGCGCACAATGCAGAGGAGCTGACGCGCGTGTTTACCGGCGAGGACACGGGACCGCACCGCGACGCGCTCGTGATGAGCACGTCGCTGGTGCTCGAGGTGCAGGGTACCGCCGGCGATGCGATGCACGGCGTCGAGCTTGCCAATGCGGCGCTGGACAACGGCGACGCGGCGGAACTGCTCGGCCGGTTGCGAGCGCACTTCGAAAGCCGATGAGCGATTTCCTGCAGCAAATGGCGACACTGTCTGCGGAGCGCGCCGATGCCGCGGGCAACATCCGTGACCGCGAACTGGACAAGCCGGTCGTGCCGCTGCAGCTCGGCGCTTTCGACATCATCGCGGAGATCAAGGGCCGCTCGCCCGCGGAGGGCGAACTGGCCGGTGACGAACTGGATCGCGCGCAGCAGGCGCAGCGATATGTTCGTGGCGGCGCGGCCGCAATCTCGGTGCTGACCGAGCCCAGCCGTTTTGACGGCGCGCTCGCGCACCTCGAGGAGGTGGCCGCCGCGGTCCCGGACACGCCTGTCATGCGCAAGGATTTCCTGGTCGAACCGGTGCAGGTGCTCGAGGCGCGCAAGGCCGGGGCGAGCGGCGTATTGCTGATTACTGCGATGCTGTCCGACGGCAAGCTGCGGGCAATGCTGGACGCAGCATTCGAACACGGCATGTTCGTACTGCTCGAAGCGTTCGACGAGAACGACCTGGCGCGCAGCATCGCGCTGCTCGAGAACCCGGCCGATCGCGATCGTGCGGCGGCCGGCAGGCTGCTGGTCGGCGTCAATACGCGCAACCTGCGCACGCTCGACGTCGACGGCACGCGCCTGGAGAGGCTTGCGCCGCTGCTCCCCGATGCGCGCTGCGTCGCCGAAAGCGGTTTGAAGACGGCGGACGATGCGGCCGCCGTCGCGGGTTGGGGCTACAGCCTGGCGCTCGTCGGCAGCGCGTTGATGCGCAGCAAGGATCCCGCGGGCCTCGTCCGGGACATGCGGGCCGCGGGCAGCGCGAGGGTGGCGGCATGAGCCTGCTGGTGAAGATCTGCGGCCTGCGCAAGGCGGACGACGTGAAGGCGGCCGTGAGCGCGGGCGCCGATGCGGTCGGCTTCGTATTCGCGGAGTCCGTGCGACGGGTCTCGCCGGGGGAAGCCCTCGAGCTGACCCGGTACCTTCCGAAACGCGTGCGGCGCGTCGCCGTGATGCGCCACCCGACACAGAACGAGTGGCAGGACGTGCTCGAGACGTTTTCGCCGCACGTGCTGCAGACGGACATAGACGATTTCGAATCGCTCGACGTGCCGGACTCGGTGGAACGCTGGCCGGTGATCCGCGAGGGCTGGGCGGGCATCGACGGTTCGCTGCCGGCCGTGTTCCTGTACGAGGGCGTGCGCAGCGGCGCCGGCCAGACCGTCGACTGGCAGCGCGCCGCGGAGATTGCGAAGCGGGGCCGCATGATTCTCGCCGGCGGCCTCGGCGTCGACAATATCGCGACGGCGATCCGCACGGTCAGGCCGCACGGCGTCGACGTGTCGAGCGGCGTCGAATCCCGCCCGGGCCGCAAGGACCCGGGCCTCATCCAGTTATTCATCAAGGCGGCGCGCGCCGCGGAGAAACAGGCATGACTTCCTTATTAAAAGCGGGCGAGGCAGACGCGCTGCTCCAGGCCGCGATCGCAGGCAGGCTACCCGACGAGCGCGGGCGCTTCGGCCCATTCGGCGGGCGCTACGTTCCCGAGACGCTGGTGCCCGCATTCGAGCGTCTCGAGGCGGGCGTGAAAGAGCACCTGCACGAGCCCGGCTTCCAGGCGGAGTTCCAGCGCGAGCTGCGCGAATGGGTCGGCAGGCCGACCGCGTTGACGCATGCGCCGAGGCTCAGCGAGCGCTGGGGGGCCGACGTTTGGCTGAAGCGCGAGGACCTCGCGCACACGGGCGCGCACAAGATCAACAACGCGATCGGCCAGGCGTTGCTCGCGAAACGGCTGGGCGTGGAGCGCGTCATCGCCGAGACCGGCGCCGGCCAGCATGGCGTGGCGTCGGCCGCGGCCTGCGCGCGCGTGGGCCTGCCCTGCGCGGTTTACATGGGCGCGGTCGACATCGAGCGGCAGGCACCGAACGTCGATCGCATGCGGCGGCTCGGCGCCGAGGTGGTCGCGGTGGAGTCGGGCGACAATACACTGCGGGCGGCGATCGACGAGGCGCTGAGAAAGTGGGTTACCGATCCCGAGGGCATTTACTACCTGCTGGGCTCGGCGGTGGGCGCGCATCCTTACCCGTACCTCGTCCGCGAACTGCAGTCGGTGATCGGTCGCGAGTCGCGGGAGCAGATGATCGCGCAGGCCGGCGGCTTGCCGGACGCCGCGTTCGCCTGCGTCGGCGGCGGTTCCAACGCGATCGGCCTGTTCTACCCGATGCTCGGCGACGACACCGAACTGATTGTCGTCGAGGCGGGCGGCACGGGCAGCGGGCTCGGCCAGAATGCTGCGACGCTCGCGACCGGTACGCCCGGGGTGCTGCAGGGCAGTTACACGATGATCCTGCAGGACGATGACGGCCAGGTACAGGAGACGCACTCGGTTTCCGCGGGCCTCGACTATTCGGGCGTGGGTCCCGAACACGCCCTGCTGCAGGCAACCGGTCGCGTTACTTACGTGGCGGCCAGCGACGACGAGGCGCTCGCGGCGCTCGAGGAACTGTGCGAGCTGGAGGGCATCCTCACGGCGCTGGAAACCGCGCACGCGTACGTTGCGGCGCGCGAGTGGGCGAAAGAGAATCCGGGCAAGCGCCTGCTGATCGGCAATTCGGGCCGCGGCGACAAGGACATGCCGACATTGACCAAGTACCCGGTGAGGACGCGCAGCCATGAAAGCGCATGAACGTATAACGGCGGCAATCCGGGCCGCAAACGAAGCGGGCCGCACCGGGCTCGTGCCGTTCGTGACGGCCGGCTATCCGGAGCCGAAGGACTTCATCAGCACGCTGAAGACCGTCGCGGCGGTCGGCGACGTGGTAGAGGTCGGTATCCCGTTCTCCGACCCGATGGCGGATGGCATGACGATCCAGCGCTCGAGCTTCGAAGCGCTGCAGAAAGGCGTGACGCTGGCGTGGATTTTCGATGAGCTCGAAAAGGCGGGCGGGTTCGACGCGCCGCTCGTAATGATGTCCTACCTGAATCCGCTGCTTGCGTTCGGCTACGAGAGGCTCGCGGATCGCGCGCTGGAGACGGGCGTGTGCGGCTTCATCGTGCCTGACCTGCCCTTCGAGGAGAGCGAGGAGATTCGTTCGGTACTGGAGGACCGGGGGCTCGGGCTGATCCAGCTCGTTACCCCGGCGACGCCCGACGACAGGCTGAAGAAACTCTGCGACGCGTCGCGGGGCTTCGTGTATGCGGTCACCATCACCGGGATCACGGGCGGCGACGCGGGACTGCCGGATGACCTCGCCGGCTACCTCGACAAGGTAGCGGCCGTCGCGGATATCCCCGTGTGCGCCGGTTTCGGCATACGGGAAGCGAGCGACGTCGCTGCTGTGGGTGCGCACGCCGCAGGCGCCATCGTCGGATCGGCGCTGGTCGAAGTGCTGGAACGCGGCGACGACCCGGCCGGCTTCCTGAACGCCCTGCGATGAAAAAAGTCACGTCCGCCGACACCGTGGTGATGATCAATCACTACAAGAACATACTGGAATCGGAAGGCATTCGCTGCCAGATACGGAACGAGCACCTGAACCAGATCTACGGCGAGATGCCGTTCACCGAAGTGTGGCCGGAGCTCTGGGTCCTGAGAGACATCGACTACGACCGCGCGAAGCAACTCATCGATACCGCGATCATCGACGAGAGCCCCCACGCACCCTGGCGCTGCGAAAAATGCGGCGAAGAAAACGAAGGCCAGTTCGCCGCCTGCTGGAACTGCGGCTCCGGGTCGGACCAGGTTATGTAGTTGATATAGATCGATTTATCTCTCTCAGGAACCGGATTTTGGATGTTAAATCGGC
>DATHRM010000418.1:0-8841 GCA_035465295.1 Woeseiaceae bacterium | reverse complement strand
CCGTCGCCGATGCCGCCCGCGACGATGTAGACGACCGCCGCGCCACCACCCTGCGCGCAGAGTTGCTCGATCATCGCCACGCACTGGCTGGCCGGCAACGCAATGATCAGAATGTCGACCGGATCGTCCGCCAGCGCGGCGACGTCCGGGACACAGCGGACACCGGCAAACCCGTCGATGCCGGGCTTGATCACCAGCAGACCATCCTCCGGCAGGGACGATTTGCGGAGGTTCTCGAGTATCAGACCGCCGACGCTACCGGCCTTCACGGATACCCCGGCGAGCGCGATCCGCCGCGGCTTGAGGAAACTGTCGTCCTGCAGCGGCACGGGGCAGGCATCTTCATGTGCTTCCTTGGAGCGCAGCCCGACGCCGTCCAGCGCGACGAAATCGCCCTTACCGTCCACGACCACCGGGTTCAGCTCCAGCAAGCCGAGGTGCTCGCGCGCCATCAATTTGTCGAGCTGCCAGAGCTTCTCGAGGAAACCGAGCAGGGTTGCACGATCCGTCAGCGCCGCCTGCTGGCGGGCACCTCCGAGCAGGATCTTGCCGAGCCAGTGCCCGGCCAGTTCGTCGAGCGCCTCCTCCGGCGTGTACACGGAAGCGGGCCAGACGAGGAGAGACTGCTTGAGCTCCCGCGCCCAGTCCTCGGTCAGGAGGCCACCGAAGCCGAAGCTTATGATAGCGCCGCAACACTGGTCTCGTTGCAGGCTCACGAAGATCTCGCTCGGCGCCTGTTTCGCGCGCCGGAACTCGACCCGCTCCGCAACCAGGGTCCCGAGCCATTCAAATTGCCTGCCGATCCGCTCGCGCATGCTGGTGTGCAACGCCGCGATGGCGTCTCTGTCGAAATCGTAGAACGCCAGTGCGCCACTATCGGATTTGTGCCACAGGTCTCGCGCGATTCCCTTGACGACCACCGGCTCACCGTCTTCGAACCGCGTGCCCGACAATTGGCTTTCGTCATCGGCAAAGACATGCCGGGGCGTCTTTATGCCGACGGCGGACAGCAATTCGTAAACTTCGTGTTCCGGGATGAATGCGCTTGTCATTGCAACGGGTGGCGGGGCCGGAGGGCCGGAGACTACCGGCGGTAACCACCGGCACCGGCGAGCAGAACCGTAGGCGTGAGAATTTCGATTGTCGAGCGTGGCATCGAGCTCTCCTCCCTGCGTGTATAGCCGCCGTCCGAAAATGCATTGCAGCCACTCCGCCGTATTCTACCGGCAGCAACCCGGGTTTTCGCGCCGGAATGCCGGCCGCCATCGGCGTAATCGTGCACGCGGGTGGGGCTCGCGCGAAACTTGAGCCTGCGCGGCGGCTTTTGCAAGCCGTTGATTTTATTGACTGCTCCCGATCTTCACCCAATCTTCAGACCAGCTTCACACCGCCGTGGAAGCTGTCGCCTAGTCTGAACACCGTCCGGACAGGCCGAACCTGCGAGGACCGCGAGCGGATGAGCTGCCGATCGCGAAACCAAAGACGCCGGCGTCATTGTCACAATCGAGAGAAAATCACAGGAGAAGACCATGCGACAAAAACTGAAAATGCTAACGGCGATCACCGGATTGGTCCTCGCCATACCGCTGGCCGCTACGGCCGACGAGAACAACGGCCAGGGCAACACCGTGCGCGAGTCCGTCCAGGTGGCTGACCACTTCATGTTCGGTGACCCCCCCGTGCTCGTGCAGGGTGCAACGATACTTGTCCGTGACTTGGCGGCACGAGTGATAACAGCGACGGTGACGTCCGCCGCGTTGGTCCCCCACAATGCCTATTCGATCTGGTGGGTCGTCTTTAACAGGCCGCAGTATTGCGCAACGCCCTACGAATGCGCCGGCAGCGACCTGGGAAATCCCGCCGTGCGGGGCTCTGTATTCTGGGGCGGCGGCCTGCTTGCGGATGGCGACGGCTACGGCAACACGCAGATCGAACTGCGTCGCGGCCGCACCGACAGGGAGCTGTTCGGTCCAATGCGGGATGACGGCCTGCAGCGCCTGGGCGCTGCCGAGATCCATCTCGTTCTGCGCACACACGGCCCTGCCGGCATCGCCGGCTCCGTCGCTGCACAGATCGGAACGGCAAACGAAGCCTGTCCGCCGGGCGGCTGCCAGAACGTGTTTTTCTCTGTGCACCGGGCAATGTAGATACGGAGAGCCGCAACATGGCGTTGCGGGAACGACACGAGCCGGGGCCTGCACAGCGGGTCCCGGCCTTTTAATGCGCCGGGGGCGGACTTCCGATCGGCTCGGGAGCGGGCGCAGGCAGGCTTTGCCGAGGTCGGCGGCCGCGACTGCATTGGACATGCAGCCGAAATTTAGGCAGAAACAGTATTGGCCTCGCCGAGGCTCAGCCGGAGTCCACGTGCCGCGATGGATCGGGAATACGAAAAATTCGGCCGACTGCTGATCGATGACCTGCTCGTCGATACCCGCACTCGGACGGTTTACCGGTCCGGAAGCCGAATCGACCTGCCCAGGCTAAGCTATCGACTGCTGCTCGCACTCGCCGACGCGGCGCCCGCCGTTCTTACTCACGACGAGATCGTGCAACGGGTCTGGAAGGGCCGCGTCGTGAGCCCGGAGACAGTCACGCAGCGAGTGAAGCTGCTGCGCAAGTCGCTCGGTGACGATGCGGCCAATCCGCGCTACATCGGCCTGGCCCGGGGCGAGGGATATCGTCTGCTGGCGGACGTCGAAAGGCTTGCACCCGACGAAAAGACCATGGCGCGCGGTCTGTTTGCCGAACTGAAGCGGCGCCACGTGCTTCAAGTGGCGCTCCTGTACGCAGCAGTCGCCTGGAGCATCACCGAGGTCGTCTCCTTCCTGCTCGACGCGCTGCCCGTATTTCCCCCATGGTCGAAAGCGCTCATGGCGATCATCTTCGTCGTGGGCTTTCCCGTCGCGATGTTGCTGGCATGGCGGTTCGACATCGGGTCCGACGGGATCAAGCGAACTCAGGCGGCGACTCGCGAGGGCCGGCTCGTTATCGCCGGCGCTGTCATGCTCCTGATCGGCGCAACCGGCGGGTTGTTCTACCTGATCTATCCGAGCGTGGTCGAGCAGTCGGCGCAAAATGCCCTGGTATTGCCCCGCGGCGGCGCCGAGGCCGCACCGAACACGATCGCCGTGTTGCCGTTCGAGGACACCAGCGACGGCGATGAAAACCGGTTCATCAGCGAGGGGCTGGGCGACGCCCTGCGGGACCAGCTCGGGCGACTCGGCGGCCTCCGGGTCGCGGCACGTGCATCGTCGGTGATTTTCGAAGACCGTAGCGTCGATGCAATCGGAATTGCGGACCGGCTGGGCGTCGGCAAGCTTATCGAAGGCACGGTGCGGCGTCAGGGCGACCGGCTCGCAATCACGGTGTATATCATCGACGGCGAAACGGGATTCCAGACCTGGTCCCAGCCTTACGAACGGTCGATGGCCGATTTGCTCGCGGTACAGCAGGACATTGCCCAGGACATCGTCGCGACGCTGCTGCCCGAACGCGACGAATCGCTGGGCGCCGGCGACCCGGCGTCGCTCGACCCGACGGCGAATGAACTGATGCTGCTCGCCCGCTACTACTATCAGCAGGTACGGGACCAGGCGGTAGTCGACGTCGGACTGCTCATGCGATCGATCGAACTTTACGAAAAAGCCATCGCCGCAGATCCGAACTCGGCTTTGGCACACAGCCGGCTCGGCGCCGCGTTGCTTTATCTTGGCGACGTCGAGGCGGCAGAGCAGCCGATCTTCCGCGCGCTCTCGATCGATCCCGATATATCCGAGGTTCAGTACACGCTCGGTCTTTATTACTGGGTGCGTTATTTGCCCGGCAGCGGTGATGCCCATCGGCGCGCGGTTGAACTCAACCCCAACAACCCGGACGCGAACGACGCCTACGGCAAGTGGCTCTGGCACCAGCTGATCGTGGACGAGCCGGAGCCGTATTTCCTCAAAGCGCTCGAAGTCGATCCTATGTCGCTGGCCCGGTACGCCGACCTCGGTACGTATTACGGCATGAACGGCATGGCGGAGAAAGCGAGAAACGTCGTTGACCTGATCGCAGAGCGATTCTCGGATGCCAACGCGTACATGGTCATCGCGCGGACTCTCGAGCTTATTGGCGAAGTCGACGAGGCGATCGCCTGGGCGATGTTTGCTCACGAGCTCGATCCCGGGAACCGGGACTCGGCCTGGCAGGTCGCCGAGCTGTACGCACGCATCGGCGATTTCGAAAAAGCACGCGAGTACGAGAGCAACCCGGCATTCAACCTGCTCTACTGGGAACGGCGTTACGACGAAATGATCGAACTCGGCGAGGAACGGGTGCTCGATCATCCCAACCAGGTCCAGCTATGGTACGGGCTCGCGCGGGCGTTCGCGGCGACCGGGCAGTTCGAGCAGGCCGTGTACGTTTTACGCAGCCAGGATCAGCCCGCACGGGCGAAAAGCGAAAACCGGCGCGCCAACGACGAGGAAGCAATGGTGACGCTGGCCGATGCCCTGAAGGAACTCGGCAAGATCGAGGAAGCCCGGGAACTCGCGGAGTGGATCAGGCCCAAGTTCAGAAGGATGATCGATACCGGCGGCAATCGGGCGTGGTGGGGCCATTTCTATCTGGCGTGCTCGTTGTCGATACTGGATCAGCACGACGCGGCTCTGGACGAACTCAGCCTGGTCCCGGATGCCGTCGGCATGCCATGGTATCCCGTGCTGGTCGACGCACCGTGCTTCCGTCGGTTGGCGTCGGAACCGCGCTACCGGGCCGTGGTCCGGGCGGCCGAGGAACAAAAACGGAGGCTGCGCGAAAAGCTGCCGCAGACGCTGGAACGCATGCAGAGCGAATTCACACGGTGAGACGCGGCCGCCGGATGCTCAGAACGAACGCGTCAGGCCCAACGTGATCGCATACTGCACCTTGTGAACCTGTTCCGCGCGGACCATGGTCAGTACCGAGGATGTCAGGCTGTAGTTCTCGCTAAGACTCCAGTCGAGTCCGACGCCGAAATTGGTGAAGTTGTGCTTGACCATACGATCGTGCTGATACCACTTTTCATCGGTGCGCGGCGGCGCAAAGTCGTCCGGAAACGTGAGGCCGCGCCCCTGTTTATGGAGTAAGAATGCCCGCCCGCTGAGGTGCCTGTTGAAAAAGTAACCGGCCTCGGCACGAATGTTCCAGTGGTCGATGTTCACTCCGAGCGTTTCCTCGACGAAAACATAACCCAGATCGAGCTGATAGTAGGCGTCGGAGATCGGGGGGATGTAGACGAACGACGACCCGATTTCGAGGCGTTTCAGATTCTGGCCGATGGCAGCGTGGCCGAAGAACGGGTAGTCGTTACTCGGAACGCCGGCCAGGGCAAACGGCTCGATCAGCAGGGTATTGCTCTCCTTGAGCAGATACCGGACGCCGAAATGGACATCCTGAAAGTCGGTGTTCCATTGGCCGAGATCGACATTTTCGACCTCCGGCCGCGGCGGGTCGAGCGCCAGCGGGTCGTGCGGAAACGGGCCCTTGTACCGCTCCCGGATATAGGGAATGCCGGCGATCAGCGTCAAACGGTCGGTCAGGTGATAATCGATTTCAAAGTACAGGGCATGAGTATCGACGGTACCGATATCGATTTCGCCCTGGCTGGCTTCGAAACCATCGACGCGGATGTACTGGTAGGTGACCGATACATTGCCGTGGCCGGCTCGCGACTCGGCCTCGGCTGCAACCGGCGAGGCCGTCATCAGCCAGAACGGCAACAACGCCCAGAAGACGACGCCGCGTTTGCGGGCAATGTCGAGTCGGCGTTGACGGCCGGTCCGGATCATGCAGGCCTCATCGTGTTGTTGTTATTGTTGCGGCACACCGACACTCGGCCGCCGCTGCATCGACAGCCGGGTCGCAACGCGCCCGCGTCAGCCGGATGCTGCGGAAGCCCCGGCCGCCGTCAGCTTGTTCAACCGCGCGCTTTCAGCGTGCGATGAATGGTCTTCAGGAACGTCTTGACGCTGGCATCGCTTGAAAGCGAACGCCCGTAAAGCGCTACCGCTTCAGGCCGTTCCGCGGTGACGTCCTGTGTCACGGGGAGGTAGTCGACCGACGTCGCGGCCGTCTGTGCCGCCACTTCGGCGCGCTGACTGAAATACGCGAGCACGATGTCGAATTCGTGCTTTCCGAGCTCCTGACCGATAAGAGACGGGTCGGCGACGACATGGACGTCGTGACCGGCGGCCATGAGCTGCTCGACCATCGCGAGTTCCGATTCGGTTCTCGCAACGACGAGGATCGTCCCCGGCAGCGGTGCCGTGTATTGTCGGAATGCGACGCCCTTGCCGACGCGGAACAGGCTCTCGCCGCAGGCAAACGCGTTGCCGGCGATCAGGGAAACGGCAAGGCACGAGATCAAGGCGGTCATCAAGCGATTGCGCATCGATTTTCTCCTCAGCGTGGTCCGGCGACCACTTTTTTCAATTGCTTTTTTTTGAGCATAGCAGATCAGGGCCAGGATTGGCGGTCCCGGCCGTCGCTTGCGCATTATTTAGTGCAGTTGGTCAAAGAAAGGCCTGTGCCGCGGGCCGCGCCCTTTCAGGCAATTGTTGCAAATACGGCAATCGTCGAAACCGCTAGTCGACGCCTTCGGTCTCGATCTTGACGGGCCCGCCGCAGTGCTTGCAGTGCAGGGCATCAGGATCGTGCCGATTGAGGCCGCATTCGGGACACTTGTGCCTCACCTTGGCCGGCTGAAAGATCGCCCGGGCCAGGCGAACGAACAAAGCCACTCCGAAGATCATGATGAACACGGACAGGACCTTGCCGCCGGGTGTGCCCAGCGTGATGTCGCCGAAGCCGGTGGTCGTCAGCGTGGAGACCGTGAAATACAGTGCATCGATGTAATTGGCGACGCTGGCCTCTTTGCCAAAGCGCAGTACGTAGACGACGGACGTGGTAACGAAGACAAAGACGAACAGGTTGACCGCGGCGAATATGGCGTCCTCGTGTGCGCGGAAAAAACGCACGTCCCGGCGGAGGTCGTGCAGCAGGTGATAGGAATGTATGAGCCGCAGGCCGCGAAGCACCCGCAGCATGGCCAGGTTCTCAGTCAGCAGCGGCGCCAGAAACAGCGAGGCGATGACGATAATGTCGCCGATCGAATAAACCCGCAACAGCGCCTTGCGGCGGTTGTCGGCGACCCACATTCGAGCGCAGAAATCCAGGAGGATGAGCACGCCGATGATCAGGTTGACGACAATGAGCAGCGGCTGCTGTGCCGCCGCTACCGTGAACAGGAAATAGAGGACGGTCGCGATATCGAAGGTGACCAGGGCATAGCGGAACATCGCGGCTTTTCGGCTGCGACCGTGATACAGCAGGCGAACGCTGCGGTGCAGGCTGCTTTCGTCTTTGTGGTCACTCATAACGTCGGCACAATGCTGGCGGAACCGGTAAGGCCGTCGCCAGGAGTGCGTCTCACCGCGAGAACCCGGGCGCTACCGCTGGTCGCCCGCGGATCCACGAACGCCGGACAGTGACACCTCGCCGGCATCCCGGACGCGAATCGACGGCCGCAGCGCGCCGGGATCCAGTTTCGCTTCGAAACTGTAGCTTAGCGTGTCTTTCTGGCTGGACATCAGTTCTCGGACAAGGCCGACGCCGGCGAACAGGTTCGCCGACGCGTTGAGTGTGATATCGCCCTCTCCGTAGCCCTCGATCACCGGCAAATCGTTACCGACGCCCTGGATCAACTCGTGCCCCTCGAGACTCACGGTGTAGGACACACCAGCGAGCTTCAGTTTTTCGCGGTTCGGGTTGACGATGTGCAGGTCGATTTCGAAATCCGGCAACATTCCCTGCGACGGAATCGCCCGAACCGATTTCACGGTGACCGCCGGTGTTTCCCAGCCCGGCCGCAGGCCCGCGCAGGCAGCCAGCAGGACGGTGGCCGTGAGTATTGTGATCGTTACGCGTAGCATCGAGTTCTCCAACCGGTGCGCATCGCTGCGCTCCGACGTTGTATTTCGTTTCCAATCCGGCATTCTACCGGCAGCACCACGGGTTTTCGCACCCTGTTACTCCATGGGGAGGTGGCGGTCGAACAAGGGCGCCTGTACGCCGTGCGAGCCGCTTTCCGTTTCGTTATCGAGCACGCCCGCAGTATGGTCGAACAGCTGCTGCGCATCGGCCGCGCTATGGGCGATACAGGTCAGGCCGACCTTCCCGTACTGTGACAGCGCACCGATCATGTGAAACAGGGCACCGCTGCCGGTTGCGTGGCTGTAGCCAATTCCGTGCCGAGCGATGATTTCGAAGAGATCCTCGGGCAGCAAGCCCCTGTAGGCGGGAGACTTCAGATTGTCTGTCGCGCTGTAGTATTTTGGCTGCCCCTGCGACGCCAGGAACAAGCCGCTGGCCGGGTCGAGCTTTCCTCCGGTGAGGAATTCCATCGCATGAAACGGCGGGGTCGTCCCCCCCATGCGCAAATTGATCTCGATCGCATTCGCGGTCCAGTCGCCGGGACCGTCGCGGCTGACCAGGAAGTCGATGCCGAATCGACCGATAACCCCTTTACGGCTGAGCACCTCGCCGATCCTTGCGGCCTCGCGCAATAGCTGAACGCGATATTCGTCATCCGCCGGAAACCGGCAGCCGAGATAGGATTGACCCGTGGCACCGCCGAGAATCTGCTCATGGCTCGACACGAGCCCGGGCTGGCCGTCGGGCGAAATGCGCATCTGCACGCTGGGCGAGTGGATTTCGCCCGCGACCAGCATCTCCTCGACGACTCCGCCCATCGCCGCGAACTTGCGCAGGAACGACGCGCTGGTCTCGGTCCCCGACGTCCAGTCGAGGTCGCGCAGGGCG
>DATHRM010000417.1:0-7635 GCA_035465295.1 Woeseiaceae bacterium | reverse complement strand
TTCGTGCATCGCGACGCCGACCTGAACCTCGGAATCAGCTCAGTGTGGACCGATCCATCGGAGACCGAGCCGCGGATTGCCGCGATCCGCAGGTATTACGCGGCCATGCAGCCCTTCATGAAAGGCTACTACACCAACCTCAACGAGGAATCGGAGCAGAGGACGTGGGGCAACTACGGTGAAAACTACCCGCGGCTGGTCGAGATCAAGAACCGCTACGATCCCACGAATCTGTTTCGGCTAAACGCGAATATACGACCGACTCCGTGATCGCCCTGCCTGAAATGCGCACGTAGCGCCAGGTCAGCATGACAGCAGCCACCGACAGGCCGGCCACGAATCCGCCCCAGATATAGTTCGGTGGCAGTTTGTAGGTGACCGCCGCCAGGTAAGCGAGCGGGAAGGCGATTATCCAGTAAGCGAAGATGTTGATTGCCATCGGTATCCGCGTGTCCTTGTAGCCGCGCAGTGCGCCGGCGGCGCCGATCTGGATGCCGTCCGCCACCTGGAAGATCGCCGCCATCAGCAACAGGGAAATCGCGATCCCCTTGACCGCCTCGTCCTGTGTATAGACGCTCACGATTGCGTCGCGGAACAGCAGCAGAAACGTCGCGGAGCAGGCCATGAACAAGGCACACATGAACACCCCGAAGCCGCCGGCGAAGCGTGCATAGTCGAGGTCCCCTTTGCCCAGCGCATAGCCCACGCGCACGGTGATCGCCGAATTCAGGGCCAGCGGTACCATGAACATCGTCGACGCGAAGTTGATCGCGATCTGGTGAGCCGCCGTGATCTCGGGGCCGAGCGTGCCCATCAGGATGGACACGGCGTTGAACAGCCCCGCTTCCGCCGTGATCGTGATCGCGATCGGCACGCCGAGAAAGATAATCTCCTTCAGCACGCTCGGGCGCATCGGCGAAAGCCGCGAAAACAGGTCCAGCGGCTCGTACTTGCGGCTCGACACCATGTAGGTCGCCAGCACGATCGCAATGATCCACATGGTAATGCCGCTGGCGAGACCGCAGCCCACCGCGCCCATGGCCGGCGCGCCCAGTTTGCCGAACATCAGCACCCAGTTCAGGAACACGTTGCAGACCAGCGCGAATATGGAGGTGTACATGATCGGCTTCGTGTAACCGATGCCCTCCGTCGTGAACCGCAGCGCGAGGAAGATGAACATCCCGGGACCGCCCAGCGAGATCATCTTCACGTAACCGACCGTCATGTCGCGGAAAGCGATGTCGATGCCGATCGCGGCCAGTCCCGGCGCGGCAAGAAACCAGGCGAAAAGTATGATCGGGACCGCGAGGAAGATGCCGAGGTACACACCCTGCCGGGTATAACGGCCGATCAGCGCCTCGTCGCCGGCACCATGGTGACGCGCGGAGATGGACGAGATCGCCATGAGCACGCCGAGGACGAAGGCGAAACCCAGGAACCAGACGCTGCCGCCTACCGCGACGGCCGCCAGCGATTCCGCGCCGAGCTGTCCTGCCATTACCGCGTCGGTAAACTGCATGCCCGCCACGGAGAGGTTGTTGACGATCAGCGGCCACGCGATGCTCAGGAGCGCGGCGGTCTCACGCCCGAAACGTCGGACTATTTGCTGCATGTGCATCTGCCGTGACTGCCGGAATAACCCGGCCGGGATATCGGGACGCGTTCGAGCCAGGTCACCGTGTCGAAATATGGTAGGCCCTTCTACGTTCCACTCGGTCAATAGTGTAAAGTTGCTTCGCGTTCGTGTGAAACACTCTGTCCGGAGGCACTATGCTGCACGATGGTCGATCCGTTCGCGTTGCCGTTGTCGGCGGCTCGCGCATCCCCTTTTGTCGCTCACATTCCGTCTACAGGAAGTGCACCAACCAGGATCTAATGACCGCGGCCCTGCAGGGCCTCGTTAACAAGCTCGACCTGCGCGGCCAGACCATGGGCGACGTCGCCCTGGGTGCCGTCATCAAGCACTCTCGCGACTGGAATCTCGCCCGCGAGAGCGTGATCGACTCGGGGCTGACGCTGAAAACGCCGGGAATGGACCTGCAGCGCGCCTGCGGCACCAGCATAGAGGCGGCAATCCTCATTGCCAACAAGATCGCTCTCGGCCAGATCGACTGCGGTATCGCGGGCGGCACCGACACCGTCAGCGACGCGCCCATCGTCTTCCGCGACGAGTTCCGCCACATCCTGCTGGACGTGCATGCCGCGCGAACCGCGATGAAGCGCATCGCGCCGTGGTTCCGGCTGCGGCCCCGGCACTTCGCACCGCAGTTTCCGGGCGTCGTCGAGCCGCGCACCGGCCTGTCGATGGGCGAGAGCATGGAGATCACCGCGAAGCAATGGGACGTGCAGCGCGAACACCAGGACCAGCTCGCCCTCGCGAGCCACGTGAAGGCGGCCGCGGCGTACGATGCAGGCTGGTACGAGGACCTCGTCGTGCCCTTCATGGATGCCGAGGAAGACAACAACATCCGCCGCGACACGACGTTCGAGAAGCTGCAGAAGCTGAAGCCCGTATTCGACAAGTCGGCCGACGGCACAATGACCGCGGGCAACAGCACGCCGCTGACCGACGGCGCCGCTGCCGTATTGCTCGCCAACGAGGACTGGGCGCGCAAGAAGAACCTGCCGGTACTCGCGTACCTGACGTTCGCGAAAGTATCTGCCGTCAACTTCATCCACGAGGAAGGCCTGCTGATGGCGCCCGCCTACGCGGTATCGGACATGCTGAAGCAGGCCGACCTGCGCCTGCAGGACTTCGACTTTTACGAGATTCACGAGGCGTTTGCGGCGCAGGTCATCGCCACGCTCAAAGCCTGGCAGTCCGAGAAGTTCTGCAGGGAAAAGCTCGGACGCAACGAAGCCATGGGCCCGATCGACCTCTCCAAGCTCAACGGCAAGGGCGGCAGCGTCGCAATCGGTCACCCGTTCGGCGCAACGGGCGCCCGGGTCGTCGCGACGATGGCGAAGCTGCTCAGCGAGAAGGGTTCCGGGCGCGGCCTGATTTCCGTCTGTGCCGCGGGCGGCATGGGCGTGACCGCGATCATGGAAGCCGCGTAGCGGGCCCTTCGCAACCCCATCCCCCCACGGCGCACTGACGAATCACCCCTGTCAGGCGCGCCGGGGCATTTCTCTCCCTCATGGCTCGCTTCGCTGTGCTTTACTTCGGTCGAAAAACGCCCCGGCGCGCCCGTTCCGAGCGGCTGCGTATGGAAGGGCCCGGTTCGGGGTGTTTGTCGACGAGGCCTCAAGCGAGCGCAGCGAGCAGCCCGGTGATAAACACCCCGAACCGGGCCCTTTACCACGTCGTTGAATGGCGCTGAGGCGCGCAGCCGGTTGGTTATTGGTTCAGGGGTTGCGGGAACGCTGGATGGCGTCGAGCGCCTTGTCGATGCGTTCCTTCGCCTGCGCCGTCACGCCTCCGCGCTCGTATTCGTCCACGACGAACGACTCGAACCGGTCGACGAGTTCGTCCATGTTGCTCACCGCGAATTCGTGCTCGCGCCGAACCTCCCCGGGCGCGTTCTCGTAGGCCTTGAACAGGTCGATCCAGCGTTCGCTCTGCTTGCCGAGGCCGATGAGGCGGTAGAACTGCGGCCCGGGACGGTCCTCCTCGCCGGTGACGAGGCTCCAGATGCCGGCGACCAGCGCGGCAGGCACGAGCAGCAGGTCGCGCAGCCCGTCCACCAGCAGTTTTGCCTGGAACACGAACAGGTCCCGTATCAGGGTCCAGCGATCGGGGTAATCGTTCGGCGAATCCGCGTTGGGTTCCATTGTCGATGACCGTCATAAATGTGAATCGTGACAGTCGATTATAACGGTTGTGGCACGCGGCCAGCGGTGGCACGCAACGGGCCTTTGCAGTAGTGTTACGGCGTTCGCACACGGGCTTCCAGCTATATGCCGACCTTCCAGACTTCACCCGACTATGAACACGGCAGTCCAGAGTCATTGGGCGTACTCGTCGTCAACCTGGGAACGCCCGACGATCCCTCGCCCGGCGCCGTGCGCCGGTACCTGCGCGAGTTCCTGTCGGACCCCCGGGTCGTCGAGATCCCGAGGCCGATCTGGCTGATGATTCTTTACGGCTTCATCCTGCCGTTCAGGCCGAAGCGCTCCGCCGAAGCGTACTCGAAGATCTGGACCGAGGAAGGCTCGCCGCTCATGCGTATCTCCGAAGACATCACGCGGTCACTTCAGGACAAGCTCACGCAGCGGTTCTCGGGGCCCGTGCACGCCGCGCTCGGCATGTCTTACGGCAAGCCGTCGATCCCGTCGGCGCTCGACAAGCTGTATGCGGAAGGTGCACGGCGCATCCTCGTGCTGCCGCTGTATCCGCAGTATTCCGGCACCACGACGGCCTCGGTTTTCGCGGCGGTGACCTCGGCGTTGTCGAGGTGCCGCTGGGTTCCCGAGCTGCGCTTCATCAATCACTACCACGACGCCCCCGGCTACATTGCGGCCCTCGCGGCAAGTGTCCGGGACTACTGGGAGCAACACGGGCGCGGCGACCGGCTGTTGCTGTCGTTTCATGGCGTGCCCAGGCAAACGCTGTTGAAAGGTGACCCGTATCACTGCCAGTGCCAGAAGACGGCCCGGCTGCTCGCGGACGCACTCGAGCTCTCCGGGGACGAATGCACGGTGGCGTTCCAGTCACGTCTCGGAAAAGCGGAGTGGCTGAAGCCCTACGCAGACGAGACCATTGCGGAATTCGGCCGCAGCGGTCTCGAACGCCTCGACGTGCTCTGCCCGGGGTTTGCGGCCGACTGCCTCGAAACGCTCGAGGAAACCGCGATGCAAAACCGCGATATCTTCCGCGAATCCGGCGGCGGCGACCTGCACTACATACCGGCCCTGAATGCGCGCGACGACCACGTCGCTTTCCTTGCGCGCCTCGTCGAGAAACACGCGGGAGGCTGGCCGGAATCGTCGCCCGACTGGAGCGAAAGCGAGGCTGCACGGGAGCGCGACAAGTCGCGGGAACGGGCCCTCGCCATGGGGGCGGAGCGTTGAGCGGTATCGGCCGCTTCCTCGAGATCAGCGTCCGGTCGCAGGACGTCGTCGAGTCCCTGCTCTGGTACAAGACGCTCGGCTTTGCCGAGCTCGAAACGGCCGACATCTACCCGCACAAGTATGCCGTCGTCAGCGACGGCGTCCTCTGCATCGGCATCCACGATCGCGAGCTTGAATCGCCCGCGATCACGTTCGTGCAGCCGGACCTCGCGCGGCATGCGCGCTCGATGGCCGATCACGGCTTCGAGTTCAGTTTCATGCACCTCGGCGAGGAGCGGTTCAACGAAATCGGCATCAACGATCATGACAGGCATCTCGTCACGATCGTCGAGGCGCGCACGTTCCACGGAAATGACGAAGACGACAACGATTCGGCCTGTGGCAACTGGTTCGAGCTCACCTTGCCGGTGCGGGATGCGATGCGCTCGGCACGCTTCTGGGGTCCCGTTGCCGGCTCGATCCTCAAGATGCGCGAAGAGCCTACCGTGCACATGCGCTTCGACGCGGGCGGCATCGCCCTCGGCCTGTCCGAGAGCATCGCCCTCGAACGCCCGTCGCTGTGTTTCAAGTGCCCGGACAAGGAGGCCCTCAGGCACCTGGTAGAAACGCGCGGCCTGGAAGTGAAGGAGTTCCCCGGTTTCGAGGGCGCATTCATGGTGCTGACCGCGCCGGAAGGCACGCAGCTGTTCCTGTTCGACGAGGACTTTCTCGGCGAGCCGATCGTGGTGGACGAGGATGTCGACCCGAGCGAAGTCGAGGGCCGGTTCCACTGAGCCGTTGTCGCTACGCCAGGTCGCGCAGTAACTTCATCGCCTGGCCCATGTACCCCGAGCCGAAGAGGTTCAGGTGATTCAGCACGTGGTAGAGCTGGTAGAGCTTCAGCCGCCGTTCGTGTCCCTCCGCCATCGGCCAGCGCTGCTCGTAGGCGCGGTAAAACGCCCGACCGAAACCGCCGAACAGCATGGTCATCGCGATGTCGGATTCGCGGTCGCCATAGTAGACCGCCGGGTCGAATATGACCGGCATGCCCTCCGTGACGCCCCAGTTACCGCTCCAGAGGTCGCCGTGGCACAGCGACGCTGATGGTGCGTAGCCTTCGAACAGATCCGGCAGCCGGCGCTCGAGACTGTCGCCGAGCGACTGGAGCTCACCCGTGTATCCGTTCCGTTTCGCGAGATCGAGCTGGAACCGCAGGCGGTGCGCGCGAAAGAACTTGATCCAGTCGCGCGTCCAGGGATTGTGCTGCGGCGTCGGCCCGATCGTGTTGTCGCGATGCCAGCCATGCCGCTCTTTCGTATGCCGATGCAGGTTCGCGAGCTGCTCGCCGAACACCGTCTCGATGGCCGGCGTCGCGCGTTCGAAGCGCAGGCGTTCGATAGCGATGTACGCGGCGCCGTTCTCGACGCCGCAGTCGATGACGGCGGGGACGCGGATCGCCCTGGCGGCAGCCAGCTCGCGCAGGCCCTCCGCTTCCGCCTCGAACATGGGAAGCGAACTCGCGGGGCCCGTCTTTACGAAGGCATCGTCGGTACCGGGCATAGTCAATAACGGCTGAGGTCGGATACCCGCTCGGCCTGGCGCCTGAGCGCGGTACCGATGTTGGCCTCGTCGAAGAGCGCATTGATCGCGCCGAGATCGGGCATCGAACGCCGCAGCTTGCTTTCGGGGTCGTCGATCGGCGCGTCGCAGGCGATACCGGTGAGTTGCCGCGCGAGCATCGCGGCTTCCCGGTGGGTATCGAGTTTCGCACCCAGGGTTCTGGCGCCGCGCACCGGGACTTCATGAATTCGGTCGAGGTTGTCGTAAATGTCGCCGAGCGTGCCGAAGTGCCCCAGCAGCGCCGACGCCGTCTTTTTACCGACGCCCGGTACGCCCGGAATGTTGTCGACGGCGTCCCCGGCCAGCGCGAGAAAATCCGCGATCTGTTCCGGCCGGACGCCGAAGACGTCGAGAATGTGGTCGTAGCCGAGTTTGCCTTTGCCCGCGAAGTCCCAGAACACGTCGTCTTTCGTCAGCAACTGCGTGAGGTCCTTGTCGCGGCTGACGATTGTCGACGGCCGGCCGGCGCGGCGGCCATGCTCGACGAGCGTACCGATGAGATCGTCGGCCTCGTACAGGGGATCGGCGCAGTTCATCAGTCCGAGCGCGCTGACGAAACGCCGGCACTGCCCGAACTGGCGCTTGAGGTCTTCCGGCGCAGGCTCGCGATTCGCCTTGTAGTCGGGGTAGATGCTGGTGCGGAACGAGGTCGTGAGGCTCTCATCGAAAGCCACGGCGACATGCTCGGGATTGACCTGCTCGATGAAATCGCCGAGGAAACGGGCGAAGCCATAAAACGCGTTGACCGGGTTGCCGTCGGCGTCGACGATGTCGTCGGGCATCGAGTAATAGGCCCGGAACACGTACACGCTGGCATCGATCAGGTACTGCATCGGCAGAGTATAGCCGAGGGCGGAAATGTGCGCTGTTCACGGGACATCCGGCGCCCGCTTTCTTAATATTCGAAAGACCTATTCACCATTGGGTGATCGCCATGCTAGTGCCCGACTGGCTCTACTCCCGCATCCCGCATATCTGGCTCTCGATCGGCCTGCTGTTCCTGTTTATCGGCCTGGTGGCCGGCCC
>DATHRM010000416.1:0-14478 GCA_035465295.1 Woeseiaceae bacterium | reverse complement strand
CTTTGGCTGAACGCAGGTACAGAAGCGAGAACGGCGACGAGCGCCGTCCAGCGGATGGTCCTGTTACGCATGTGTTCCCTCCAACTGGAACCGGTACGGCTCGGGTGCGGCATTTCCCGAGTTCTTTTTTTACTTGTATTGTGAGTTGTCGCTTTCATTATAATTTAGTGAAACCAGAAAGATAGAGGCATATGTAAAGAATTGTTCAGATTGCGCGGGTTCACCGCAGGTACAACAGGTACAAGAGGAGCAACTTCATGACCACACGTAGAGAATTTCTCGGCGCCGGTGCCGCCATCCTGGGCGCATCCGCTGCCGGTGCCGGCAGCGCGATTGCGCCCGCGGACGAGAAACTCGACATCCTGTTCCTCGGCGGGACCGGATTCCTCGGGCCGCACCAGATCAACTATGCGCTGGATCGCGGCCATAACGTCACCATGTTCAACCGCGGCACCAAGTCCGGCCTGTTCGGCAACAAGGTCGAAGAACTCTCGGGTGATCGTGACGCCAAAGTCGGCGATGGACTGAAGGCGCTCGAAGGCAAGCGGGCCTGGGACGTCGTCGTCGACAACTCGGGCTACGTGCCGCGGCACGTGCGCGACTCGGCAGAACTTCTCAAAGGTCGCTGCGATCGCTACATCTACACGTCGACGGTTGCCGTTTACGATTTCGAGAAGCAGCACCACGTGGACAATACCGGCCCGATGCATCCCGCGCCCGAACCGGCCACCGAGGAAGTGACCGGTGAGACCTACGGGCCCCTGAAAGCAGAGTGCGACCGCATCGTGCAGGCGATTTACGGCGATTCATGCACGATCGTTCGTCCGACGTACGTCGTCGGTCCCGGCGACCACACCGATCGATTCACTTACTGGGTCGAGCGTTTCCAGCGTGGTGGCGACGTCGTCTGTCCGCCGGACCCCGAATTCGCCGTCGACTGGATCGACGTTCGCGATCTGTGCCACTGGCTTATTCGCCTTGCAGAGAACGATACGCCGGGCGTTTACAATGCGACCGCGCCGGGCCAGGTAGTCAGTCGCGAGAATTTCATGTGGGCTCTGAGGCTGTGCGCGACGGAGAAATCGGCATTGCATTGGCCGACGAGAGAGCAGGTCGAGGAACTCGGCTTCCAGACACCCATGTTCTATAACCCGCCTTACTCGATTCACGCCGATTCGAGCGCTGCGCAAGAAGCGGGCCTGACCTTCACCGCCCTCGCCGATACGGTACGCGATACCCATGAATGGTGGCTGTCACAGAGCGAAGAACGGCGCGCCAACCCGCGGCGCTGGCCCACAGGGGAACAGGAGGCGGCCGTCCTGGCGAAACTGACGGATTAGCCTAATTGTCGCCGCGCAGGAACCTCGCGAGATCTTCCTTGAACTTCACCATCGACGGTTCGTGGATGTACATCATGTGGCCCGCCTCGTAGGTGGCATACTCGATATTGCCCTTCAGTTCGTCGGGGATGTCGAGGTGATCCATGAAATACTCGGTGGCCAGGTGCGGCGTCGCGAGGTCGTAGTAGCCCTGCTGCACGAGCACCCGCATGGACGGGTTCTGGCGCATCGCGTACGCAAGGTCGATCGCGGTATTCGGAAACGGTAGCTTGAAGCCCTGCAGGTCCGGCTGCCGGTGGCTCCAGTCCCATTTCATGAAAATATTCCCGAATACCGTGTAGTTGCCGATGTTTTGGACCTCCAGGTCGTTCTGGTAATAGTCCATGAATGCGGCGAGATAGCCGGGTCCGATCGCGGTCAGCATCGGGTCATACACGGCGGATTCGCCGATGCGGTTGATCATGTTGCCCGCAAAGCGGGAATCCACGCGGCCGACGGTCTTGCCCGTGGTGCGCATCAGTTCCTTGGTGAAGCGGCCTTCGTTGATGCGCAGGTTTGCCCGCTCCCAGTAGTCTTCGCTGAGCCCGGTGTACCGGGACAGTCCCGCAACCACCTCGCGCCGTTCCGCATCGCTGAGCGTGTCGCCCTTGAGCAAGGCCGGCGCGTATTCGTCCAGGGCGAAGTCGGCGACTTCGTCGAGGAATGCCTCGAGATCGGGCGGCATCGGGTCCAGTGCGCCGTGATAGCGGGCCGTTGCCGCAAACGTCGGCAGGAACATCACGTGCGGCAGGTCGATCCCCATGCCCGAAAAGCCCGACGTGAATTCCATGAACGGCGACACCAGGACGACACCGTCCAGCGCGACGAAATGATTGTTGAGCAGGTAGTACGCGACGCCGCCCGAGCGCATGCCGCCGTAACTTTCACCGAGGATGTATTTCGGCGATGCCCAGCGGCTGTTCTCGGTCAGGTACTGGACGATGAATTCCGAGATGGACTTTATGTCCTGGTCGACGCCCCAGAAGTCTTCGCCTTTCGCTTCACCGACCGCCTTGGCGAACCCGGTGCCGACGGGGTCGATCATTACGAGGTCGGTCTCGTCGATGATGCTGTACTCGTTGTTGACGCGGCGGTACGGGCCGTTGTTGCTGAAACCTGCATCCGTCACGACCGCGCGCTGCGGTCCGAGAATGCCCATATGCAGCCAGATGGACGCGGAGCCCGGGCCGCCGTTGTAGGCGAACATGATCGGGCGCGCGGCGGTGTCCTTCCCTTTGGCAACGTACGCCGTGTAGCCGATCAGGGCCTGTGGCTCGTCCTTCTCGTTGCTCATCAGCATCGTGCCCGCGGTAACGGTGTATTCGACTTTTTTGCCGCCGACCCGGGCCTCGTGCTCGGTGACGTATTGCCTGGCTTCCGGTATGTCGTTTTTCGTTTCGCTCTTGCCGTTGTCGCCGTGTTCGGCGGCGATGGCGAGAGACATGAGCGGCAGAACGAAAATCAGGGCGGGAAGACGTTTCATGGTCGATCCTTGGTCGTTATCGGGCTCGCCGTGTGGCGCGAAGCGCAGGAGCATACCATCGAAGTAGCAGATCCGGCGTGCCCGGGCCCTGCGCGCACGCGCCCGGGGCGCCTGTTCCGTTGCTTTAATATGTAGCAAATACACTATCATTAGTGTAACGAAGATACTAAGCTCTCCGGATGGCCTTCACGTACGATCACCCGCACCCGGCCGTCACCGCCGACATCGTTGTCTTCACGGTCGACGCAGGGCGCCTCGCCGTCGTACTGATCCGCCGTGCCGAGTGGCCCCATGCCGGCAAGTGGGCGCTGCCCGGGGGCTTCGTCGGCATCGACGAAAGCCTGAAGCGCGCAGCCTGGCGTGAATTGCGCGAGGAGACGGGAGTCAATGCGGCATCCCTGGAGCAATTGGGCGCATTCGGCCGTCCGGACCGTGACCCCCGCGAGCGGGTTATCACCGTCGTCTACATCGCGCTGGTGCCGGCCGACCGGCTCGAGCTGCAGGCCGGCAGCGACGCCAAAGACGCCCGCCTGTTTCCCACCGACGAATTGCCCGATCTCGCGTTCGACCACGCGACGATCATTCGGCGCGCGATCGAACGCGTTCGGGACCGGCTCGATACGGCAGGCGTTGCGACCCGGTTGATGCCGGAGCGCTTTACGCTGCCGGAACTGCAGCGTGCCTGCGAGGCCGTCGCCGGCAAGCGAATCGACAAGCGCAACTTTCGCAAGAAGCTCGAAGCGCTCGGCGTGGTGGAGGCGACCGGCGAGTTACGGCACGGCGGCGCGCACCGCCCCGCGAAGTTGTATCGCGTAAAGCGGTAGGAGCGCGCCCCGGCGCAACGTGGACTGGATCGGGGTCAGCCGTCGAGTTCGACGACCCTGGCGTCGGCGGCGTTCCGCGTGACGCTCGCGATACCGTTGTCACGTCCGGCCTCGGAATCGTAATTCTGGCTAACGCCGATAACCTGGCCGTTCGAGGCTTTCAGGTTGAAACGAAACTTGCCTCCCGCTGTCTGCGTCTTCTCGAAACGCTCCGGGATGGCTGCATTTTTGCGCACGGACTCGATGCCGTTGTCGCAGCTTTTTTTGCTGCTGTAGCCTTCGCTCGAAAGGATGGTTTCACCGTTGCCGGCCTTGAGCCGAAAACGAAGCTCGCCAGCCTTGTCTTTATAGCATTCGAATTTACCTGCCATAGCTTTGTTGCTCCTTCCTGATCTTCTTGGTTGTGTGTTTTTCAAAGAGCCTATCGCGCGTGATACGGCGATACTGTTACAAATTGTAACCGACCAATCAGTTCGATACCGGCAAAAAGCCGTACTTTTCCTCCGACTCCAGCATCCAGTCGACAAAATTTTCCATGGGCTCGATTTTTACGTCGACGATTTCGCCATCCTCTTCGACGGCAACGAGGCGCGGCTGGATGAATCCTTTGTAGGGCGCAATGTTCAGGGGCTCGATGCGTGCGAGCACTTCCTCGTGCATGTCCCGGTCCACTTTCACGCCATACGTTTCGACGAGCGCCTTGCCGGCCGCGTAGTCTCCCTCCGACTTGATGCGCTGAATCTCGCGCAGTTGTTCGGCGAAGATGCCGCGCAATGCCTGGTAGTCGTTGATGACGAAATAGTGCTTGCCGTCTTTCTCGATCTTCTCGATGACGTTGTCGCCCTCGCCCATTTCGTAAGCCCAGCCCGCGATCAGCTGGCGATTGCGCATATGAGCTTCCTCTATGTCGTCGCCGAGTTTCACGCGCCGCAGCTGCAACTGCAGGCCGTTTCTTATCTGCGATTCGTAAACCGTCTTGCCGACGTCGAGCGAGGGCATCAGGCCGAGTTCGATGAGTTTCGGATCCATGATGTAGTACATGGCAACGAGATCGGCCCGGGCTTCCTCGAGCGTCGACGCATAGCTCTTCAGCGTTTCTTTCGGCGTGCCCACGCCGGGGTTGATCTGGCCGGACGCGTGGCCGATCACCTCGTGCATGTCGACGTCGAGAAGCGACCCGAGGGCGCCGTATTTCTTGTTGCGCGCTTTTTCATCTTCCGTGTAGGCAAACTCGTCGCTCAGGCCGCCGGCGGCCGATGCGATCTCGAAGCCTTCCATGATGTTGCCCAGCGTCACGGACTTGGAACCGTGCTCCTTGCGAATCCAGTTGGCGTTCGGCAGGTTGATGCCGATCGTCGAGGAATGCACGAGGTCGCCGCCCTGCATGACGACCGTGATGACCTTCGCGGAGATGCCGACGACGTCGTCCTTCTTGTGTTCGTCCATGATGGGCGAGTTGTCTTCGAACCATTGCGCGTTGGCGCCGATGGTGGCGATTCGCTTCGTTGCGTCGAGGTCGCGGATGGATACGAGCGCTTCCCAGGCGCCGCGATAGCCGAGCGGGTCGCCATACACCTCGATGAACCCGTTGACCGCGTCGACCCGGGAATCCGTGTCGGCTACCCAGGCGATGTTGTATTCATCGAAGTCGCGCAGGTCGCCGGTGCGGTAATACTCGATGAGTTTGTCGATCCAGGCCTTCTGTTCGCCGTTCTCCGCCACGGTTGACGCCTTCTCGAGCCAGTACACGATTCTCTCGATCGCGGGGCCGTACATCCCGCCGATCTTCCAGACGCGCTCGACGATCTCGCCGTCGACCTTCGCGAGCTGCGAATTCAGGCCCCACGACACCGGCCGCGCCGCATCCTCGTCGACTTTGGACGCATAGAACTGCTCGACTTCCGCGGCAGTGACGCCGTCGTAGTAATTTGCTGCGGAATTGACGACCTGGTCGACGTCGGGATCCAGCGTAACTCTCTTCGCTGCCACGTCCGGGTCGAACATAATCGGGCGCAGCATGTCGAGAAACTCGCCGCGCGTCTGGCCGTCGTCGAGGGGCAGCATCGATTCGTCGCTCTTCGCGACCATGGCGACCAGCGCTTCGGGGGAAAATTCCGGAAGCATCTTGTCCGTGGAGTAGTGATGGTGGATGCCATGGGCGAACCAGACACGCTTGGCGTACTCGACGAGCTTTTTGAAGTCGTCGCTGTCACGGTCGCCGCTGTACGTGCCAATGACGGCTGACAGGAGCTTCCGAATTCGCAGATTGTGTTCGTAATTCTGGTCGTAAATGATGTCCCGGCCGGCGAGTGCGGCCTGTGACAGGTAGTAAGCCAGTTTCTTGTCGCGAAGGGACAATTGATCGAAGCCCGGCACTTCGTAACGCAAAACTTCGACGTCTGCAAAACGGTCGACGCTGACCTCGAATGGCTGCTCCGGTGCCGTTGCGGCCGGCGCCGGGTCTTTACCGCAGGCAGCAAGCGCCAGCAACATGAAAACAAGGAGGATTCTGTGCACGGGATTCTACTCCGGTTGCGGGGACGGCCGGTCCGGCCTGAAAGCCGGCTATTGTCGGCCAATCCGGGCGAGCTTCCAAGCGCCGGGGCGCGGCGGGAGTTGCCGAGTGTGAGCCTTTGCGCCACAGTATGCACCGTGCTGCATCCCGGCACGTGACCCGAGGAATCGATGTGCTGCCAGAGTTGACCGACAAGGAAGCGCGCGTCATCGGTTGCCTGATCGAAAAGTCCGTCGTGACGCCCGATCAGTACCCGCTGACGCTCAACGCGCTGACCAATGCCTGCAACCAGAAATCGTCGCGTGAGCCGGTCATGAACCTGACCCCGGGCGAGGTTCAGCACACGATCCGCGATCTCGAAGCGAAGCACCTGGTGCGCACGGACGAGAACTTCAAGAGCCGCACGGAAAAATACACGCAGCGCTTCTGCAATACCCGTTACAGCGATTTCCGTTTCGACGACGCGCAGCTCGCCATCGTCTGCCTCTTGCTGTTGCGCGGGCCGCAAACGCCCGGCGAGATCCGGTCGCGCAGCGGCCGGCTGCACGCGTTCGCCGATAATTCCGACGTGGTGGCCGCGCTCACGAGCCTGATCGAGCGGGATGGAGAGCCGTTGCTCGTAAAGCTGCCTCGCATGCCGGGCCGCAAGGACTCGGAATACATGCACCTGTTTTCGGGGCCGGTCAATGTGGACGCATACGCCAGCGCGACTCCGGCCGAGCGGCCGTCCTCCGGCCGGGCCAGCGTTGCGGACCTCGCCGAACGCGTCAGCAGGCTTGAAGCGGAACTCTCCGCGATCAAGGAACAGCTCGGTATCGACGACGACTGATACGCCGTGAAACCGAGCACGTTACGTATCGGTTACCGGTACCGCCCCAAACGCCTTGCGCCGGCCTACGACGCGATCGTCATCGGCTCCGGCATGGGCGGACTGACAACGGCGGCGCTGCTGTCCGAACTGGGCCAGCGTGTCTGCGTCCTCGAACAGCACTACACCGCTGGCGGATACACGCATTCCTACGAACGCAACGGTTACGAGTGGGACGTGGGCGTGCACTACATCGGCGACGTCGGTACCCGGACGCGAACCCGGAAGATGTTCGACTTTCTCTCCGGCGGCAAGCTCGAATGGGCGCCGATGGCGGACGAGTACGACCGCTTCTACATCGGTGACAAGGTGTACAACGCGGTCGCCGGCAAACAGGCGTTTCGCGACAACCTCGTGCGCCAGTTCCCGGAAGAAGGTGCCGCTGTCGATGCGTACATGGACCTCCTGCGCAGGGTCGGGCGCGCGCTCGGCGATCTCGGCATGGAAAAGGTAATGCGGCCCTGGCAGCGCAAGCTCGCGGCGCCCGTGATCAGGCTGCGCACACCGGACTTCATGTACCGCAGCACCTACGACGTGTTGAGCGGTTTGACGCGCGACCAGCACCTCATCGCGACGCTCTGCGGCCAATGGGGCGACATGGGGCTGCCGCCGAAGCAGTCTGCTTTCATGGTGCACGCGATGATCGCCCGGCATTACCTGTATGGCGGCTTCTACCCGGTAGGCGGGAGCTGGCGTATCGCCGACAGCATTATCCCCAAGATCCGCGAGCCGGGCGGCGAGGTATTTACCTACGCGCGCGTCGACCGGATCCTCGTGGAGGACGGCAAGGTGGCCGGCGTCGAGATGGCGGACGGCCACCGAATCGAATGCGGCACGGTGATCTCGTCGGCAGGGGTATCGAATACCTTCGAGCGCTTGTTGCCTCCCGATGTTGCCGGCACGTTCGGCTATGACGACAGGCTCGAAACGGTTCGGCCGAGCTTTGCGCACCTCGGCGTGTATGTCGGCTTCCGGGCCACGGCCGAAGAGCTCGGGCTCCCCAGAACCAATTTCTGGATTTACCCGCATCACGACTACGACGCCGCCGTCGATGCGTTCGTGAACGACAGGAATGCCGAGTTTCCGGTCGTTTACATCTCGTTCCCGTCGGCGAAAGACCCCGATTACCTCAACCGGCATCCGGGCACGGCCACGGTCGAGATCGTGGCGCCGGCGCCGTTCGAGTGGTTCGAGCGGTGGCAGGGCACGACCTGGGGCAAACGCGGCGAGGATTACGAGGCATTCAAAGAAGAGCTGGGAGAGCGCCTGCTGGGGCATCTCTACGATAAGTTGCCGCAGCTCGAGGGCAGGGTGGAGTACCACGAAGTCTCGACCCCGCTCTCGACCGAGTGGTTCGCCGCGTATCGCCACGGCGAACTCTACGGCCTCGACCACACAGTGGAGCGATTCCGGCAGGACTGGCTGGGCCCGCGGACGCAGATCCCGGGCCTGTGGCTTACCGGGCAGGACACGCTCACCTGCGGCGTAACGGGGGCCATGATGTCCGGGCTGCTGACTGCGATGGCGATGGTCGGCATGCGCCGGATCGGGCCCCTGATGAAGCGGATTTACTCGTAGGGCGCGAACCGTATACTGTCCCGCAACCAGCCAGGGGATTCACGATGACCAGAACCGCACTCGTCTTGACGGGTCTTCTCTTTGTTTTGACTGCCTGCGGTCCGCGGAGCGACGAACCGTCACCCGTCGAGGCACAGACTGCCGCACAGGCGCCGGCTGCCGAGTCGGCCGATTCGGCCTTCGATCGGGCGCTGGACGACATGACTCGCGCCTTCTTCTATCACAACCCCGAACAGGCCACGACGTACGGCGTTTCGGAACTGGTGGTGCCGCGGACGGCACATCGGCTGAAGAGCCGTTCGCCACTCGGCGAGACAGGGCGCCGGGAGGAACTGCGTGCGGCACTCGAACGGATGCAGGCTATCGACCCGGCGGATCTCACGGGCGACAGGCCGCGAACGCACGCCGTCGTCACTACCCTGATGGGCGGTGCGCTTGCGCCGGCTGCCGTCGTCGATTACGGCACGACACTCGATGGTTTCGGTCTCTATTTTCTGCCCTACACGATCAACCAGAATTCCGGGCCTACCGTGGATATCCCGAATTTCCTGAACAGCAAGCAGCCCGTCAACGACAGCGAAGAGGCGGACGCTTACCTCGTCAGGCTCGCTGCCGTGCAGGACGCGCTGGATGGCGCCCTGGAGAGCTTTCGCATGGCGGTTTCGAAGGGCGCGATTCCGCCGGATTTCGTGGTCGATAAATCACTGGCCGTGGTCGAATCGTTTGTCGCGCCGCCGCCGCAGGAGAACGCGCTCTACACGAGCTTTCTCGAACGGCTCGACGCGGCGGGCGTCGAGGATGCCGCCGTTTATGCCGGGCGGGCGCTCGAGATCGTTGCCGACGATATCATCCCCGCGTACCGCCGTATCGGCGATTACCTGGCCGAAATCCGGCCATCGGCGCCGCACGAGGCCGGTATCTGGCGATTGCCGAACGGCGAAGCCCTGTATGCCGCCATGGTCCGGCACATGACCGACGCGGCGCGATCGCCGGAGGAGGTCCACCAGGCCGGCCTCGACGAGGTCGCCCGCATCACGAGCGAGATGGACGCGATCCTGAGGAGCGAGGGATACACGGAAGGATCGGTGGGCGAGCGCATGCAGAGACTCAGCGTCGAGGAGCGATTCGCATACCCGAACACAGCCGAGGGCAAGGCGGCGCTGATCGCCGACGCCCGGTCGCAGGTCGACGGCATCCGCGACGTGTTGCCGCAGTGGTTTGCAACCACGGTCAGGCACCCTGTCGAGGTGCGCGCAGTGCCGGAGTACAGCCAGGACTCCGCACCGACGGGTTATTACAACCCGCCGGCCAGGGACGGCTCGCGGCCCGGCGTCTACTGGCTAAACGTGCGCGATACGGCGGTGCATCCGCGATTCGCGTTGCCGACGCTGACCTATCACGAGGCCATACCCGGCCATCACCTGCACTTTGCGACGGCGATCGACCAGGACGTGCCGCCACTCGTCACGGCGATCTGGTCGAATGCCTCGGGCGAAGGCTGGGCATTGTATGCCGAGCAACTCGCGGCCGAGATGGGCATGTATGAAGATGATCCGTACGGAGACCTCGGTCGGCTGCAGGCCGAACTGCATCGTGCCGTGCGGCTCGTCGTCGATACCGGAATGCACGCGAAGAAGTGGAGCCGCGAGCAGGCCATCGAGTACATGATCGATGCCGAGGGCGTCGAAGACGGCACCGCGGTCAGCGAGGTGGAACGCTACGCGGTGTGGCCCGGGCAGGCGCTGGGCTACAAGCTCGGCATGCTGAAGATCCTCGACCTGCGCGAGGAAGCCCGCCAGGCGCTGGGCGACGATTTCGATATTCGCGCGTTCAACGACACGGTTCTGCGCGTTGCCTCGACGCCGCTGCCCTATATCGAGGCAACCGTGCGCGAGTGGATCCGGCAGGCCGATATGTGACCTGATTAACATCGAAGCCGCCCTGCGGCGGGATAGATTGACCGAATTGGATCAAATGAGGACGCGCCCTCATGAATCGGACTATCCCCGCACTACTGGCTCCGCTGCTGTTGTTTATCGGGGCCCCGCATGCAGCGCATGCAGATGTCGGTATTTCCGTCGAATTCTCCGACAAGGAAATCCGAATTATCGATGCCTGGTACGAGGAGCACGGCTCCGGATACGAAAAAGGCAAGGGCAAGCACAAGAGTAAAGGGTTGCCACCCGGGATCGCGAAGAACCTCTCGCGCGGAAAACCGCTGCCGCCGGGCATCGCGAAGCAACACCTGCCGGACGGGCTGGTGCACGCCCTGCCGCCGCCGCCCCGAGGCTACGAGCGAGTAATCGTTGATGGCAGGATTCTGCTGGTCGAAATAGCGACGCAGGTCATCCACGACGTCCTGACCGATATCGTGTTGCGCTGACCGGCGTTAGAGTGCCTTGGCGATCTCGGCAGCGAGCCGCGCGTTGTTCACGACGAGTTCGATGTTGGCCGCGAGGCTCCGTCCGTCGGTGCGCTCGGCAATTCTCGCGAGCAGGTAAGGGGTTGTTTCCTTGCCGGTGATGCCGAGGCGCTCCATTTCCGCGATCGCCTCGTCGATAACCACGCGGATCTCGTCGTCATCCAGTGCATGCTCGGCGGGAATCGGATTTGCCACGACCATTCCTCCCGCCAGGCCCATCTCGCGTTTCGCGTTCAGGGCGGCGGCGATATCGGCGGCCGTTTCCGCCCGGTAGTCGACCGGAAAGCCGCTCGAACGCGTGTAGAAAGCAGGCACGGTGTCGGTGCGGTAACCCACGACCGTTACGCCTTTCGTTTCGAGGTACTCCAGGGTGCGCCCGATATCCAGCACCGACTTGACGCCGCCGCAGACGACCGCGACGTTGGTGATTGCGAGTTCTTCGAGGTCCGCGGATATGTCCATTGTTTCGTTAACGCCCCGGTGCACGCCGCCGACCCCCCCGGTCGCGAAGATACGGATGCCCGCCATCGCCGCGATAATCACCGATGCAGCCACCGTGGTCGCGCCGTCCTTGCCGCGACTGACGACGATCGGGATGTCGCGGCGACTGGTCTTGGTCACCGCCTGGCCCCGCTCGCCGAGGTAGCGGATTTCATCGGCGGTGAGGCCCGCCTTCAGGCGTCCACCGAGAATCGCGATGGTTGCGGGAACCGCGCCGCACTCCCGAACCGTTCGTTCGACCCGCAGCGCGGTTTCGACGTTTTGTGGCTGCGGCATGCCGTGACTGATGATCGTGGATTCGAGGGCGACAACGGGATTTCCGGCCTGCAGCGCAGCCGCGACGTCCTCCGCAATATCGAGGTGCCTGGTTCCGGCCGGCTGCGTCACGCTAGAGCTTCAACGCCCGTTCGATGGCTGTCAGCGAAAGTGCCGGGCTGCTCGGGGATCGGTCCGCCACCGTAATGTGCGCCGCCGCGCCCGCGAACTGCAATGTGCCGTCGAGCGGCCAGCCCTGCAGGCGCGAATACACCAGCGCCGCCAGGAAGGCATCGCCGGCGCCGGTCGTGCTCCTTACTTCGGTGCCATCCTGTTCCAGCATGACATGGCCGCGTTTTTCCGGCGTACTGAAAAACAGCCCGTCTTCGGCACGGGTGAGGAACAGGCGTTGAACGCCCTGGCCGTGGAGCCAGTCCGCCATCCTGTCGAGATCCGCGCCGGTCTTTGCTTCGAAACCCGTTAACGCCTCGGCTTCCAGCGGGTTCGTCTTGAGCGTGTGCAGGGTGCCGAGATAGGGCTTCAGCCTCATGGCCTTGGCCGTGGAGACGGTGTCGGCGAAGATGTCGTGCCGCGGAAACGTGTTGACGATCCAGGCCAGTGCATCATCCGGCAGGTTCGCATCGATCACGAGCAACGAGGTCTCGCCGATGGCGTTGCAAAGCGGTTCCAGGCGTGCCGCGGTGAGTTGGTCCATGATGTCCATATCGGCTACAGCGATCTGCATCGTGCCCCACTGGTCAAGGACGGCCAGGTAGGTCGAGGTAGGCGCCGATTCCAGTTCCTGCACGTAGCGCATGTCGATGCCGGCTTCGCGCCCGTGGTTGAGCAGCATCCTGCCGTGCGGGTCGCTGCCTACCGCGGTGACGAGGCGGCAGTCGACGCCGAGCCTCGACAGGTTCTCCGCGACGTTGCGCGCAACGCCGCCGGGAGACACGTGGACTGAACCCGGATTCGAATCGTGTTGCCGCAGCGCCTGGTAAGCGGCGCCGTGGATATCGACATTGGCACCACCGATAACACACACGCGTGGCGAAAGTCTGAAATTCATCCCTGCCTTACCTGTCCCCCTCCCGGTGCACAGCATAACGCAATCACGCCGCTTCTGAAGCGTGATGGTGCGATGCAGCAAGGGATTTGTGGCGATGTGCTATCGTCGCCGCTGTCTCAGTCTGGCGGGAATTTGCATGAGGATCTTCATTTTTTCGATGCTGCTGGTCGTGTCCCTCGTCGTCCGTGCGGACGACGCTGTTTTCACGAATGTCGACGTTTTCGAACTCGAATATGCGACGGACCCGCAAATATCCCCGGATGGATCGACAGTGGCGTACGTGCGCACGTCCATGGACATCATGACGGATCGTGCCGTGCCGGCCATCTGGCAGGTGGACGTGGACGCGAGGAATCATCGTCCGCTCGTGTCGGGTGCCGGACATCACTCCAGCCCGCGCTGGTCGCCGGCGGGCGATCGTCTTGCTTACGTCTCCGGGACAGGCGAGGGCGACGCGCAACTGCACGTGCGCTGGATGGACACCGGCCAGGCTGCCGTAATCAGCAACGTCAGGCACAGCCCGCAAGCCATCAGCTGGTCGCCGGACGGCAGCCAGCTTGCATTCGTGATGTTCGTGCCCGACGAAAACGAACCGCTCGCGGAGCCCCCGAAAGCCCCGGAAGGGGCGCAATGGGCGCCCGGCGCGAAGGTGATCGAGACCATGCCGTATCGCTCTGACGGGAAGGGCTATCTCGAGACCGGGAACGAGCACGTCTTTGTCGTTCCCGCCGCAGGAGGGACGCCCCGGCAGTTGACCCGCGGCGACTTCGATCATGGCGGCCCACTGGCCTGGATGCCGGATGGCGCTCACATCGTATTCACGGCGAACCGGCTCGACGACGCGGAGCATCATCCCGTCGAGTCCGAGCTGTGGTCGGTCCGTGTCGACGACGGCACGATGGAACAGCTGACGGACCGCCGCGGGCCCGACCGCGGCGCGGCCATATCGCCCGACGGGAAGCGGATTGCCTACCTCGGATACGACGACAGGAAACTCGCCTGGCAGAGTTCCGATGTCTACGTGATGGACGTAAAGACGCGTGAATCGCGCAACCTGACGGCCGGGTTCGACCGCGATGTTGCTGACGTGCAATGGGCGGGCTCGTCGAACAGGCTCCTGGTTCGCTACGAAGACGCCGGCCGCACCCATGTCGGCCGCCTGGCCCTGGATGGCGACGTCGAGTCCCTGGCCAGTGACGTCGGCGGCACGACGATCGGCCGGCCCTACAACAGTGGCTCGTTCTCGGTTGCGGGCAATGGAGCGTATGCGTACACGGCAGTACGCCCGGATCGGCCCGCCGACGTTGCGGCCGGCCGCGGCGCTCGTGCGCCGATACGGCTGACGGGCCTGAATGACGACCTGCTCGGCAACCGGACGCTGGGGCGCGTCGAGCAGATGACGTGGACGTCGTCGGTCGGCGACTACGAGGTAGAGGGCTGGCTCGTATATCCGCCGGGTTTCGATGCCGCCCGGAAGTACCCGTTGATCCTGGAAATTCACGGTGGCCCGCACACCGCGTACGGGCCTCATTTCTCCGCCGAGGTGCAACTCTATGCGGCGGCAGGCTACGTCGTGCTCTACGC
>DATHRM010000415.1:0-4922 GCA_035465295.1 Woeseiaceae bacterium | reverse complement strand
CGGTGAAGATCTTGTCGAAGCGGTAGCGTCCTCTTCCCCGGAACTGATTCGCGATGTCAGGATTTTTGACATTTACCAGGGACCCGGAATAGAAGCTGGGCTAAAAAGCGTTGCAATAAGCTTGATTTTGCAGGAAACATCGCGCACCCTTACTGACGATGATGCGGACGCCGCTCAAGCCGCGGCAGTGCAAAAATTGCGCCAGACCTTCGGTGCAGCATTGAGAGACTAGCAATAATGGCACTGACAAAAGCAGACATGGCGGAATCGCTGTTCAACGAGCTTGGACTCAACAAGCGCGAAGCACGCGAACTGGTCGACATGTACTTTGAGGAGCTGCGCGCGTCATTGGCAGTTGGGGAGCAGGTCAAGCTTTCCGGTTTTGGAAACTTTGATCTACGCGATAAAAAAGAACGTCCTGGCAGGAACCCGAAAACAGGTGAAGAGATCCCGATCTCGGCTCGCCGCGTTGTCACCTTCCGTCCCGGACAAAAACTAAAAGCACGCGTCGAAGCCTATGCTGGAACCGGGGAATAACGACGAACTACCACCAATTCCTGGCAAGCGTTACTTCACAATCGGAGAAGTGAGCGACTTGTGTGCGGTGAAGCCGCACGTCCTCAGGTATTGGGAGCAGGAGTTCCCACAATTGAAGCCCGTAAAGCGTCGGGGCAACCGGCGCTATTACCAGCGGCAGGATGTGCTCATTATCCGCCAGATCCGCAGCCTGCTGTACGACGAGGGCTTCACGATCGGCGGCGCGCGGCAGCGCCTGATGGGCGATCAGGCCAAGTCCGATGTTTCCCAAAGCCAACAGATTATCAAGCAGTTACGCATAGAACTTGAACAGGTTCTCAAGATACTGCGTCGCTAATTTCCCGCTTTCCTAAATTACCGGTGGCGGGTAAGATTGCCACCCCTGCAGGAGCGCGCCTCGGCGCGCGATTCCGGGTCCCGGTCGGGGCGTAGCGCAGCCTGGTAGCGCACCACAATGGGGTTGTGGGGGTCGGGAGTTCGAATCTCCCCGCCCCGACCATTTCTGACCTGCGCCTGCAGGGCCCGGGTTTACTAGCCCGCCTGGGCGGACTGCCGCGCCTCGGGAAGCTTGCGGTCTTCGATGCCCAGCAGTATGGGCTGTGTGTTCTCGCGGTAGATGTTCACCTTCGCGTTGTACGCGACACGCGAGAGCCCGTGCTTGTCCTTGATGGTCAGCCGGCGGATGCTGAACTGGCCGCCGCCCATGTTTTCGCCGGTCAGGTAACACTTGATGGCCGTGACCCGTTCCCCGGAGAACTCGAGCCCGCTGAGCTTGGAAAGGTTGCCCTGGGCGCGTTGCAGGAAGGTCACTGCGTCGATGTGCGCCTGCGTTTGCGTCGGGTCCGGCTCGGGGTGCGTGTGACTGGCCAGAAACTCGCCGACCAGGATCTGCCCCGGCAGCGCCCCTTCGATCATGCGTGCAAGCTCGATGGTGACGTCCCCCACGATATAGTCGTTCATGGTCGGGTTCAGGCCCTCGGCCTGGTGGAATTCGTAACAGCTGCCGACGTGAAAACAGGCGCGCAGTCGGGGCACCGCTTTGGAAGCCGCCTTGCTTCGTGCGATTGCGTTGTCGGCAAGCACGATGTGCATGAAGTGGTAGAGGTTGACGTTGGCTTCCAGCCCGTCGTCGCGGTTCCACACGTAGAAGCCGTCGCCGCTCGACGAGCGTGCGAAGTTGATGCCGACATCCTGCTCCAGCATCTTCGCGTGCGCGGAATTCAACGAATACGACAGGCTGTTGAGCTGTGTCATTTGCTCGAAGGGAGTCAGCAAGCTGAAGCCCACGATGTCGAACAGGGTAACCGCGCGGCTGGCGACGTAGCTGATGCCGTAACGCCGGATCATTTTCTCGATAATCTGGGTTTCGACGGGATGCCCGGATAATGGCTGCCGCAACGGTACGTAGACGGGCTTGACCTCGAGGAGCCGCGCGACCTTCTGCATTTGCTCGAAATTGAGCCGCCGGTCGCCCGAAATCAGCTCCGTGATGAACGCCGGAGAGACGCGCGGCGGATTCGAGCCCGGCAGCGACGACGTGAACTCCGCAATTGCATAGTGCGGCAGGACGAGTATGAGAATGCCTTCGTCGAGCGGCGCCCAGCTCAGGATGTTGTTCTGGCCGAGCGACCAGTGCTCATGCAGGCAACGCTCGAGATGCACGAGGTTACTGCGCTGCCGGAGCCCCATTTCCTGCGCGAGGCCCGCCAGTTGATCCAGGTATGGCGAATAATCGGCGATACGCCGTATACCGGATTGAGACAGATCGTCTAGTTCCATTTTTATGCCCGAAGCGACTTTCGCGCGAGTACGTTATTCACTAGAGTTCGCGTGTCACCGTGGTACCGACGTGCAGGAATGGGTCAGCTGCCGTTTTGATTCCCCAAGGCCGCTGACGTTGACTGACCGGGTACCGTGGAATCAAATTAATGCAGTCTCGGATGCAGCGCAAGTTCTATCTCAAAGTAATTGAAGAAGCAGGACTTTCGGTTTCCCCTAAAGCAGCATGACACAAGCAATTGACATAAACCGCGCGGGCTGTACCCGCATCCGCAGATGACGTCGGCCGCGCCAACGATCGAGGCGGTGCGCGCCCTCCGGGAGGCACTGGGGGAGAGTATCTGGACCACGCCGCTGATGCGCTGTGCCGGCATCGAGCTTGCACTGGACACTCACACTCGCGTATGGGGCAAACTGGAATTCCTGCAGCGCACAGGTACGTTCAAGGCGCGCGGCGCGCTCGCCAACCTGCACGCCCTGTCGCAGGAACAACTGGAGCGTGGCGTCACGGCCGTGAGCGCGGGCAACCACGCCATCGCGACCGCATTCGCCGCCAGGCAGCTGGGCAGCACTGCGAAAGTGGTCATGACCGGCTCCGCCAACCCCTATCGTGTTGAGGCCTGCCAGCGCTATGGCGGCGAGGTCGTCATTGTTGATGATGTGCACGAGGCGTTCGAGGTTGCGAAACGAATCGAGGAGCAGGAGGGACGCTATTTCGTGCATCCGTTCGAAGGGCCGGCGGTGGCAACGGGCACGGGCACGGTCGGGTTCGAGATATGCAATCAGCTCGACGATTTCGACGCGCTGATCGTGCCGATCGGTGGCGGAGGTCTCATGGCAGGCATCGCCAGCATCGTGAAGCAGTTGCGTCCGTCCGTCGAGATCATCGGCGTCGAGCCGGAGGGTGCGAACTCGATGCGCCTTAGCTTCGATGCCGGGGAGCCCCGGTCTATCGACCGGGTGCGCACCATTGCGGACAGCCTCGGCGCCCCCTATGCGCTGCCGTACTCGTTCGAACTGTGCCGCGGAAACGTCGATCGCCTGGTCGAAGTGGATGACCTCGAGCTGCGGAAATCGATGGGGTTCCTGTTCCAGCGCATGAAATTTGCTGTCGAACCCGCCTGTGCAGCCTCGACGGCGGCGCTCACGGGTCCTCTGCGCGACGATCTGGCGGGCAAGCGCGTCGTGCTCGTGTTTTGCGGCAGCAACATCGACTGGGGCACGTTCGCGGAGCAGGTCGTTGTCGAAGACTGAGCAATTTCTCGCAGACCTCGCGAATATCGTCGGCGAGGCCGCTTGCGTGACCGATGAACAGGCGCTCGAGCCGCACGTAACGGAGTGGCGGAACGTCCTGCACGGGCGCGCCCTGGCCATGGTTTCGCCGGCCAGTACCGCGCAGGTCGCGCAGGTCGTCAAGCTGTGTGCAAAAGCCGGCGTCGCCATCGTGCCGCAGGGCGGCAACACCGGTCTTTGCGGCGGGGCGATCCCGGACGAGTCCGGCGAACAGCTGATCCTGTCGCTGTCACGCCTCGACAAGGTTCGCTGCATCGACCCCGACGATTTTTCCATGGTTGCCGAGGCCGGCTGCATCCTCGCCTCGCTGCAGGACGAAGCGCGCGCAGTCGATCGCTATTTCCCGCTGAGCCTCAGCGCGGAGGGCAGCTGCCAGATCGGCGGGAATCTCGCCACCAACGCCGGCGGCATCAACGTCATACGCTACGGCAATGCGCGGCAGCAGGTGCTCGGACTCGAAGTCGTGCTCGCCGACGGCAGCATCATCGACGGCCTGCGATCGCTTCCCAAGGACAACGCGGGATACGACCTGAAGCAACTGTTCATCGGCAGCGAAGGAACACTCGGGATAATCACCGCCGCCACGCTCAGGCTCTACCCGCAACCGGTCGACACCGTTACGTTGCTGGTCACGCTGCCGGATGCGGGGAGCGCCGTGACCCTGCTCGCGCGTGTGCGCAGTAAGCTCGGCGACCGTATCGAATCGTTCGAGCTCATTTCCAGGTACGCGCTCGAACTCGTTGACAGGCATATCGGCGGCGCGACGCTGCCCGTCGCGCCGTCCGGTGACTGGTTCGTTCTGACCGAAGTCGCCATCGGTGCCGACGAAGAGCCGCTCGAGCGGCTGCTCGAGGAGGCGTTCGAAGACGGCGTGGTCGAGGATGCCGTGATCGCTAAAAACATGGCCGAGGCGGAGGCGCTGTGGCGCGTCCGCCACGCAATTTCGGAGGCGCAGAAATTCGAAGGGCCGAGCATCAAGCACGATATCTCGGTACCGGTGGGCCGCATGCAGCTGTTCCTGCAGCGCTGTGCCGAACGGCTGGAGCAACAGGAACCGTCGGCGCGACCGGTCATCTTCGGCCACGTCGGCGACGGCAATCTGCATTACAACCTCACGGTGCCCGAGGACGTGGCTGCCGATGCCAACAGGGTCAGCGCGGTCACGAAAACCATTTATGACCTGGTCGCCGAGCTCGGCGGCAGTTTCAGTGCGGAACACGGGGTCGGCGTGACCAAGCGGGCCTGGCTGGAGGAATACCGTGGAGCCACGGAGCTCGCGCTGATGCGGCAGCTGAAGCGCGCGCTGGATCCAC
>DATHRM010000414.1:0-14451 GCA_035465295.1 Woeseiaceae bacterium | reverse complement strand
ACCGTATTCTGGGGCGTAACCGAGTCCGTTCACCTCGTCGACATCGTCAACCAGACGGACGCCGCGGGCGACATCGACGGCGAGGACAAGCTCGGCCAGCCGATGCTGAATCTCGCCTGGCAACGGGACTGGGGGCTGTTGAGCATTTACGTGCTGCCGTATTTCAGGGAGCGAAACTACCCTGGCATCGAGGGTCGTCTGCGCACGCCGTTGCCCGTCGACAGCGATCGCCCCGTCTACGAGTCCTCCGCCCAGGAAAGGCACGTCGACGCAGCGCTGCGCTACAGCCACTACATCGGTGACGTGGATATCGGCCTGAGCGTCTTCAGTGGCACGAGCCGCGAACCGCGGCTGCTCCCGGCGGAGAATGCGCCCGTGCTGCTGCCGCACTACGACCTGATCGACCAGTTCGGCATCGACCTGCAGTACACACGCGACGCCTGGTTGTGGAAGCTGGAGGCGATTGCGCGAAACGGTTACTCGGAGACGTTTACGGCGGCCGTCGGCGGACTGGAATACACGTTTTACCAGGTCGGTCGGTCCTCCGCCGATCTAGGCGTACTTCTCGAGTACCAGTATGACGGGCGCAACGAGCTCGAACCTTTCACGACCAGCGACAACGATATTTTTGTCGGTACGCGCCTGGCACTGAACGACATACAGGATACGTCCGTGCTTGCAGGCGTTGCTTACGATACCGTGACGGGCGAGACATTTTTCAATGTCGAGGCCGAGCGCCGCATCGGCGACAGTATCGCGTTCGAGTTGCGGGCGCGGGCATTTTCCGGCGCCGGGCCGCAGGACCTTACGTATGCTGTCGTGCGTGACGACTACGTGCAGATCCGGCTCGCGAAGTATTTCTAGCGCGCGTACCATCGCGGCATGCAGCCGATACTCGACGTCAAAAACCTCAACAAGACCTATGCCGGGGGCTTCGAGGCGCTGAAAGACGTCAGTCTCGAGATCGAGCGCGGCGAGATCTTCGGCCTGCTCGGGCCGAACGGCGCCGGCAAGACGACGCTGATCAATATCGTGTGCGGCATCGTCAACGCGACGAGCGGTACGGTACGGGTGGGCGGCAACGACATCGTCACCGGCTACCGGGCCACGCGCGCGATGATCGGCCTGGTGCCGCAGGAGGTGCCGGTCGAGACCTTCGAGACCGTGTGGAACACGGCGAGCTTCAGCCGCGGCCTGTTCGGCAAGCCGCCCAACCCGGCGCACATCGAGAAGGTGCTGCGGTCGCTGTCGCTGTGGGACAGGAAGGACAGCCCGATCATGGGCCTCTCGGGCGGCATGAAGCGCCGGGTGCTGATCGCAAAGGCGCTCGCCCACGAACCCGAGCTGCTGTTCCTCGACGAGCCGACCGCGGGCGTGGACGTCGAGCTGCGCCAGGCCATGTGGAACGTCGTCCGCGAACTCCGGGAATCCGGCGTCACCGTGATCCTCACGACGCACTACATCGAGGAAGCCGAGCAGATGGCCGACCGGGTCGGCGTGATCAACCACGGCGAGGTGATTCTCGTGCGCGAGACCGAGAGCCTGATGCGTGAGCTGGGAAAGAAGCAGCTGTTCCTGATGCTCAACGAACCGCTACCGGCGATTCCCCCGGCTCTCTCTGAATTCGGGCTGGAACTGGGGGAGGGCGGCAATGAGCTGGTTTATACCTACGACTCCCAGCGCGAACGTACGGGCATTACGACGCTGCTCGGCGAACTGGAGAAAGAGGGTATCTCCTTCCACGACCTGAATACCTCGCAGAGTTCGCTGGAAGAGATCTTCGTCGACCTGGTGAAGAGAGAGCGATGAACGTCCAGGCCGTGAAATCGATCTACCGCTTCGAGATGGCGCGCATGCGCCGGACTCTCGTGCAAAGCATCGTTGCGCCCGTGCTGTCGACGTCGCTGTATTTCGTGATCTTCGGTGCGGCCATCGGCTCGCGCATCACCGAGATCGACGGTGTCAGTTACGGCTCGTTCATCGTGCCGGGCCTCATCATGCTGGCGATCCTGACCGAGAGCATTTCGAACTCGTCTTTCGCCATCTACTTTCCCAAGTTCACGGGCACGATCTTCGAGATCCTGTCGGCGCCGGTGTCGTTTGTCGAGATCCTGCTCGGTTATGTCGGGGCGGCCGCGACGAAATCGATCATCATCGGCGCGATCATCCTGGCAACCGCCAGTTTCTTCGTGGACATCCACGTGGCACATCCCGTGGTGATGGTGTTGTTTCTCGTGTTGACCTCGATATCGTTCAGCCTGTTCGGCTTCATCCTGGGCATCTGGGCCGACGGCTGGGAGAAGCTCACGATCGTGCCGATCCTCGTGATCATGCCGCTGACGTTCCTCGGCGGCACGTTCTACTCGATCAACATGCTGCCGCCGGCCTGGCAGACAATCAGCCTGTTCAATCCCGTGGTCTATCTCGTCAGCGGATTCCGCTGGAGCTTCTACGAAAATGCGGATGTCCACGTGGGACTGAGCCTCGGCATGACCGTCTCGTTCCTCGTCGCGTGCCTGCTCGTCATACGCTGGATATTCAGGACCGGCTACAAGCTGCGGAGCTGATGCCGATCGCGCGCCCAGGCGCGCTCCTACGGGTGCGGGCGGCCATTGCAGGAGCGGTTCTCGAACCGCGACCCGATCGCGCTAGCGCTTTTCGGGTTCCAGGATTCTGCGCAGGTCGTCTCGACTGCTGCAACTGCAGCTCACGACCTTGCCCATTTTTTCGACGCACGAGAGTGTCTCGTGGTTTGCGCAGCGCAGCGCCCGCTGTTCCTCGCCCGGGTCCCGAATCGCGGACGGGTTGTCGGCGCAAGCGGCAATGAGGCCGGTGACGCACAACATCAGCCGTAGGAGCGGGCCCCGGCCCGCGATCACGCGCGTAGGCGCGCGGCTGCGGGCAGGCGCGTCTCTACGGTTTCGTGTATTCGTCGATAACATTTTCTATTGCGGCCGCGCAGACCCGGCAAAAATAGTCGGTCCGCGTGAACATCAGGCAGTTCTGTTCGGAGCGGTAGAAACCTTCGGCCTCGTAGTTCGCGCCCTCGAATGCGCCCACGGCGTCCTTGTAGCGCGACTTGCTGAAAAGCTCCTCGGTGAACGCCTTCGTGTAACGGAACAGGGCGTTCATCTCGTCCTCGGACACGTTTGCAGCCCGCATCGCCGCGCGCCGCTCCTGCACGGCGATGGAGTGTTCCTCGAATTCTTCCTTCGGCCATGGCGTCGGCAACGGCGTGTTGGGCGTGACGAGGTGCTTCCATTTCAGCTCGGCGGGGTCGAGCAGGGCGGTAACGTTGGGCTCGTAGGGTTCGACGATGCTGGCCGGCGGTTCGTACACCGCGGCGCTCGTGTAGTACTCGTCGGCAAGGCCGGCAAAGTGGTGGCCGAATTCGTGTACGAACAGGTAGGGTGCCCATTCGTTGTCGGCGGCCGCCGTGCTGAACAGGCCGTAGATCCCGCCCCCGCCGTATACCTCGGTATTGGTCAGGATCTCGATGAAATCGTACGGCGTGGACGCTGCAATGTGCCGCAGGTTCCTGTTGTCGAAGGTCAGCACGTAACGCTCGGCGCGAAAGGCATCGTAGGTGGTCCCGATCGGCGTATCGCGATAGGTTCGGGTCGATGGCCGCGATACGCCGGGCGCCGACGACGCGGGTGCCAACGCCCATACGTTGAAGTCGCTCATGCGTTCCTTGAACGGCGATGTCGAGAACAGTATGTCCGCGAGTTCCTGCGCCCTGGCGATGAACTTGTCGTGCTCGTCGTCCGTGTAGCCGTCACCGAGGATCAGCAGGTCGACCTTGGTCGCGGGGTCGCCGTTGTCGAGAATTGCGACCACGCGATCGGCATAGGTTGCAGACTCCCGGTGCACCAGGTAGTCATTCGGGTCGATCGGCACGCGCCAGATCTCCTCGAACTCGTTCCTCGGGTCGCGCTTCTTCAGGACCAGCGCGAATTCGCGGGCCTGGGCCGGGAACCGCACCGACTCGTGGTAGGTGCGGTTCATGTGCCGCGCCTCGCGCGTCGTTTCCCATTCGCCGTAGATGCTGCTGAAACTGCGCGACCATGCAACGGCACCGGTATCGGGATCGACGATCTCGAACAGGTATTTTCCCCGCAATGTCTTGTCGATCGGGCGGTGCATGTTGCCGGTCCACGGCAACGGCTCCAGCACGACCCGGTCGAGACTGAACATCTCTGTCGCGTGATTCCCGGTGTGATAGAAATCCACTCGCATCGTGGCCGGCGATTCCGACCAGGCGTGAGTGGTCGCGAGCAGCGATGTCAGTAACAGAAAACCGGTCCGTATGACGTTCATTCCAGGTCCTCGCAAAGCAGGAGGCTTCCTTTATAGCAAATACGGTTAACGTATACTGGCGTCGTGCACCGCTACGTCACAATGCTCGCGCTGGTCATCGCGGGCGAAATCGTCTTTGGTTTGCCGTTTCACACGGCGCGGTTTTTTCGGCCGACGCTGCTCGAGGTGTTCGGCTTCACGAATACCGAGCTCGGCGACCTGTTCGCGCTGTACGGCATTACGGCGATGATCTCGTATTTTCCCGGTGGCGCACTCGCGGACCGCTTCCCGGCACGGTCCCTGCTGACTGCCTCGCTGTTCGCGACCGGCGCGGGCGGCCTGTTCATGGCCACGATTCCGGCGGCGTTGCCGATGGGGTTGCTGTACGCCTTCTGGGGCGTCACCACGATCTTTCTCTTCTGGGGCGCATTGATCCGCGCGACGCGTGAATGGGGCGGCGAGTCCTCCCAAGGTCTCGCGTTCGGCGTGCTGGAGGGCGGGCGAGGACTCGTGGCGGCGCTCACCGCGACCCTGGCACTTGCGATCTTCGTGGCGATCATGCCCGACAATGTCGCGCTCGCGAGCGACGAGACGCGGCGCGCCGGCATGCGGAGCATTATCCTCGTGTATACCGCGGCGGCGTTCATCGCGGGCGTGCTGACCTGGTTCACCGTGCCCGTGCCGGATGCAGTGGGGTACAGGAACCCGCACCCGCTGCATGGCATGGGGCTGGTGCTGAAAAGACCGGTGATCTGGGCGCACGCGGCCGTAATCGTATGCGCGTACTGCGGCTACAAGGGGCTCGACAACTATTCCCTGTACGCCGTCCAGGTGCTCGGCATGGACGAGGTTCGCGGCGCCGGCCTGTCGACCTGGGGCGGCTGGATACGCCCCGTCGCCGCGGTCGTGGCGGGCGTCGTCGCCGACCGCTTCAATGCCGCGCGCTCGATCGGCGTGTCCTTTGCCGTGCTGGCGATCTCATGGACGCTGCTCGGCCTGACGACCGCCGACGTCACCGCGCTGAACCTCGTTTACCTGAACCTGTTCGTGACATTCTTTGCCGTGTTTGCGCTGCGCGGCATCTATTTCGCGCTGCTGGAGGAAAACCGGACGCCGCCCTACCTGACCGGCGCCGCCGTGGGCCTGGTATCGCTCATCGGCTACACGCCGGAGATATTCTTCGCGCCGATCGCCGGCCGCATTCTCGACGCGAATCCGGGCATCGTGGGTTTCCGCCATTACTTCCTGTTCCTCGCCGGCATCGCGATGCTCGGTATTCTCGTCGTGCTGGTGCTGCTCCGGCTGCGCAGTGCGGGCAATCTCTGGCCCGGCCAGGCGCCACCGGCAGGCAAATCGACAACTTCGGTGACCTGATGCCGCGATTGCCGCAAGGGCTCTGGTGACAGTGTTGTCGCTTGTCTCGTGCTGATGCGAGGACCATAATCGAGCGCCACACATTCGGGGGGAACGTCATGAACAAATGGTTGCTTTTGCTTGCCGCAGTACTTGTGCTGGGCTGTCAGCCGGCGGAAGAGTCGCCGTCCGCGGAATCGTCAGCCGAGCCCGATCTCGCCCTGGCGGATGCCCCGCCGATCGAGACGGCCGATGAGGACGTTCTCGCCATGGTGCTCGAGTCCCAGCCCGACGACGTCAAGGCTCGTTACACGTACCGCAACCCGCGGGAAACCATCGAATTTTTCGGCATCGAGCCCGGCATGACGGTTGTCGAGGGCCTGCCCGGCCGTGGCTGGTACACGAAACTGCTGTTGCCGTATCTCGGCAGCGAGGGACACCTGATCGGCGCAAACTATCCGCTCGAAATGTGGCCCAACTTCCCGTTTGCCACCGAAGAGTTCATGGCCGAGATGTCGCAGTGGCTGGAGAACTGGCCCGCGCAGGCCGAGGAGTGGCGCGGTGAGGATGGAGCGGCGGTTTCCGCGTTCTGGTTCGGTTCGATGCCGGAGGAGATGGCCGGGACAGCTGACGTCGTATTTTTCGTTCGCATGCTGCACAACGTGTCGCGCTTCCAGTCGGAAGGTAAGGGCGATTATCTCGATATGGCGCTGAACGATGCCTACAACGCCCTGAAACCCGGAGGCATCCTCGGTGTGGTGCAGCATCACGCACCTGAGGACAGGTCGGACGAGTGGGCGAACGGCTCACACGGCTACATGAAAAAGCAGTTTGTCATCGACCGGGTCGTGGACGCCGGCTTCGAGTTCGTTGGCGAAAGCGATATCAACGCCAACCCGGCCGACCAGCCGGGGATGGACGATATCGTCTGGCGGCTGCCGCCGACCTATATGACGAGCCGGGAAGATCCGGAACTCAAGGCGCAGTACGAGGCGATCGGCGAGTCCAACCGCATGACGCTGAAGTTCAGGAAGCCCGAGTAAGGCTCAGCGCACGCGACGTTCGTATTCGGCTTCGAGCGGCCCGTGCGTCTTCCAGAACGCCCGCGGTTCGCGGCCGTGCAGCACGTCCTCGAGAATGTCGAGGTGCGTATGCCAGCCGCCCGACACGCTGATGATTTCGTCGTCGGACGCCAGCTTGCGGTGAGTGAGCACCAGGCGCACCTGGTCGCCCGCCTCCTCGAGTTCGTAGCAGACTTCGGAGTGTTCGTCTTCGAAGTCCCACGTATGCGCGAGCAGCCGCGGCGGCTCACACTGCGTCACGGTGCCGCCGAACGACATTCTCTCGGGCAGGTCCCTGTATTTTTCGGGCGGCTCGATGTCCGGTTGCGTCGACAGCGACGCGTTGTGGAAGTGCATCTCGACCTTGCCGCCGACCCTGAGCTCGGTGTCTCCGCCGCAAAACCACCTGGCCCGCTTGTCGCCGTCCGTCAGGTAGTCCCAGACGCGTTCGATCGGGCCCGGTAACAGGCGCTCGAAGCGCACGGTGGTTTCGTCGATACGTTCGCCGTAGTGGCTCATGATGGCTACCTCTCAATTCGGATCGTTGAGGGCGCGCTCGAGATCGTCGAGGCGCGGGCCCCAGAAGCGCTTCACCTTGTCCAGCCACTGTTCCACGTCGCCCAGCGCCCCGGCGTTCAGCCGGTAAATGCGACGCTGCGCGTCCTTGCGAACGGAGACGAGCCCCGCTTCGCGCAGCACCTTGAGATGCTGCGATACGGCGGGGCCGCTCATGTCGAACTGGCCCGCAAGCTCACCGAAAGCGGATTCACCCTGGGCGAGCGACTCGATGAGGCGCCTGCGGGTCGGGTCGGCCAGTGCCAGGAAAGCGTCCATGGCACTATAATAAGTAATTACTTAATTAAGTCAAGTCTTAATAGAGGCCCGACCCGATTTCAACCGGTTTCAGGCCATATCGAACAGCAGCAGCTCCGCGTCGCTCGTGGCGGTCGCGGCCAGCGCCGGCTGGTCGACGACCGCCACGGCGTCGCCGGCCTCGAGCGGTTCGCCGTCGATCTCGACGGCGCCCCTGACCACCTGCACGAACCCCCGCCGGCGGCCTTCGAAGCGGAAGTCGATCGACCGGCCGGCATCGAGCACCGTGGACCACAGGTTGATGTCCTGGTGGATCGTGAGCGAGCCGTCTCGGCCGTCACGCGAACCGACGAGACGCCAGTGGTTGTGTTTCTCGCCGGCGGGGAACAGCTTCTGCTCGTAGCCGGGCTCGAGCCCGTTCTGCTCGGGCAGGATCCAGATCTGCAGCAGGTGCGCCCTGTCGGTTTCCGACGCGTTGAATTCGCTGTGCAGCACGCCGGTTCCCGCGGTCATGCGCTGCAGTTCGCCGGGCCGGATCACGGAGCCGTTACCCATGCTGTCCTTGTGCTCCAGGGCACCGTCCACCATGTAGGTAACGATCTCCATGTCCCGGTGCGGATGCGTGCCGAATCCCTTGCCGGGCTCGATCCAGTCCTCGTTGATGACACGCAACTTGCCGAAACCCATCATCGAGGGGTTGTGGTAGTCGGCGAACGAGAACGTGTGCCTGCTCTTCAGCCAGCCGTGGTCGGCTGCGCCGCGTGAGTCCGAACGAATGACGTCGATCATCGGTTTCTCCGGGAAAGGGTTGCGAGATTATGCGTCAGGCGCTGCGCAGCCGCGCAACGATGGGTGCCTGCAGGGCGAACCTGCCCGGGCCGAGCAGGGCCTGCACGACGGTCGCTACCGCGAGAAACGCCGGGTATTCCCAGCCGCCGTTGGCGTTGCTGAACACCCAGCCCGAGCCGAAGTGCACGTAGAGGGCGCCGAGCAGCACCGGCAGCAGGGCGATCGACACCGCGGGTACCGCGATGCCGGCAAGCAGCAACACGCCGCCGCCGATCTCCGCAAACGTCACGATGTAGGCAAGCCAGCCAGGAAAGCCGACCTGTTCGAAAAAGCCCACCGTGCCCGGCAGTGTGAATACCATCACCTTCAGGAGCCCGTGGGCGAGGAACATGGTGCCGAGGGCGAGGCGCAGCAACAGGGCTGCGATATCGACGTTCTGGTTCATTGTCTTTCTCCTGGTTTGTTGCATGAAGGTCAGGCGACGCGGCTGTTTAGCCGCGGCGCCGTGTGAACGAGTTCGGCGATGCGAACGCGGGCCGCATCAATGGATTCTTCCGCCTTGCTGTTGAGCTGCTCGGCGGCGATCACCTCGACATCGTCGATGCCGATGAAGGCGAGCGCATGGCGCAGGTAAGGCGTGGCGAAGTCCACCGCGCTGCCCACCGGCACCCCACCGGAGGCGACGACGAGATAGGCTTTCTTGCCTTCCAGCAGTCCCTTCGGGCCGTCTTCCGTGTAGCGGAACGTGAGCCGCGCACGCGCCACCAGGTCGATCCAGGCTTTGAGCGCGGCAGGTACACCGAAGTTGTAGATCGGTGCGCCGATGACCAGCACGTCGGCCGCCTTCAGTTCGGCGACCAGCGCGTCCGACTCCGCGAGTACCGCGCGCTGTTCCGGGCTGCGTTCTTCCGCGGCGGTGAAATTCGCGTTGATCCAGGCCTCGTCGACGAGCGACAGGCCCCGGTTCAGGTCGCGCCGGGTGAGCGTGATGCTGCCGTGGCGTTCCTCCAGCGCGGCGATGAGGTCGGCGCTCAGCATGCGGCTCACGGAGCCGTCGTTGCGGCCGCTGGCGGCGACTTCCAGTACTTTGAGGGGCGTATTGCGGGTCGAGTCGTGCATCAGTGTGTCTCCAGTGTCGGTTCCCGGGTCGGGTCGATTACGTTGAGGCGCAGTGTGACTATTGACCTCAAAAAGATAAACCGTATTATCGAAACAAGATTGTTCTAATAAGAGCAACAATATGCGCCGACTCAGCGACCTGGAGGCGTTCATCGCGGTGGTCGAGGCCGGCAGCTTCACGGCGGCTGCCGAACGCCTGGATGTCGCCAAGTCGGCGGTGAGCCGCCGCGTCTCGGCCCTCGAGGAGCGGCTCGGCGTGCAGCTGCTGCGACGGACCACGCGCCGGCTGAATCTCACCGAGACGGGCAAGAGCTTCTACGAGCACAGCGCACGCATCCTCGCCGACCTCGACGAGGCCGAGGCAGCCGTGCTGCAGCAGCACGGGGAACTGCGCGGCAGCCTGCGTGTGGCGTTGCCGCTGTCCTTCGGCGCGCGGCACATGTACAAGCCGATTGCCGAATTCAGCCGCCGGCACCCGCGCGTGAGTTTCGACCTCGACCTGAACGATCGCCGTATCGACCTGGTCGCGGAGGGCGTCGATCTCGCGGTGCGCATCGGCCGGCTCGCCGACTCCAGCCTGATCGCACGCCGCCTGTTCGAGGCGCGGACGGTGGTCTGTGCCTCTCCGGCCTATCTCGAACGCCGCGGCACGCCGCAGGCGCCGGACGACCTGGCGGATCACGATTGCCTCGTCTACAGCAATCTCCCGGACCCGACGAAATGGGTCTGCACCGACCGCGAGGGCGTGCGCCACTCGATCGACGTGCCCGTGACGATGTCGGCTTCGAGCGGCGACTACCTGTGCGCGGCGGCGAGCGAAGGGCTGGGACTCGTGATGCAACCGACGTTTATCGCGGGCGAGTCGATCAGCCGCGGCGAACTCCAACCCGTTCTTACCGACTACGAGTGGCCCGTCACGCCGGCCTACGCGATATACCCGCCGACGCGGCACCTGTCTTACCGCGTGCGCGAGTTCATCGATTTCCTGGCGGAGTATTTCAGTGGCGTGCCTTACTGGGATCGCGATTGCTGCTAGCCGCGATGCTGAGAGCGAGACAGATCTGCGCCGCGTAATAGAGCGGTAGCCCGACGACGTACGTCGGAAACGCCGACTCGGTGAAACGCAGGGCCGCAACGGACAGGTCGGACAGGTAGAAAAGACAGGCGCCGGAAACGATCAGCGGCGTGGCACCGGCCCCCAGCGTCCCGAACGCCGTGATGACCATCAGGCTGATGACCGCGGTATAAAAACGTACCGGCCATAGCAGGTCGGGCGGCAGGTAGGGCTGCAGCCAGAGCAGCACGCCGGCCGCGATGATCACGATGGGCACGGACGCGCCGACGGTCCAGCGTCGTTCGACGCCCGCCGTTACGAACGCGGTTACGTAGGCGATATGTGCGAGCAGGAAACTCGCGAGTCCGAGCAGAAACCAGCGTTTCGTCGTCCCGACCAGGAACGCGTCGCCGAACCAGGACAGCACGAGTCCGGCAAGCACTATGCTGCCGTAACGCGATCCCGGCGCCCCGGCGGAGGCAGCCAGGAGCACGAACGCAGACGACGCGGCGAGCTTGGCCAGAGCGGCGATTGTGGCATGCTCCAGCAGTAACGCGACGACGAGCACGACGCAGCCGGCGCCGCAGAGGCACGCCAGAGCGACGTTTTTTCGATCCAGTATTCGGGCGTACGACAATTGCCCTGCCCCCGGCACGCGGACTATAGTTTTCGAAAATACCAGATCAGGAGTTACTTACGTGCGGAATGCGTTGTCGACGGTGCTTGTCCTCGGGGTCGCTGTCCTGTTGGCTTCGTGCTCCGGGAGCGAGGGACCCGAGCGGGAGCTGCTGGAGTCCGAGTTCCAGAAACAGCTGCAGATGCAGCTGATCAAAGCCAAGCCCGGCGACGTCATCACGATCCCCGAAGGCGTACATCCCATCAATCGCGGTCTCTCCCTGAACGTATCGGGCGTCACGCTGCGCGGCCTCGGCATGGACAAGTCGATTCTCTCGTTCAAGGGCCAGGTGCAGGGCGCGGAGGGCCTGCTGGTCAATGCCAGCGATTTCACGATCGAGGATCTCGCGATCGAGGACACCGCCGGCGACGCGCTGAAGATCAACGAGGGCCGCAATATCGTCATCCGCCGCGTACGCACGGAATGGACCAACGGTCCCGACGAGAAAAACGGCGCCTACGGCATTTACCCCGTGCAGGTCGAGAACGTGCTGCTCGAAGACAGCGTCGCGATCGGCGCGTCCGACGCCGGCCTGTACGTCGGCCAGTCGCGCAACGTCGTCGTGCGCAACAATCGCGTCGAGTTCAACGTCGCCGGCATCGAGATCGAGAACACCGTGCACGCCGATGTCTATGGCAACCTGGCCCGGAACAACACGGGCGGCATACTCGTGTTCAATATGCCCGACCTGCCGAACCCCGGGCACAGCACGCGCATATTCAGCAACGAGGTCGTCGGCAACAACACCGCGAACTTCGGCGCCGAGGGCACGCCGGTCGCGAGCGTGCCGGCGGGGTCGGGGATCGTGATCAATTCGAACGACCGGGTCGAGATCTTCGACAACGTCATCACCGATAACAACACCGCCAACATAATCATCAGCAGCTACTTCGCCACCGGCTACCAGGGCACGCGCGAGATGGTCGACGACTACGATCCTTATCCCGAGACGATATACATTTACGGGAATACGTTGTCGGGCGGCGGCTCCGCGCCCGACGGGCTCGAACTGAAAGCGCTGAAGGTCGCAAAGTTCGGTCTGACCGGTAGCTTCCCCGACGTGTTGTGGGACGGCTACGTCAACACCGACAAGGCGGACGAGCACGGCAGGCTGACGCCCGAATTCGCGATCTGTGTCGATAACGATACTGCCGAAGTGCTCAACGTCGACCTCGGCAACGGCAGCGAGAACATCGTGATCGGCGACGAGCAACATCGCTGCACGCACGAGAAGCTGCCCGCCGTGATGCTTGCCGACCCGCTGTACTGAGCATGCCGGGACGACTGCCGGCGACAGGACTGCTTGCGGCCGCCGCGCTCGCCACCCTGTTGGCGGCGTGCGGCAGGCCGCCTCCGGTGGCAGTGCACCCGGCGGACACGCCGCCCGAGCGTCTCAGTGACTGGGGCGTCGTGCTGGCGGATGGCCGCGCCCTCGAGTTCAACGACGGCGTGATTCCCTACGATCTCAATACGCCGTTGTTCAGCGATTATGCGCTCAAGCTGCGCAGCGTGTGGATGCCGGCGGGCGCCTCGGCGCAGTATCGCGAGACGGGCGAATTCGAGTTCCCGGTGGGCACCATCCTCAGCAAGACTTTCCATTACGAGCGGGCCGGGGAACGGGGTGGCATGCCGCTCGATGTCGTCAGGGCCGATCGCGAATCCGGGCTGGACGCAGACGGCCAACTCGATCTCGACCGTTACGTCCTGGTCGAGACCCGCCTGCTCGTGCGCTACGACGAGGGCTGGCAGGCGCTCCCCTACGTGTGGAACGATACCCAGGACGAGGCGTTCCTGGAACTCGCCGGCGACGTGCGCAACATTCGCCTGAATGACGGCCGCGAGCAGCAGCCGTTCGTCTATGTCGTGCCGGACGCGAACCAGTGCGGCGGCTGCCACAAGCCCGATCACACGGCGGCGGAAATGCGCCCGCTCGGCCCGCGCGCCTGGCAACTGAACCGCGAATACCGCTACCCTGAAGGCCCGCGCAACCAGATCGAACACTGGTCCGCGATCGGCATGCTGGCGGGCGCACCGGAGTCGCCCCCCGAGGGCGTGCGCTGGGCGGCGCCGGGCGACGCGTCGCCCGGCCAGCGTGCCAGGGCGTACCTCGATGCGAATTGCGCGCATTGCCACAACGCGAACGGCCCCGCGGACACGTCCGGTCTCGATCTCGGCATCGGCGCGCCGCTCGGCCGGCGCTTCGGCATCTGCAAGCCGCCCGTGGCGGTCGGGCGGGGCAGCGGCGACCGTCCCTACGATATCTATCCCGGGCGACCGGACGACTCGATCTTGCTGTATCGGATGGCGCACTCGGATCCCGCCATCGCCATGCCGGAGCTGGGCCGCAGCACCGTGCATCGCGAGGGCGTCGAGCTGGTCCGCGACTGGATTGCCGGCCTTGCTGGCGACTGCTGACCGGATCGTGTAAACATTTGCCGCCTCGCCCGGTCCCATATAGGGTCGCAACGAAAGGCAACACCGCCAGGATTCACGATGACAGGAACGATCAAGATCCTTACCGCGGCGGCGCTTCTGGCGCTGCTCGCAGGCTCGGTGCAGGGCGCCCAGCTCGTTCGCGAATTTCGCGGCAGCAACGACCGCACGACCCCGGCGTTCACGGTGGAGGCGCCCTGGATACTGGATTGGCGCCTCGACGGGGATTACGACCAGCTCGTCGCACTCGAAGTGACGCTGGTCGAGGCGAAGACCGGCCGCCACGTCGGCCAGGTGCTGCACACCAAGAGCAAGGGCAATGGTGTGCGGCTGTTCAGTCAGGGCGGCACCTACCAGCTGCGCGTCACCGGCTCACTGGCTCGCTGGACGCTCAAGATCCAGCAGCTTACGCCCGAGGAAGCCGAGCTCTACACACCCCGCTAGCCGGGTCAGGAATAATCGGGCGCGTTGCCGGGCCGCCACTTGATATTGCAGCCGATACTGGCCCTCTGGGTCCCGGCCACCGGCTCCCCGCCCAGAACCGCATCGAGCGCCGCGCGCACGTCGCGGCCGTCCACCGGCGCGTCGTTGGACGGGCGGCTGTCGTCGAGCTGGCCCCGGTACACGAGCTTGCGGTCGGCGTCGAACACAAAAAAGTCGGGCGTGCAGGCGGCGCGGTAAGCTTTGGCTACATCCTGGCTCGCATCGTACAGGTAGGGAAACTCGTAGCCCCACCGGGCGGCTTCCTCTTTCATTTTCTCGGGGCTGTCCCCGGGGTGCGTGGTCACGTCGTTGCTGTTGATCGCGTAGATGGCCACGTTGCGGTCGCCGTAATCGCGGCCGATGCGCGCGAG
>DATHRM010000413.1:0-9472 GCA_035465295.1 Woeseiaceae bacterium | reverse complement strand
ATCGACGCGGCTCGCTGGACGACCGATTCGTGAACCTGCTCGAGCACCTGGGTCCTCCGTCGCTCAAGACCGGGTTATCGCACTGCTGGGGACTACCCGGCCATCTCTGACTCTTCCGTCAGCGAATCACAGCCAATACTGTCGGTTCCGGCGCCCGGTAGGAGGACGCGGGTTGACTCCGCCATGCATCTCGTCACTGAAAGGCCCGGCCGATACGTTAGGTGGGTGTCCCGCCGTGGAGGTTGCCGATGACGTTACAGGCGACGGTACTGCTGGCGTCGCTTCTGCTGGCTCATTTTCTTGGAGACTTCACGCCGCTGGCATCGCAGAGCATGCAGCGTGCGAAGGCGATCGGCGCGCCTGTCGGCCCGATCGCCCTTCACGCACTGGTTCATGCCGCCCTGGTCGCGATCGTGGTCGCCGCCGTCGTCTCTCCGGGGGTGCGTCTCGTAGCACTGGCGGGCGCGATCGAATTCCTGTCGCACCTCGGACTGGATTGGGGGCGAGGACGCCTTGGCCGATCCATCACGGCGCTGTTCGACCCATCGCGTCAGATTTTCTGGACCGCCTTCGGGCTAGATCAAGCGGCGCACGCGATCGTTCTCGTAGGCATCGCGCTGCTGGTCACCGGTTGAGACGCCACACCGGATCCTACGCCGTCAGAATACCTCGAGAAAACCGCACGGACACACCTCGACGCACTTTCCGCACTCCTCGCATTCGTCCAGGGACAGGCTGAAGTACATGCCGGGACCGACCTCCTCCAGCTTCGTGAAACAACCCGCCGTGCAGTACATCCAGCATCGCTCGCAACCGAAGCAGGAGCCGCAGGAGAAACATCGGTCGACCTCAGCCAGAAACTGGTCTTCCGAGATTGTGGCTGTCACCTCTCTCTTGCCCTGCGCCACTCGCTGGGGGCCGAGGAGCTTAGTTGGTCGTGCCGCAGCAGCGAGCGCCTTCGAGTCGAGGACTACGCTGTTTGCCGTGATGCCGGGTCGTATCCTGGCTACGGCTTCAGACTGCACCTGCGAGGCTGCCAGATTACGTAGCCGGGCATGCAAGTTCTCCGCGGCGCGACGGCCATGGAAAATCGCATTGCCCGCGATTCCGAGGCCGAGCGCATCCCCACCCGCGAGGAGTCCGTCCTCGATGACACCGCCCTCGCCAGTGATCAACCAATTTCTATCGGTGTCGAGCGCTTCCAGCCCCCTTAGCACGGGAGTCTGAGACACCGCCGCGATCAGCGAGTCCGCACACAGGCGGTATTCTGAGTCGGGAATCGGGACGGGGCGTCGGCGCCCGGATTCGTCTTGTTCGCCAAGTCGCATGCGCTGCGCGACGAGTGCGACGATGTCACCGTCGGTGTTCCGCTCTATCTTCACGGGAGATGCGAGAACTTCGAGATTGACCTCCTCCTCCAGCGCTTCCTTGACCTCTTCGTCGTTGGCCGGCATCTCCTCACGCGAACGTCGGTAGAGGATCGTCACGTCGGTCCCGCCGCGCCGGGCCACCCTCGCCGCATCGACGGCCGTGTTTCCCCCACCCACGACAACTGTTCGGTTTCCCAGGTCGATCGTTTCCCCGCAGTTGATCCGGGCGAGATAGTCCGTGCCGGTCCAGACGTTAGCCCCATCTTCTCCTTCAATGCCCAGCCGCCGTCCGGCTTGCGCTCCGATACCCAGATAGAGGGCCGCGTGTCGGTCGCGGAGGGCGTCGAGCGAGACGTCTCGCCCGACCCGGGTCTCAAGCTGCAATTCGATGCCCAGGTCGAGGATTCGCTCGATTTCCGCGTCCAGCACGTCCGGTGGCAGGCGATAGTCCGGGATGCCGTATCGGAGCATTCCACCGGCCCAGGATCTACTCTCGTAGATCGTCACGCGGTATCCGCGGCGCGCCATCTGGTATGCGAACGACAACCCCGACGGCCCGGCCCCGACCACCCCGATCCATTCCGGCCAGGACGCTGTTTCGAGGCGGGAGAATCGTACGTCCTCACTGATGGCCCAGTCACCGAGGAAGCGCTCCATTGCGTTGATGGCGAGCGCCTCGTCTCGTTCGCCCCGGTTGCAATGCGCCTCGCAGGGATGCGGGCAGACTCGACCCAGCACGGCGGGGAAGGGGTTGACGTCGGTGATCATCTCCCACGCATGTCGGTACGCCTCGTCCATCGAGAGTCCCATTTTCTCTCGCTGAGCGACCATGCCGATCCAACCCCGAATGTCACCGCAGTTCGGACAGGCTGTCTGACACGGCGGTGTCTTGTATACCTGCGCCGGCCGAAACCGGGGGGTGAGGGGCCGCTCGGACCTCTGGCGTTCGGGCACCGGTCCGCGGCTCACCGGCGGTCCCTCTGTGCCATGGCGAGCTCCCCGTTCAAATCACGAATGCGTTTCGACATCGTCTGCAAGAGATTCACAGCGAGAAGGGGGTCCTCTCTTATCCTGCGCAACAGGGTCTTTCTGTCGACCTTGAGAATTCGAGCCTCTCCTCCGTGTGCTCGTACGGTTGCGGATCGGATCTCCTTATCGAAAATGGACATTTCACCGAAAAAGTCTCCCGTTTCGAGAAATGCCAGGTGCTGATCGCTGCCCTCCGTACGCTGCACGACCTCGACTCTTCCGGACTGCACGACGTACATGCAGTTACCAGCTTCGCCCTGCCGCACGACTTCTTCTCCTTCTCGGTATCTATTGCCGAGTGCGCCTCTCCCCATCCGGTCATCCGTCCTTTCCGCGGGTGGGCAGCAGACCTGCTGCGAGGTTCACGACAATGTTCCCGAGGAACCCCGGGTGCAGCGTTCCCAAGAGGATTTCCCGGTACGGCGCGCTCCCGGTGAACAAATTCCACAACAGCGAGCTCATATGCCCCGTAGCCTGGGTGCGCCGTTGCTCACGTCGCGCCATGCGAAGTATGCCGCGGCGCGAAAACTTCGCATGCTTGAACAAAGTCGTCGTACCGAAAATCAAGCGGCCGATCGCATTGTCGCTCATAATACTGCGGCAGGTCGGCCAATAATGTCGCTCGAAGGCCTCGGCGGAGATTCCCTGGAACACTACCGTAGACGCCGCCGACTTTGCCGTCCGGAATGCGGCGCCGATCCCGTCCTTGTATAGGCGCGTCACACCGCTGTCCCCGATCATCACGAGCCTGTCGCCGTATGGACGCCTGGTCGGTCCCATGTTGATCAGCGGTGAGCAACTGCATACGCAGGGAACTGCGTTCGTCGGAAAGCACCGGCGGACGGCGGGATCTTCCAGGAAGGAATGCACGAGTTCCTGGTCCAGCTCGTCACCGAGCATGACGACCGTAATGAACTCTCCCTTCGGGATGATGGCGGCAAACTCCAGTCGCGGAATCGGCAGGAGAAACACGTGCATGGAGTTACCCAGCATGCGGAATACTTCACCCGGGGTGGAGCGGAACTCGCAAATATAGGTACGCGTGGTCTTCGGCGGTTCGTACGACGTCGGGAGTTCATCGAGCAAGCTCAGGAAGTTGCTGTTGACGCCCGTTGCGACCGCCACCAGATCGTAGGTATCAGACGTGCCGTCGGCGCTCGTGAGCGTCAGCCCGTCCGGACCCTCATCCACCCGCGTGATCAGACGGCGCACGACACGCGCGCCTCTTTCGATTGCCATGTCCTGGAGGAATCCGTCGAAGCTGTCCCACCGCGTATTCGCTCCTTCGCGAGGACCATTGCCGCGGTACAGGGCTGCAATACGCTCCTCTCCGGCCGGGCTACGTATCGTCACGCTACCTACGTCCATGTGGACGACGTACGACTCGATTCCCCGCTGCACGACCTCCGGGGGCAGGTTGATGCCCTCGGCTGCCAGGATCTGCACGAGGGACTCCGAGACGATGCCTCCGCAGTGATTGCATCCGGCCGGACCGCAATGGCGGAATGACCGCGGCTCATAGACGTCGAGGTGAAGCTCGAGATCTATCGCATCGGCCATCTTGAGGACGAAGAACGAGAAGAAGGAGCCAGCCGGACCACTCCCCACGACGGCAATGCGTGAACCGTCATCGAGCCCCATGTGCTGTCCGTCGGGGTATGGGAGGACGGAAAGCGAATCCGCGACGGACGTTCGCGACGAGAAGCGCATCTGTAACCCCCGATAATTGCGTCCGATAAAATACAGTTACAGCGACGAGATGTCTAACCGTCGCACACTCTTCTCTTCGAGTCGCGTGATACGGAGCGACGGACTACTATGCAGCGTTACCTCTCATCGTCCGGAGAGTGTGCGTCAGCAGGCTGCGCGATGCCTGGAGGAAGGGATGGAACGACGGCTCGTCGCCATTTTTGCGCTGGACATGGTGAGCTTCTCACGCCTGGTGGAGCTCGACGAGACCGGTACGCTCAGCCGTCAGAAGTTCCACCGTAGCGAGTTGATCGATCCGGCCATTAAGAAGCACCGTGGGCGGATCGTGAAGGGAACCGGAGACGGTTTGCTGGCTGAGTTCTCCAGCGCGGTCGACGCCGTCGAATGCGCGGCCGAAATCCAGCGCGCGATGCCCGATCGGGAGCGGGACGTGCCGGAACGGCAGCGCATCGTGTTTCGCATCGGCCTGAATGTCGGCGACATCGTCGTAGAAGACGGCGACATCTACGGCGGTGGTGTCAACGTCGCCGCCCGCCTCGAGTCCGAGGCGGATCCGGGCGGTGTATTCATCTCCGGCGCAGTATTCAACCAGGTGAAGCACAAAGTCGAACTCGGCTTCGAGGATCTCGGTCCCTTCCGCGTCAAGAACATCGAGGAGCCCGTGCAGGTGTATCGTGTGCTACTCGATCCGGCCGACGCCGGGAAGGTCCCCGGACAGAAACGCCGCCGCCGACGGTTTCGGCTCTCTTCGGAGGCGGTCGCAGCGGTCTCCGTGATCGTCGTCATCGGTGGCGGGTTCGCCATTAGAGACTTCGTGCTGCGCGATACCAGCCGTCGGGATGCTCTCGCCCTCCGCTCCTCTCCGCTCGAACAGCTGGCCGAGCGGGAAGATCCCCGTCGTGTCGCGGTCACGTACTTCGAGGCCCGAACCCCGCAGGAGGAGGTCCCGTTCATCGCCGCCGGATTGACCGAGGCCCTGATTGACGAGCTGAGTTCCGTCGATGCCCTGAGCGTCGTGTCGCGACACGGGGTTGCGAGATTCCGCGATGCTCCGGTTCCACCCGAGAGCATCGGACGGGCGCTGCGGGTAGGGACGCTGGTCGATGGGACCGTGTCGATGGCGGATCAGGGCATCCGCGTGGCGATATCGTTCATCAACGCTTCTACCGGTGAGCGGTTCGGCACGACCCGGGTCGAGGGCAACTACGAGCAGCTCTTCCAGCTTCAGGATGACCTGGTCCAGGAGGTGGGTGGATTCTTGTTGCGTACGCTGGGTGAGGAGATCGAGGAAATCCAGCTGCGGGCTACCACCGACAACGTCGAGGCGTGGGCACTCGTACAGCGCGCCTCTCCGGTGCAGGAAAGGGCGCAGTCTCTGATGCAGATGGGGGATCTCGAGGCTGCGCTGCAGACTCTGGCCGCGGCCGATTCTATCCTTGCGCTGGCGGAACAGAAGGCTCCGGAATGGGCAGTTCCGACCGTCCAGCGGGGGTGGTTGGATTATCAGGCCTCCCGGTTCACCGGTTTCGAAGATCGAGTCGGGGCTGACCAGTGGATCGAACGCGGTCTCGACCATGCTGAGCTCGCAGTACGGCTGGCTCCGGAGAACCCCGATGCACTCGAGCTCCGAGGAACGCTGAGATACTGGCGGTACTTATTGAATCTCGGAGGCGGTCCTGCGGAGGCTGAAGAACTGGTTCAGTCAGCCCAAGCGGACCTCAGGACATCGGTGTCGCTGAATCCGGATCAGGCCTCTGCTTGGACCTCACTCAGTCACCTGCTGGTCAATCAATATCGGGTCGCCGAAGGGAAGGTAGCGGCGCTCCGCAGCTACGAAGCGGACCCGTACCTTCAAAATGCGCACCTGACGATCTGGCGACTGTTCGGCGCTTCTTTCGACCTGAGCGATCACGTGGAGGCGGAGCGCTGGTGTGAGGAGGGACGCCGCCGCTTCCCGGAAAGGCCCCGATTCCGCAAGTGCGCTTTGTGGGTGCAGATGATGCCCGGTGTCGACCAGAATGTAGACGAGCTGTGGAGCACGCTTGCGGAGTGGCTCGAGTTAAGCCGGCCCGACGAGCGGGAATTCAACGCTCGGCAGGGACAGATGTTCGTCGCCCTGGCGCTCGCGCAGGCCGGAATGACGGACAGCGCCGCCGCCGTCGCGCTTCGTGCGCGGGCCGACGCGTCCATCGATCCGACCCGGAATATTGCCTACTGGGAGGCCATCGTCCGCAGCTTCCTCGGCGATTTAGACACGGCAATCGAGCAGTTTAACATCCATCTGGCGGCCAACCCGGACGCGACGTTGGGGGACTCCTGGCTGGAGGACATACTCAAACAGGATCCGAGATTCATGGGACCGTAGGTCTCTCCCTCCCTCCGCCCTCCCCTCACGGTTGGGTCTTTTTGCCCCGCGATCGAGAAATCCTGCTCCTCTTCTGATTGTCAGCGGATACGATTGGATCCCCCAATTTACTGTAATGAAATCGATTACGGGATGTTCTACATGTGAAACCGTCCCGGCTCGATACTTGCCAGATGCCGCGTCAAACCTTCTGCGTGCATTACACGTGTGCAAAAAACGCCGGGCCGATTCGTCCCGGCTCGATACCTCTTTGTCCGTGCCGACTCGAAGCGGGTCGGCGTGTTGTGTTCCGCAATCCCGCGTCCGCCGGGGAAAGGGGTTATTGTGCGCCTACGTCACATATCGGCTGTCTGTACCGCCGCGCTGATCGCGGTGTTCGCCTGCGATGATGGGCCCGGTGCCGAGATGTTGCAGGGAGTTGACGGTTCCTTAGCTGCGGCCGGTCCACCACCCGTTGAGTGTGACGTGAAGAACCTGCCGGCGCGAGACTATTTCTCATCCAGGGAAGATGTGAAGCAGGCGTCTTCACTCCTTCGTGATCTGTCCGATGCGTGTCTTTCGGGCACGGCTATCGCATACGACATCGGATTTCAGCTGCTCGGGATGATCGAGGCGGCTCGTCGCATCCCGCCGCCTGAGGAGGCGGAGACAGTGTTCTCGGCCGGAGGGGTGCTCGTCGAAGGGATCTGGACGGCGATGGAGTTTACGGGACCGGCGTGTTCCGACTGTGATGTCGGGAGTCCCACGGCCGCACAGGCACGCCGGTCGCTCGAACCGGGCGGCGCGTTCGGCGTCCGATCGAGCGGCCGCAACGCCGTGTATTCGATGGGTGACTCCGAGGCCGTACGGTGGGGAGTCGAACCCAATGGGGTGGATTGGGACGCCGTGCTTCCCGGCGGCCGCGCTCTGATCTACGGGTATCCGGGTGATCAGCTCGGCGTGCTCAGGGACGCCATACTGCCAGGCACCGATTATGGGTTCAATTGGTCGGTTGTGCCCTGGTACGTCGATCCATGGGCCGATGACGGGTCCTTCTTGCTGGTTGGAAGCTGTGCGGAGTCGACGGGTCAGAATGTCCCGTTGGTTTCGCACGTCGCTTCGCTGCTCCCACCGGGTCCTTCGCCCTCCTACTGCTCGGCGGACGACCCATTGATCGCCTCGAGCATCGGGACGCAAGTCGTTCGACTCGCCTCTTTGGTTCTCCCGTTCTGGCCGCAAGCGCTACAGGCGGCCGCAGAGGGCCCGGGAAGTGGAAAGGCCAGGGAGTTCAGCCCATTCTGGGGCTGGGAGGTCGCAGGGTACGCGGCGACGATGATCAGCGAGCCCCTCGAGGAAGCCACCCCAGTGGGAGAATCGATCTGCTTCGAACCGGCCGATTGCGGTCCGTTCACATTCGATTGGACCACACAGGGCGGCAGCGATCTGGCGACCCGGGAGACCTTCCGGATCTTCTCCAAGGACAACAACGGTGCCACGGTCGATTTCGTTGACGGTTGGCAAGCGGTGGGGGGAGCGGAATGTGTGGACACGGGACGCAACGAAATCGAATGTGAATGTGATGGTCGGGAGGGCATCGGTGCCTGCGACGGAATCGTGCTGGAAGACCTCGCGTTGAACAAGCCGGGGGCCTACAGCATCTGTGTCGAAAGCGTTGGCGATCAGTTCGGCTCTGGACTGAACATCGCGGCTTGCACGGAGAAGTTTCAAATCAGCCCGTAGCCGTATCGATCTCGAGAATACGAGCTGACGGCATCCGACGGCCGATCCCTCGGGGTCGGCCGTCAGTTCGTCCCCCCGACCCCAGCCTCAAACTCCCGCGTTTGACCCACAGGACGAGGCCAGAGCGGCGACACGCGTACCCCGCGAAAACCGAGTGACAACGGCAGGTTGACGAAGCTACGGAGTACGTGACTGTGCTATTAGGTCAGATTGCGGAGTCACTCACTCGACCGGCTGCCTGGACGAGATCAAAGGAGCGCCGTCGCCTTCAGGCGGGTGTCGTCACGGTCCCGTCACCAGTCCCTGTTCCGCCAGCCGGCGCCATTCCTCGATTCCGGGCTCGCCGCCGTCGAGCGACAGGATCGTCTCCAGCAGCTCCGGGTCGTCGGGGAGGAGATCCGCCGCGGGAAGCCGGGCCGTCAGCACCGCCCAGCGCGAATCCGCCTCGAAGGCGCGCTCGAATCGCGGCAGCGACTCCTCGACCCGACCCTCCGAGGCCAGCGTGACGCCGGTCCAGTAGACCATTTCGGCATTGTCCGGAACCATCGCGGAGGCCCGGTCGTAGTGCTGGATCGCCGCAGCGACCTCGTTCGTCGTCATCGCCTCGTCGCCCGCGTTCATCTCACGATAAGCCCGCGCCAGGTGGAGGAGCCGCGCGAGCTCCTCGAGCGGTCGCAGGTGATCCTCGATCCGCAGATCGTAGATGCGGTCGACCCAGGGCAGACCGGTCGGATCGCCGCTCACGACGAGGAGCGCCGCCGACTGCCGGCCCCGGATGTCGCCGCCCTCGGCCTGCGCCGCCTCGAGCGCGGCCAGCATGCGGGCCGCCAGGTCGCCCTCCGTGGTCTCGAACGCCTCCGCCATCGCCGGCCACACGGTGGCGCGCTCCATCATGTTCGCCTGGACGCTGTAGTTCTCACCCACCTGGTGACCCGCGGCGATGATCGCGTTCTCGCCGGTGTGGGCCGCCACGCGACCCTCGGCGTCGATCATCGCGACCTGCCGCACCTCCGGGTTCGCGTCGGCGCGAACCAGCCCGGCCAGGGCGTCGGGCGCCGGACGGCCCGCTTTCATGAGTTCGAGGCCGAGCGGGCCATACGAGGGATCGACGAACGACTGCGTGGCGACCGCGCCGACGCCGGCCTCCGCGAACGGCACGATCGGCCCGACGCTGAACCAGTGGGACTGGACGGCCACGCCGAGCTCGCCGGTCGCCGGGTCGCGAGCGACGATCGAGTAGGTGGCGACGGGACGGCGGTCGAAGGCGGCGCCGTCGGCG
>DATHRM010000412.1:0-7981 GCA_035465295.1 Woeseiaceae bacterium | reverse complement strand
GCCGACGGTGGCAGCATCGCGCGGGTCGAGCTCGTACGATGCCAGCATCGTGTCATAGGCCTGTTCGTAGCGCCCGAGCCGCCGGTATAACCAAGCCTTCAGCTGCAGTACATCGGGATTTCGCTCACCGCGTTCGCCGAGCGATTCGAGCGCCGCCAACGCCTTCGCGTATTCGAACTGGCCATGGTACAGGTACACCGCCCACGCGATCTCCGCCTCCAGCAAGTCGGGTTTCAGGGCACGCGCCTCGGCCAGCGCGCTCAGCGCGGCCTCGCGAAGATCCGAATCGTCGAGTGCTCTCGCCATTCGCGCGCGGGCTTCGGACAGCCGCGCCCAGGCGAGGGCGAATGAGGGGTCGACGGCGACGGCTTCCTCGAGCAACTTTACAGCGCGACGGTTGTTGAACAGGCCCTCGCGACCCAGTACGTCGAGCGCCCGCAGATACAGGTTATAGGCGCGCGTATTTTCGGTCGGCACCTCGTCGAGGACTGTCCGGTCTTCCGGACTCAGCGTGCGTTGAAGCTGCTCCGCGATGGCTGTCGCGAGTTTGGCCTGCACGTCGAACAGATTGGCCGCCGTGAGTTCGTCATCGTAGATGTCCGCCCACAGGTGCTCGTCGGTCGTCGCATCGATGAGCTGCGCATTGATACGGACCCGGTTTCCCATTGCCTGGACCCCACCCTCGAGGATATGGCTTGCGCCGAGTTCGGCGCCGATTTCGCGCATTTTCTTGGTCGTGTCCGCGTACTCCATCACCGACGTCCGTGACAGCACGCGAAATGCGCCGAGCTTGTGCAATTTCGTGAGCAGGTCGTCATGCAGGCCGGACGCAAGGAATCCGCCGTCGTCGGAGCCCGTGGCCTGGAACGGCAGTATCGCGATGACCGGTACGGCGTCCGTGGTCGCGGCCGGGCCGGCCGGCGAACCGGCCTGCTCCGGCAGGTAGCGGTCGACAGCCAGCACGCCGACGCCGATCAGCACCATCACGATCGTCGCGATGTTCAGTTTGCGGCCGGTATCCCGCGTTATCGATGCGGAGCGTTCCACCTCGGATTCGCGTCGCAGCCCCTCGGGGGTGAGCTCGAATACCCAGGCCCCGATCAGGGCGGGCACGAAGCCGAGCGCCAGGAGCACGGCTACGAGCGTGATCGTCCATTCCGGAAGGCGCAGCGCGGGAAACAGCACGTCGACCACCTGCAGCAATACCCACGCGCCGACCAGGTAGGCAACGGCCACCCGGAATACGTTTCGGCGCCTCAGTTCCGCGAGTAACGACATATCCCCCCCTTCCATGGATATTCTGGCAGGTTTTGGCGCCGATTGCCGCGCCGGCAGCACCCTGTCTGCGCCGCGTGACCTGTACTCGCGGCAGAAATCCGTTATCGTGACGGCTGGGCCCCATGGAGGATCTGCGTGCCATCCAGCGACGAAAATACGTTCACACCGGGCAGCGACCGCCGTGCCGAACTCGAGCGCGAGCGGGAGGCGGCGCAAGCCGAACTCGACGAGGTCAGGGCGGACCACACCGGTTCGCAGCAGTTCGCGATGCCAAGGATCAAAGAGCTGGCCCGGCGCATCCAGGAGATCGACAAAGAACTGGAACAGATCGAGCTGGCGATCGAGATCGAACGCCAGCTCGATGCCTGAGAATCCGCGGGCACGTCAGTCTCGCACAGGGCTGGCGTCGCGACGCTTGCGGCCGGTCAGCATTGCCTTGACGAGGTTCTCATGGTGTGCGCGGCTTGCGATCACGACGCCGGCAACGTGCAGCAGCACCAGCAGCAGCGTCAGGTTCGCGGCGACTTCGTGGACCTCCTCCCAGAATTCCTCGGCGCGCTCCCGCTCGTCACCGCGGTCGTCGTCGCTCGCATGCGCGGTTGCGACAAGCGACGGCAGCTGCGGGCCGGTGGCACCGTAAAGGCCGGCGAGCGGCCCCGCATTCTCCTCGATGGCGTAGATCTCGAGGCCGGACCAGGTCGTCACGACGAGGCTCAGCAACAACGCCACAACCATGGCTCCGCCGGCGGGGTTGTGGCCGATGAAGCGCTTCGCCCTGTTCGTCGCGATTTCTCCGAGGTACCTCAGCGTTTCGCCGGGCGCCCGCACGAAGTCCCGGAACCGGGCGTGTTCGCTGCCGATGAATCCCCACACGATGCGCAGCAGCACGACGCCCGCAACGACATAGCCGGCCCAGGTATGCTGCGTGAGCAGCTCCTCCTCCGTGAAGTACGCGGTGAAAAAGCCCGCAACCAGTATCCAGTGGCCGATGCGCACCAGCGGATCCCAGACCTTGACGGTATCGTTATTGACACTCATGTTCGCGCTCCCCGTGGAATGAGGCTCAAATCTGAACGCCTGGCCGCAGTGCTACAATTCGTCATTCGACCTACGCCGTCATGGTTACCCGGGAACTACGCTATCTATGTCGGATGACATACACGAGCGCCGGCCTCACTGGCTCATCATCGCCCTGTTCGCGCTCATCGCGACCCTGATCGCCTGGGATCTTGCCGTGGATTACGGCGAGGGCGCCGACTGGCGCCACGTGACGGTGGAACTCCTGGTGCTGCTGGCCGCGGTCAGCGGCATGATGCTGCTGTGGCGACGGTTCGACCGTACCCGTACCGACCTGGCCGCGGCGCGCAAGCAGGCAGGGCGGTGGCAGGAACAGAACCGCGAACTCATCCGCGGCCTGGGCAGCGCGATCGAGGCCCAGTTTGCGGAATGGCAACTGACCCGAGCGGAAACCGAGATCGGGCTGATGCTGCTGAAGGGGCTGAGCCACAAGGAAATAGCCGCCCTGCGGCAGACGAGCGAACGAACGATCCGCGAGCAGGCGCGTGCCGTGTACCGCAAATCGGGACTTGCCGGTCGCTCATCGCTCGCCGCGTTCTTCCTCGAGGATTTGCTGCCGCCACTCGGCGAAGCGGACGGCCCAGGCCCGGATTGACCGGTCAGGCAGCGATGCCGAATACCCGGCCGACCTGTGCCGTGAGCGCCATCGCGAGCGCCCCCCAGAACGTGACCCGCACCGCGCCAATGAGGATCGGTGCGCCGCCCGCCCGGGCGGCGAGACCGCCGAGAAAAGCCAGGAAGAACAACGACGAGACAGCCACGGCCCAGATCTGGCTCGCGCCCGTAACCAGCCAGGCGACGATCAACGGCAGCGCGGCACCTACCGTGAAGGTGGCTGCAGACGACCAGGCCGCCTGCACGGGCCGGGCGCTTACCTTGTGTGAAATACCGATCTCGTCCCTTGCGTGCGCGGCGAGCGCATCGTGCTCCATGAGCTGGTGGGCAACCTCTTCCGCCAGCTCGGGCTCGAGACCGCGCTTGACGTAAATGCCCGCAAGTTCGTCTTTTTCGAGGTCGTAGTTCTGCTCGAGCGCGCGTTTTTCGATCTCGAGGTCCGCACGCTCGGTATCGGCCTGCGAACTGACCGATACGTACTCGCCCGCAGCCATCGACATGGCGCCGGCGACGAGGCCGGCCGCGCCTGCGAGCAGAATATTCTCCTGCGTCGTATGTGCAGCCGCGACACCGATGATAAGACTGGCCGTGGACACGATGCCGTCGTTTGCGCCGAGCACGGCCGCTCGCAGCCACCCGACCCGGTGCACTCTGTGGTGTTCTTCGTGACTCATTTGCTGCCTCGCTGTATTCCTGCTGATATAGTTTCGCACGACAGGAGCGCCGCGAGTGACCCGAAATATGAATGTCGTTTACCGGGCTGGAGCCAAGGCCCTGCTGGCCATCCTTGCCGTGTCCATAACGGCCTGCACCGGCGCGCCCGACGGCGTGAACGTCGTGACCGGTTTCGACCTCAACCGTTACCTCGGCACCTGGTACGAGATCGCGCGCCTCGACCACAAATTCGAGCGCGGCCTATCGAACGTCACGGCGACCTACAGCCTGCGCGATGACGGCGGCGTGAACGTCATCAACCGCGGCTACAACGTCGAGGACCAGGAGTGGGAGGCGGCCGAGGGCAAGGCCTACTTCGTCGGCGAGGAAGACGTGGGGCAGCTCAAGGTGTCGTTCTTCGGCCCGTTCTACGGCGGTTACAACATCATCGAGCTGGACAAAGACGGTTACGAGTACTCGATGGTGGCCGGGCCCGATCGCTCATACCTGTGGATTCTCAGCCGCACGCAGACGATGGACCCGGATGTGCTACAGGGGCTAATAGCGCATGCAAGCGACCTGGGTTTTGCTACTGACGAACTGATTTTCGTCGAACACGACTAGCCAGGCGCGACCGTCAGCCGGTGGCGCAGTGCTATTGTCGCGCCGTGTTTATGAAGTCCTCGACGACGTTCGACATGTCGAAGCTCGACCCGCCCTGTACCGGTGGATACTCGACCAATGATTCGAGGTGCTGCTGCATGAGCACGCCCATCGGCTGAATCAGCCACGAGACTTTCTGCATCAGGTGTCCGTACGAATCCGGAGAATCGTAACTCTCGTACGGATCCATGCGAATGTTGAAAACCAGCGGAACCGTTCTCGGCACGAGGTTGGCGTAATAGTCTTCCTTGGTGGAAAAGTGAAATTTCCACGGGCCCATGCGCACGGCGGTTAACTTGCTCTCGTAATAGTGGAATATGTGATTCCGCGATGATTCATCGGCCTGCCCGAGCCAGTAATCGAGATTGTCGATACCGTCGATGTACTGATCCATTTCCTTTCTGACGTATTCCGCAACGTCTTCAACGCCCGCAGCGGAAGCCAGCGTCGTGAACAGGTCCTGGTGAGCCTGAATGCCGTTGAGCTTCATGCCCGCCGGGATCTGCCCCGGCCAGCGTGCCAGCAGCGGCACGCGCACGCCACCTTCATAGGTGGTCATTTTTTCGCCCCGAAACGGTGTGGTCGCCCCGTGCGGCCACGACGAATGCTCCGGGCCGTTATCGGTGGAGTAAACAACGATCGTGTTTTCAGCCAGCCCCATTTCGTCGAGCGCATCGAGCACGATGCCGATGTCCCTGTCGTGCTGAAGCATGCCGGCTCCGTGGTAATCGGATTCGCTCGTATACTGCTCGACTTCCCGTAGCCACTCGTCGTCGATACGTGTGTACAGGTGCATGCGACTCGTATTGAGCCATACGAAGAATGGCTCGTCGGCTTCCTGCGCCTCCTCCATGAAGCGAATCGCCTTCGGAATGACTTCTTCGGCGTCGAAGTTCTTCATACGCTCCTGGGTCAACGGCCCGGTATCCTCGATCACCTGGCGTCCAACCTCGCCGAAGCGGGGATCCTTGGTCCGGTCGCGTTGATCGGTGGCAAATGAATGAATGACGCCTCGAGTGCCGAACCTCGCCTCGTATTTCTCGAGGTCACCCGAAAAAGCGGCAGCGAAATTCTGGTAGTCGCGCTGCTCGGCCTCTTCCTGTGTGTTGAGGTGATAAAGATTGCCGAAGAACTCATCGAATCCGTGAGCCGTCGGCAGGTGCTCGTTACGATCTCCGAGGTGGTTTTTCCCGAACTGCCCGGTACGGTAGCCTTCGGTCTTCAGAATCTCGGCAAGGGTCGGGGATTCGGCCTGCAGGCCAAGCGGGGAACCGGGTTGACCCACCGTCGTCATGCCGGAGCGAATTGGGTACTGGCCCGTGATGAAGGCAGCCCGCCCTGCCGTACACGAGGGCTGCGCGTAGTGGTCGGTAAAGAGCACCCCCTCTTCCGCAATTCGATCAATATTGGGCGTGCCATAGCCCATGACGGCATGATTATAGGAACTCAGGTTTGACCAGCCGATATCGTCGCCCCAGATTACGAGGATATTCGGCTTGTCCTGCCCGTAAGCGGAAACGGAGACAAACGAGAGGAAAACGACGGCAGATCGGCGCAGGAAATTCATCGAGGTTCCTTTTGAAAAAAGCGAGCCAAAAGTGTCAAGCAAATTGAATCGTCGAGTGTACGTGGCAATCGTTGAATATAGTGAGGGAACTGTTGCGAGTCAGGCGTCGTTACAACTTGTTACAGAATGGCGCCGGCGAAATAGTCCAATCTTTTAAGGACCTTCTTGTGCGACTTTCTTAGTGCAGGCTAACCCCGCTGCCCGTTCTGTGCCGAATTGGCAACTCGATCATTTCAATGATCGCGAGTGCCGCGCTCGGGTCGATGTATCCGGAATTCGAGAACGACCGGTGCAACAGCGTTACCGGGAAACGCCCGGAAACCTGGCGCGCCACGGCTTCTTCTTTAGCGGTTAACAGGTCGATTTCGTCGGCATCAAACGACTGCTCGCGGTCCAATAACCGCCAACGCATTCACTTGTACCCGGGTTACGTCACTCCAGCTTTGCTAACGATTGAGAAATAACCGCAGCCCCAGTGCCCCAAGGACTATGGACGCCGTGCGATCGATGTAGAGCTTGCCCCCCAGATATCGGTTCCTGACCGCACTCGAGGTCATTCCATATGCAAGTATCGTGTAGAAGAGCAGCTCCACTATCAAATGATTCAAGACCACCAGCGTATTGTCGATAGCACTCATTTCCGCCGGAAAGATGACGATCAGAACAGCGGCTGCGAAGAGCACCGACTTGGGGTTGAAAAGATTGATAAGAAAACCCCGGCGAAACGCATACGTGGCGGTTAGCGGTCGTGCGTTGACTTCTTCCCCGGCGCGATTCCAGGTTCTGTATGCAATCAGAAGCAGATAGGCTGCGCCCAGGGTTTTTGCCGTAAGATATGCCCAAGGGAACAGATCGAACAGAACGTGCAAGCCGAGTAGAGCCATCAGCGTCCACAGCGCTGCCATAGAGGCGAGCCCGAAGCCCGTTAAAATACCGGCAACGCGCCCGTTAACTAATGTTGTTCGCACAGCAATGAGCAGCGCTGGGCCGGGGCTGGCGATAGCCGCAAGCAGTGCGGCGTTGAACGCAATGAACTGCTCGACAGTCATTCAGCTTTCGACACTATCCAAACGAACGATAGTGTATACAGGAATGGGAGCAACAGATCGACACCGTCCACTCCTTGCTGCTAGCGGCCATTCAAATCCAGCTTTTCCAGGTCAACTGAATGTCCGCTTTCCACCGCAGAGCTGCCATTGCGCTAGAATGGGTCTGGATGACCGCTGCTGACCAAAAGCGGAAATTAACGTTTCCAAGGTCTGGTCGGCTTCACCTTGCATCGGCGCCTAGCTACTTTTCGACAGCAGGAAAGAGTATTTGATTAATGTGCTACCGAATGCTGATTTCCGCTTTTTTTTCTCTGATCTTGCTTGCAAGTGCGCACGGGGCCGCAGACCAGCATGATGGACATACGCATCATGATCGCGCCGAGGAAGTAGACGAAATCATCGTCCAGGCGACGCGGTCGCGACGCCGTGTCCAGGACGAGCCGATACGCGTCGAGGTGCTGTCGCAGGAAGAGATCGAGGAAAAGATGCTGATGCGGCCGGGGAATATCTCAATGATGCTGAACGAGACGGGCGGCCTGCGAGTGCAGGTTACGTCGCCAGCTCTCGGTTCGGCAAATGTGCGAATCTACGGAATGCGCGGACGCTATACGCAATTACTGGCCGACGGATTACCGCTGTATGGCGGCCAGGCATCGTCTCTCGGGTTGTTGCAAGTCCCGCCCAGCGACCTCGGCCAGGTCGAAATAATCAAGGGATCTGCGTCGGCACTCTACGGCGGGCAATCATTGGGGGGTGTGATCAACCTGGTCTCCAGGCGACCAGGTGCGAATGCGACTGGTGAAGTCATCCTAAACACGACCACACGGGATGCGCAGGACCTCTCAGCTTACGCCGAAAGCACCCTCGGCAGCGGTTGGAGCGGCTCGATGCTTGCCAATTACAATCGACAGTCACAACAGGACCTGGACGACGACGACTGGATCGACATGCCCGGTTATGAGCGCATCTCGGCGCGCCCAAGGCTGTACTACGAAGGGCAGGACGAATTCAGTGCCTATCTGACCGTTGGCGCCATGTCTGAAGACCGCCGTGGTGGAACCGATGCCGGCGGAGTTGT